>NZ_JABDRI010000094.1 GCF_013041805.1 Lutibacter sp.
GTTGCAGGAAGTTGTTGCCCATTAAATATGCCATTCCAGCCATTTCCTTCAGGGTTAATTTGAGTAATTAATTTTCCAAACCTATCAAAAATATAGATATTAGAATTTGGGTAAAAAATTTCATTAACACCAAGAACTTTCCAAGTATCATTAAAACCGTCGTTATTAGGAGTAAAGAATTTAGGAAATCCAATAACGGAGATATCAATTGTTTGAATACCACACTTATTTTTATCACGAATAGAGAGTGTATATATACCTGGGATTAGATTTTCAAAAAAAGGTTCATCTTGAAAGAAGGAATTGAATCCATCAGCTTTTTTGAGAGAAAATTCATAATCACCAATCCCTAAATTGGTGGTATCAATTGCAATAGAATTATTTTCAGAATCATCAACAACGGTAATATCGTTTTGAGTAATAGTTGCAATACTAGATGCTTCAATAGCAATAGTTTGCGGAAAAGAAGTACATCCATCAGCAGAAGTTGCTATAACCGAATAGTTTCCTGCACTTGAAATTACAGCGTTAAATTGATTGCTAATGGAGTTATTATTCTCATCGGTCCATAGGTAGGTGTAGGCATCTAAGGCATCAAATGTTTGAACGGTAATAGGTGGTAAGTTTAAACAATAGATGGCACTTTGATCTAAGAAGAACTGCGGTTTAGGATTGACAATAATTTCAAAGGTATTTTCAGCAACACAAGTTGTATTTAATTCATTTTCAACAAGTACACGAATGGTTTGCGATTCAGAAAAGAACGGGTTTGGAAGTGGACTAGGTAAAGTGTTTCCGTTTTCATCAAAGTAGGAAACAATCATTCCAGTTTGTCCGTTTAAAACAGCATCTTGAATAGTTGAGGTATCAAAATCAATAAATCCATCAAAATCGTCATCGCATAGAATTAAATCAGGAACTAGATTAGCTACCGGTTTTTTATCTACAATAAATTCTAGTGTAGTTTCATCAAAACAAGCTCCTGAAGGAACATTTGTGTTGTTATTAGTAACTCTAATAGTAATGGTTTGGCTATTGATAGAAAAAGGATTAGGAAGCGGACTTGGTAAAGGGTTTCCATTTTCATCAAAGTAAGATACAGTAACATTGGTTTGTCCATTTAACAGATCACTTTCAATGGTAGTTATATCGAAAGGGAAAAAACCATCAAAATCATCATCACATTGTCTATTGATACTTACGGGGTTTGCAATTGGAAGCGCTTCAACACGTAAGGTAATTACGTGACTCAGTCCTAGACAAGCATTTACATCATCGCTATCAATTCGGGCATAAATTTTCTGTTCCCAAGGATCAGAATTTTTATAATTCGACACATCAGCAATTGCATTGGTTTCAGCTAAAGCATCATCTAAATTTTCAAAAAAGGAAATGCGAACAAGTTGCGAAGAAAACACAGGTTTACTATCAATTAATTGCTGTTGCGCATTGCTAAAGTCAAAGAAAGTTCTACCATCCTGATTATTTGAAGGCGTATCTTCACAGGCATAATAATCTAAATGAAAACTAGCAGGAATTTGAGTGGCTCCCACTTTTAAAAGTATTTTAGCAAAGCGTTCACAACCATTTATAGTTGAAATTTTCACAAAAACCTCACTATTCACCACTGTAGGATTAGGATAAGCAAAAGGATCTGCAATTAATTGAGTATAAGCAGCATCAGCATAAAATTCAAAAGTTTCGTGTTGATAATTTGCAGAAATTAGTTCGTTGGCTTCATTTAAATTAAAAAAGCTAAACCCGTCATTCGCTAAATTATCGTCACATTGTTCAAGAAGAACTTCAGTATTTAATAGAATAGGTAAAGGGTTAACTTTTAATTCAAACGAAATATCTGTAAAGCAATTAGTATCAAGGTTATTAGCCATTCTTACATAAATTGGTTGACCGCCTGAAATTGTATTTGTAAATGTTGATGGATTGTCAATTTTATTCACATATCCTGAGTCGGTAAAATAAGTTGTTGTAAAATTTGAATTCGATTTCCCATTTAATAGAATTGAAATAGTTGAAGTTAAATCAACTTCAGCAAAACCATTGGTATCATCTCCATCATCAGCATCATCGCAGATATTCATTGGTGGAATTTCAGAAGTAAGAAGTGGTATAACCGTTTCAAAAACGGTAATAGTTATTGCCAATCTATTAGCACTTTCACAACCATTTAGAGTTTGGGAGGCGTAATAAATTGTATTATTTGTTAGTTTATTGTTGGTATCTAAAGGGATTCCACCAGAAGGAGCATTGTACCATAAAATGGAAGTTCCTGAAATTGAGATGTCATTTAAAGTTTTATTTTCAATATCACAAAAAGTTTGATTTTGATTTGTTGTAGTGGGTGTATTTGTTTGAAATACAGTAGCAGTAACAGAAGTTCTATGAGTTGTACTACAGCCATTTTCAGTAGCATCAACATAATAAGTTGTAGTTGTTGTTACTATTGGACTAAAACTACTCCCTGAACTAATTGGTATTCCTCCTGTTGAATTTGAATACCAATTGATAGTACCTGAAGAGGCATTTGCGGTTAAGTTTGCTGTTCCACCATTACAAATTTCAGTTGGAGATACTGTTGTTATCGTGGGAATATTATTGATAGTTGCAACTACAGGAACTCTTTCTCCAAAATCACAAAATCCATCGGATGAAGCTAGCGCATAATAGGTTTTACTTGCTGATATTGCCGGAGTACTAAAAGATGTGCCAGAACCTAATTGACTTCCACCAACTAATGAATCAAACCACAAAACCGTTCCTCCTAATGTAGCTGTAGCCGATAGTGTCACTGAGCCTGGACCACAATTTGAACCATTTTGAGGATTTATTATTTCAGTTTCTGAAACTGAAATTTGGCTACTTGCAGAAATATTTAATGTTGGATCTCCAGCCATACCACCATACTCAACAATATATCCTTTCGGTTGATAATCTCCAAATGATCCTCCTACGTTACTTAAATCATTCCAGGAACCAGTAATCCCTACTCCAGGTGCCGTTATATGCGCATAATCTTCATTTCCCAAATTATTTGGTTCGTTATTATTCCAAAAAGAAAACACGCCAGCAGGACTAGAACCATTTATTGAACCATTCCAAAAAGTCATTCCGTTCTCAGGACCTGTTACCCATTTCCAAACTCCTTCAGTTGTAGCATCACTACCTCCAATCCATCCAGCTCCTGCCGCTTGTTCACCTGAAAGCTGAGCTTCTTCAATTGATGTAATAGTGGCTAAATAACCTTGTAAACCGTAATAATCTTTTCCTTCAGCTGCACTTTTTGCAGCTGTCCAAGTAATTCCAATATCTTCAACATATTCATAATAATGGTCGGTTGATGGAAGATAATTTGCCTCATCCACTGTAAAAGAAAAATATTTTTCTCCAGAAATTGAGACCGAATTGCTATAAAAAGTAACATCTTTTACTGCATCAATCAAATCTAAATAGGTAGTTGTTGATGTAGTTAAAGAGCTTAAGGCTAATTTACCTTCGGAAGCACTCCACGTTGTTGTAACATTTGGATGCGAGCCTATTAAGGCTAAAATATCTTCACCCTGTTTATAATTTTCTGAAATTTGAATAAAAACGGCTTCAATTTGTTCACTTCCAGGTATTATATTAAAATCAGTAACGATATTAATTTCTGAAAGAGGGCAATAGTTTTGATTTCCAATGGCTGCAATAGTTGGAGGAGTTTGAGACCAACTATAATTTGAAAGTAGTAAAATAACTAAGCTTGCATAAAACAATTTGTAATTAATCGAACTCATTTTAAGTCTTAGTCTAATTTTAAAATTGAAGGCAAATATACAAAACTTAGTTTTTGATATTTTATGTAAAATTTGTTGAGTATTAAATATTTTGATTGGCTTTAACTTATGTTTTAATCCGGAGTAATTTTCACCTTAATTTCTGGTGCTTCAACTAAATGGAATGTTGCAGAAGCAAACTTAATTTCACCATTTGTTTTTTCAACTTCTGTTAAAATTTGAGTAAACAATTCAGATTTTATAAACCGTCTTTTTCTAAAATTCACAACATATCTTAATGTAAATTCAACCCAATTATCAGTTGCAATTATAGATATCATTGGTTCGCTTTGTGCATTTTCAAGCATAAATTTTTTTTGTAATAAATTCCATTGCTGTTGAGATTTGTCGGTTAGGTCTCCAACGGTTTTTTTTGCAATCTCTACAAATAATACTTTTGCTTTTGCGTAATTACTACCATATTGTATTGGTATTTTAATTTCATCCCATAAAAAAGGGAAATCACCTGAATAATTAAAAACGGGTTCTTTAAAAACAAAACTATTCGCAATTAAAACAATTCTACCATTGTATAAATCTCCATCTACCCATTGTCCAACTTCCATTATTGTAGTTCGTAATATACCAATATCCATGACGTCACCTTTTATACCTCCTAATTGTACTCTATCCCCTGTTTTGTAAAATCCGCCAAATAAGATAGCCAGCCAGCCAGCAAACGAAGCAATTATTTCTTGTAAAGCAAAAGCGATACCAGCTCCGGCTACACCTAGTGCAATTGTTAGCCCACCTAATTTATCACTATATACAATTGTTATAATTAGTATAGAGAAAAGATATCCTGCAAATGATGAAATTTTTTTTGTTTTATATCTTTGGTTGCTGTCTTTAAGTTTTGAAATGAAATTACGTTGAACGGCTTTTATTACAATCCAAATAATTAAAATACCAAATAAAATGATTGCAATTTTCCCAATTGTTGGATCAGATAATATTTTTTTTAATTGTTCCATAATTTCATGTTAAAATGAAAGGAATATTGTATACTAAATATACGAAATATATTTAACTGATATAAAGAATATTAAATTAAAGCTAAGGAAATTTAATAATAATTAAAAGCCAAAAAAACTATGGTAACACCGACAGCAAATAAGATCAAAACAATTAGTTGTTTTTTGCGCTCTTTAATGGCTTCTTCTTTAATTTTATTTTTAAGAAGTTTTAATTCAGAGTTTGACACTTTTGGAAAATCATATTCAGGTTTTGATAATTTTTTCTTAGAAAAGTTTGTCTCTCTATTATTTCCTTTAAATTTATTTCTGCGAGAAACTTTTAAGGCTGCATTTTGCCTTATCCTGTTCATCATGTCCGTCATATGACCTCCAGCACTCATTTTTAAACAAGGTTTTAAATGAACTAACCCTAGTTAAAGGGGTAGTTTACACAATAAATTAAAGTAGTATTTTTTTATTCTTCTTTATCTTCAGTTAATTCCGAATGATCTTCCTTTTTAGGTTCAATAATGTCTTCACCTTTTAAATAATTAGGTAATTGCATACCTGCCATATTAAACATTTCTTGTAATGGAGGTACCGCTTTGTACATTCCAGAAATAAAGTTTGAGGTAGACGTTTTCCCATCTTTTCCGCCACCATTTTCCCAAACGGTAACTTTATCAATTTTAATATTTTTAATAGCTTCAGCTTGCGTTTTTACCAATTCAGGTAGCTTATCAGCAATTAATAGCAATGCTGCATTTTGAGCGTCGTCTCCAGAAGCTTTTACAATTGCATCTAAACCTTGCGCTTGTTTTGTTAATACTTCAAAAATACCTTTTGCTTCGGCTTCTTTTTTCATAAAAATTGCATCAGCTTCACCTTTTGCAATTCTCCTTATTTGTTCTGCTTCTGCTTCAGCATCAATTTCAATCTTACGCTTATCAATTTGGGCAGGAACAATTATATCAGCTCCTTGTTCAGCTTCTTTACGTTTTGCTCTAGCATCTTCTGCTATTTTTTCGGCGGCGTAAGCTTCTTCTAAAGCTTTTGCAGCTTGA
This sequence comes from Lutibacter sp., assembly GCF_013041805.1. Classification (GTDB taxonomy): domain Bacteria; phylum Bacteroidota; class Bacteroidia; order Flavobacteriales; family Flavobacteriaceae; genus Lutibacter. The sequence continues at coordinate 5,851 of NZ_JABDRI010000094.1, forward strand.
ACTTTTTCAGAGGCAATGGCAATTCTTTCCGCCTCAGCTTCTCGCGACCTTCTATCAGCATTTGAATTAGCAATTTGAACTTTAGCAGTGTTTTCTCCTTCAACAGCATTTGCATCTGCCGCAGCTACTTGAATACGTTGATCTTGTACTGCGTTTGCCGCACCAATAGATCCATCTCTATCTTTTTGAGCTACAGAAACTTTTGCTTCATTAATGGCTTTTGCAGCTGCCTCTTTACCTAAAGCCTGAATATAACCTGATTCATCATGAATATCGGTGATATTTACGTTGATTAATTTTAAACCTACTTTTTTTAATTCGGCTTCCACACTATGTGTAATATGTGATAAAAATTGGTCTCTGTCGGAATTAATTTCTTCAATATCCATAGAAGCAACAACTAAACGTAATTGCCCAAAAATAATTTCTTGTGCTAATTCCTGAACCGCATCTAAATTTAAACCTAACAAACGTTCAGCGGCATTTTGCATAACACTTGGCTCGGTTGAAATACCAATGGTAAATCTTGAAGGAACATTTACACGTATATTTTGTTTACTTAAGGCATTTGTTAAATTGACCTCAATGGACATTGGTGTTAAATCTAGAAACTCATAATCTTGAATAATAGGCCAAATAAATGATGCCCCACCATGAATACATTTTGCAGATTTTCCACCACCGGTTTTTCCATAAACAACTAAAATTCTATCAGAAGGACAACGCTTGTATCTTCTAATCATAGAAAAGAAGAATACAACAACAATAAAAATAACAGCTCCAATTAAATATACAGTGGTTGCTGCAGACTGCAGTGGTAATAATAATGACAATAAATTCATAGTTTTTTTATTTAGTTAATTTTTTTACAAGTAATATTTCAGCACTTACAATTTCTATCACTTGCACCATGCTGCCAGTTTCTAAATCTTCAGTTTCATCGGTTATAGCTTCTAATTCACGTAAGCTACCTTGCACTTTAATTTGTACTTTCCCCATTTTTGAACGGTTTGCACCAATTGGTAAATAAACTTCACCAATAACGCCAACTGCATTTTTTATTTTTAAAGTTCCAGATTCGGCTAATTTATGCATCCAATAAAATAATGATGATGTTAAAACCATCATTAGTAAACCAGCTAGAGTAGAAATTATAATTGTTGTAGAAGTTGATATCCCATTATCAATGCACGCAATTCCACTCCAACCAAAAATAGTAAAAAAGGCTACTATATTTTTAAAGGTAAAAAATTGAAATCCAACGCCACCATCATCAGCTTCAAAATCTGAAGCGTCAGCTTCCATATCAGCATCTCCACCACCAATAAATGTTAACAAAAATATTACAAGAAAAACTGCAGAACCAACCAAGGCTATAATCCAATAGGTTTGTTCGAGGGATGACATTTCGGCAAAAAATTCCTTCATAGGTTTTCAATTTTAGTTAATATCGAATATACTATTATTCATTCAATTTAGGAAAAAAATAAGCGTTATTTTGAGCGATACTCTTAAAAGCGAGTTGATTTATATTTTATGAGTAGTTAAATTGTGTAAAATGTTACGATGTTGCATAATATTTCGTTTAAATTTGCATTTTTAAATCAATAAAAATTATGACAAATAAAATTGAAGTTAGTTGGAAAGGTGAAATGCTTTTTGAATCTGTGGCTCCTGAAGGAACCGTGATGATTGATGCTGATGAAGCAGTTGGCGGACAAGGAAAAGGATTACGTCCAAAGGCAATGATGTTAACATCATTAGGAGGTTGTACCGCTATGGATGTTGCTTCATTATTAAAAAAAATGAGAGCTGAAGTTGATGATTTTAAAGTTGAAATTGAAGCTAATTTAACAGATGAACACCCAAAATATTATGATAAAGTACACGTGATTTATCGTTTTTTTGGAAGCGATTTTAAAAAGGATAAAATTGAAAAATCGGTAAATCTTTCTGTTGAACGTTATTGTGGTGTTTTTGAAATGTTTCGCCAGTTTTCTAATATTTCTCATGAAATAGTTTACATGGAGCAATAAAATAATTTGCTTACTTTTGAGGAAAAAGCACTGCTATGCGTTGGAAATTAAAACCAGAAACAAATCCTCAAATAACTATAAAATTAGCCAAGGAGTTAGGAGTTGAAAACACAATTGCTAAATTACTAGTGCATCGTGGAATAGAAACTTATGAACAAGCCAAAGCTTTTTTTAGGCCAAATTTAACAGATTTGCACAATCCATATTTAATGAAAGATATGGATAAAGCGGTTGAACGAATCGAGAAAGGAATTTCTGAAGGTGAAAAGATTCTTGTTTACGGCGATTATGATGTTGATGGTACAACTTCAGTTTCACTACTTTCCTCATATTTAAAAACTTTTTATCCCAATATTGCGACCTATATTCCTGATAGATATAGTGAAGGGTATGGTATTTCTTTTCAAGGAATTGACTTTGCTGAAGACAATGAAATTACATTAATTATAGCCCTAGATTGTGGTATAAAAGCCATTGATAAGGTAGCATATGCCAAAGAAAAGGGCATCGATTTTATTATTTGTGATCATCATAGACCTAGCGATACAATTCCGAATGCTGTTGCAGTTTTAGACCCAAAACGTTCAGATTGTGAATATCCGTACAAAGAATTGTGTGGTTGCGGCGTTGGCTTCAAATTGGTGCAAGCACTAGCAAGTAACCAAGAACAAACCATAGATGATTTGGTTCCCTATTTAGATTTGGTAGCTACGGCAATTGCAGCAGATATTGTTCCCATTACTGGTGAGAACAGAATTTTAGCATACTTTGGATTGCAAGTTATTAATCAAAATCCAAGAACTGGGATTAAAGCGATGATTGAGCAAGTTAAAAGAGATAAATTCACTATTACTGATGTTGTTTTTATAATTGCTCCTAGAATTAATGCTGCAGGAAGAATTAAACACGGAAATTATGCAGTAGAATTACTAACTGAAATGGATTTTGACACTGCAGTAAAATTTGCTTTAGAAATTGAACAAAATAATATAGATAGAAAAACATTAGATAAAACAATAACAAATGAAGCACTACAACAAATTATTGAAAATAATGAGGAACAAACATTTTCAACGGTTGTATATGCTGAAAATTGGCATAAAGGTGTTATCGGTATTGTGGCTTCTAGACTAATTGAAACGTATTATAAACCAACATTAGTTTTTACAAAAAGTGGAGATAAATTGGCCGCATCTGCGCGTTCAGTAAAAGGATTTGATGTATACAATGCTTTAGAACAATGTTCTGAATTTATAGAGCAATTTGGTGGGCATAAATATGCTGCAGGCTTAACGTTAAAAGAAGAGAATTATCAAAATTTTAAATTGAAGTTTGAAGAAGTCGTAAGGAATACTTTACCTGAAGAATTAAGAACTCCAGAAATTTCTGTAGATGCTGAAATTAATTTAGAGGAAGTTACTCCTAAATTCTATAGAATATTAAAGCAATTAGAACCTTTTGGGCCTCAAAATATGAAGCCTGTATTTGTAGCTAGTGCTTTGCGAGATAACGGTTACGGTAAAAAGGTTGGAGCAGATGAGTCTCATTTAAAATTGAATATTTTTCAAGGTACCGATCAAAAAACATACAACGCTATTGGTTTTGGTTTAGGCGCAAAAGAAGAAGTTGTAAAAAAAGGCAACTTGTTTAAAGCTACCTTTTGTTTAGATGAAAATCATTGGAATGGAAATACTTCCATTCAATTATTGTTAAAAGATATTCAAGAGGAATAAAAATTATTATGGTTACGATTATTTATATTATTGTTCCTTAATTAAATACATGTAAATAGGATAATGATCACTGTAACCGCCAATAAAATTACTACCAGCGAAACTTCGGTACGGATACCTTTTAAATTTGCCAGTTTGGGTAGTTAAGTATTGGGGATTAAAAATATTTACTTTATACATTTTGTAGGTTGAATAATCCTTTTTTGTAGTTAATAAAGGAGAAGTAAACATAATTTGATCAAACAAATTAATGTTATCTCTGTAAACCAATGTGTTTTGTCCACGTCTGAACATATCTTCAGTTGGATTGTAGATATCACCTTCTTTTACATTCGCTTTTATAGCTTTTGTTTTTAATACATTTTTTACACTTGAATTTGTTGGGTCATCATTTAAATCGCCCATAATAATCACTTTTGGATTGGGATCACTTAATTTTATTTTTTCAATAATTTGGGTATTTAAATAAGCTGCTTTTTCTCGTGACGATCTACTTTTTTCTTCACCACCTCTTCTAGATGGCCAGTGATTAACAATTACATGAATTAATTCATCATCTAAATAACCAGAAACTAATAATTGATCTCTTGTATAAATTCTCATACCATTTTCATCCCATAATTTTAACTCAAAAGTTTCGTGGTGTGTTGGTTTAAAATAGCTAGATTGATACAATAATGCAACATCTATACCTCTTAAATCTGGTGAATCATAATGGATAATACTATATTGTTTGTCTTTCAAGTAAGAGGTATTAATTAAATCTTCTAAAACGGTAAGATTTTCAACTTCAGCCACACCCAAAATTATAGGACTATTTTTAGCTTCTTTTGTGCCAAGTTCTGAAAGAACTTTAGCCATATTGTTTAATTTTTGTTTGTATACACTACTTCTGTTTTCTTTTATCTCCATGATAGGGCTTGCCTCATCATTTTTAGTTGGATCGTTAATGGTGTCAAAAAGGTTTTCCAAATTGTAAAAAGCAATGGTTTTAATTTGGAAATTTTTCTGACTGAAAAGAAGGTTTGTTGAAATTAAAAATAAAATTAATAGTGAAAAACGTTTCATAACTTGAAAATTTGAAGATGTAAAGTTACTAACAAAATTTAAGCCAAAGAGTATTTAGTTAATTTTTAAATTGAGGTAGCACTAACTAAAATTTGTATATCTATATTAATTTATTATTTTTAATAAAAAATTGCAAATGAAAAGAATGGTTATTATCACTTTTCTATGGCTCTGCTGTGGAATAAGTGCAACTTCACAAATAATAACTTCATTACAAGGAAAAGTATTTGAAGCTTCCAAAGAAAACCCTTTAAAAGGTGTTTTAATTACAATTAAAAATACAGCTATTGTTACTGAAACAAGTATAAATGGTTATTTTTTCATTCAAAATATCCCAACTGGAAATCAGGTTTTAGTTATTAGTATTGAAGGCTTTGAAACTCAAAAAATAATAATTTTAATTCAAAAAAACGAAAAGATAGATTTAGGAGTTATTTACTTATATCCTTTGATTGAAGAAATTCTTGAAACTAGTATTGTTTTTTTATCGGATGATGATTTATTAGGCGACGGAGACAGAAGTTCTGATAATATTGCTGGGTTATTTCAGTCTTCAAAAGACACTTATTTAAAAGCAGCAGCATTTAATTTTGGTCAGGTATGGTATAAAGTTCGTGGTTATGACTCTAGGTATGGAACCATTTCTATCAATGGAATTCAAATGAATAAATTATATGATGGAAGACCCCAATGGAGTGATTGGGGAGGATTGAATGATGCTTTTAGAAATCAGGATTTTACAAATGGTTTAGCACCTTCAGAAATAACATTTGGAGGCGTTTTAGGAACAACTAATTTTAATACAAGAGCATCTGATTATCAAGAAGTTTCAAAAATATCATTGTCTGCAACTAATAGAAGTTATACAGGTAGGATTATGGCAACGTACGCTAGTGGAATGAACAAAAATAATTGGGCTTTTGTTGTTTCAGGCTCAAGGAGAATGGCAGATGAAGGCTATGTAGATGGAACATCATACAATGCATGGGCTGCATTTTTAGCGGCTGAAAAGAAACTAAATAACAATCATAGTTTAAATGTAACGGCATTTGTTGCGCCAAATAGAAGAGGTAAATCATCACCTAACACACAAGAAGTTTTCGATTTAAAAGGATACAAATACAACGCCTATTGGGGAATGCAAGAAGGTGATAAAAGAAACTCTAGAATAAAAGAGATTGTAGAGCCAGTTGTTATGTTAAGTCATTTTTACAAAAAAGAAAATACTACGTTACAAACAACTTTAGCATATCAATTTGGGCATATTGGGAATAGTAGGTTAGGCTTTTTTAATGCACAAAACCCAGATCCAACTTATTGGAAATATTTACCAAGTGGTTATTTGCGTTTTGAAGATAATTTAGATTATGCAAATGCCTATTTAGCTGAGCAAGAGTTTTTAGAAAATGGTCAATTAGATTGGAATGAACTATATGAGGTAAATGTGAATAATGGCAATTCGTTGTATTATTTATATGAAGATCGTGTTGATGATTCTCAAATTATGTTCAATTCAACTGTAAATTCTATTTTAAGTTCAACTATAAATTTAAATGCAGGTGTTTCCTTCCAAAATTTATCCTCAGAAAATTATGCAAATATGTTGGATTTATTAGGAGGAAGTGGCTTTGAAGATTTAGATCAGTATGCTGAAGGTGAAGCGCAACAAAATGATTTAAATAACCTTGATAGATTTGTAGGTGTAGGTGATAAATTTCAATACAATTATACTATTAATGCAACTACTATTAGCGGTTTTGCTCAATTACAATTTACAAAGCCTAAGTTAGATTACTTTATTGGTATGAATGTTAAAAACACCGCTTATCAACGTGACGGTTTATATAAAAACGGAACATATTCTACAAATTCGTTTGGCAAAAGCGAAAAAGTATCTTTCACAGATTATAGTGTAAAAGGTGGTTTCACCTATAAATTTACGGGTCGCCATTTGGTAAACATAAACACAGCATTTGTTTCAAATGCTCCTACAATTCGAAATTCTTTTTCAAATTCAAGAGTTAACAATGCTATTACACCAGATTTAACGAGTGAAAAAATAATCACGTGTGATGTAAGTTATCTTTTGAGATTACCAAAAATTCAAGCAAGAGTTTCTGCATATTATACCAAATTTAGTGATGCAATAGAAACGTCATTCTTTTTTGCGGAAGGATTATTAGGTGACCAAGCCGATTTTGTCAATGAAATTATTACTGGAGTGAGTAAGAAGAATATCGGGACTGAATTAAGCATTGAATATCAGGCTACACCAACTATTAAGTTGTTAGGTGCTGTAGGATTTGGGCAATTTACATACAATAACAACCCACAATTATATCTTCAGTCTGAAAGTTTCACGGATGAGAATAGTGATTTTGGAACGGCTTATTTAAAAGGTTATCATCTTTCTGGAACACCTCAAAGAGCTTATTCATTAGGTTTTGAATATCGAGATCCAAATTTTTGGTGGTTTCAAATTAACACAAATTTAGTATCAAATAACTATGTAGACATTTCTCCATTATTAAGAACCGACAACTTTTATACAGATGCAGATGGTGTTCCTTTTATAGATGATGAAACAGGTGTTGAAGTTACTCAAGAACAAGTGAACTCATTATTAATTCAAGAAAAATTTGACGATGCTTTTTTAGTGAATCTAGTTGGTGGAAAATCCTGGTTAATCAATGGTAATTATGCTGGTTTTTTTCTAGGAATTAATAATGTTTTAGGTGAACTATTTAAAACAGGAGGTTTTGAGCAATCTAGAAATGCAAATTATCCTGAGCTAAAACAAGATAGGCAATTAAAAAAACCAATTTTTGGTTCAAAATATTGGTACGGAAATAACACTTCATTTTATCTAAACGTATATGTAAGATTTTAAAAATTAATGCTATGAAAATTCAAACTATTAAACCTAAAATAGGAGTATTTCTTCTATTCACAAGTCTGTTTTTAGGCTGTGTTAAAGATAAAGATTTTTCAACTCCAACAGTAAATTGTGTTGAGACTGAAATTTCTGTAACCAATACAATTCAACAGGTAAAAGATATGTATACATTCGGGAGTGCAACTAAAATAGATACTGATGTGATTATTGAAGGTTATGTGGTTTCAAATGACGAATCAGGGAATATTTATAAAACACTTTCCATACAAGATAAACCTGAAAATCCAACATCGGCAATCAAAATCTCTATAGATGAAACCAATTTGTACACAACGTATGATGTTGGTAGAAAAATTTATGTAAAGCTTAAAGGTTTGGCAGTTGGGTATAGTTTTGGGAGTATCCAAATTGGACAAGCAGTTGGTGGTGAATTGGCAAGAATTTCATCTTTTGAAGTAAAAAATCACATTTTTCGTTCGTGCGAAGTGGCTGAAATCATTCCTAAAAGAGTAGCTATTTCAGAGTTGAATGAGGGCCTATTAGAAATGTTAATTGAAATTGAGAATGTACAATTTAAAACTACTGATTTAGGTTTGTCTTATGCAAACGTTGAAGACACTGAAACTGTAAATCGCGTATTAGAAAACTTTGACAGTAATTGTAACTTAGTGGATGAAGTTATTGTTCGAAATAGCGGTTTTTCAAAATTTAAAAACCAATTATTACCTGAAGGAAAAGGAAGTGTTGTAGCAGTTTTTGGAAATTATTATGATGATTTTCAGTTGTATATTAGAGATACAGATGACGTGAAATTTACTGAACAAAGATGTGACTATTTCAATGCTTTAACTCCTACAATTTCAATTTCTGAAGTGAAAGAAATGTATCAAGGATCTATGGTTGAATTTGGAGTAGACATTAATTATATAATTGAAGGCTATGTTGTTTCAAGTGATGAATATGGAAATTTTAAAGAAAAATTAGTCGTGCAAGACGCTACCGAAAATCCAACTTCAGGAATACAATTACTAATTGATAAAGAAGCAATTTTTGAAGATTATAATATTGGAGATAAAGTTTATATAAAACTGAATAAATTGTATATGACAAAGAATGTTGATGTTTTAACAATTGGGTTTCCAAGTGGAGATAAGATTACGAAAATTGAAGCTTCAGAGGTAAACAATTTTGTCTATAAGAGTGAAGAAAATTTTGAAATAACACCAACTGAGATTCCAATTTCAGAAGTTCAAAATCCTGATTATGAAAACACATTGGTACGTATTTTAAACGTGCAATTGGTTGAAAATGAATTAGGAAAAGCATTTGCTTTTTTCACAGGAGATGATGACGGAGTACGAACACTTGAAACTTGTGGAGAAACTACAAAAATATTGGTATTTACAAATGGAGATGCCACTTTTGCCCATGAATTATTTCCTGAAGGACATGGTTCAATTACAGGTATTTTAAGTGATAATTTAAAAATTAGAACTACTGAAGATGTTCAATTTAAAGAGCCGTTTGAAGTTTGTCCTGTTATTATTCCAAAAATTATGATTACTGAAGTTGCTGACCCCAGAAATGATGTGTCGGCTCGTTTTGTTGAATTGTATAATGCAGGAGATTCTGAAATAAATTTAACTGGTTGGAAATTAAATAAATATATAAACGGTTCAACTACAATCTCTAGTTCGCCAGTTGAATTAAATGGATACACTATTCCTGTTGGCGGTTTTATAATTATTGCAAATACGGGATATGCAGCTATTTTTAATGATGTGCCAACAATTCAATCAACCTATATTTCTGGAAACGGTGATGATGTATATGAGTTAGTGGATAATACAGGAACCGTTATTGATGTTTTTGGAGTTATAGGGGAAGATGGAAATGGAACTAATTGGGAATATTTAGATGGAAGAGCGGTTAGAAATTTAGATATTTCAGAACCAAATATAACGTTTAGAGCTACTGAATGGACTATCTATTCAGGTGCTTCAAATAATTTAATTTTAAGTCCTAATTCACCTCAAAATGCTCCAAATGACTTTAATCCAAGAGTGCGATAATTTGACATAATTGTTATTATTTTGTTTTTTTAGAACAGACATTAAACATTCTAAAAAACAATCTGAAATATAGTAATGTGTGAGCTTTTAAATATCGAATATAAGTTGTTATTTTAGTAAAAATATTTCATAAGTTACAGTTCTAACAAATTTTAGGTTTAGAGTTCTAAATTTAGTTTGTGGTTTGAGTTTCTGTAAAAACATTGTGTATGAATAAAAATGTAAGAAAACAAAAGGCTGATTTGTCAAAATCTAGTTCTACTCAACTTCGTCCAGATTTGTTATCTTCAGTGATGGCAAATTTTTTAGTGTTTGCCGTTTTAATTTTTTGCTATTGGCTTATTAATAATAATGAAGCGCTTTATAACGCTATTGTTCAAGAAGATGAAATTATAGAATGGTCGACGGCTTGGGCTTTCCTATTGGCCTCGTTTGGAAGTGTGTTTGGATTTATTTTAGGAAATAAGAAGTTTAAAAAGTTTCAATGGTTCTATCTTGGTCTTTCTATCTTCTGTTTTCTAGTTTTCATGGAAGAAATTTCTTGGGGTCAACGCCTTTTTGGTTATCTACCTCCTAACTATTTTTTAGAAAATAATTTTCAGCAGGAATTTACAGCGCATAATGTAATAAATGACTCTTTTAGAATGATATCAGTCAAAGTTGTTATTTTAGGATATGGGGTAATTCTCCCATTATTAATGCAATTTCCAGCATCAAGGCGTTTTTTAAATTATATGGGTGTAGTGGTTCCACCATATGAGTTAATTCCATCTTTTTTTGCTGTTTTTTATATTTATCAGATTTACCCTTGGGATTTTACGGGTGAGGTAATAGAGCTAATGCTGGGAATGTGCTTTTTGTTTACCGTTTTATTTCGTCTATGGGATTTTAAACTAGAAATAAAAAAATCAAAGAGATATTGGCAACTCATATCTGTTTTAGGAGTAGCTCTTTTATCTGTAGGACTTAGTGCGGGGACGGTGAGGGTTAATAATTATAAAAATAACTCTCCCATAAAGAGGGATGCTTGTTATAAGGAGCTTCAAGCCATTGAGAAAGATTTTGCCAATAGGGCGAAAGAACTTGGTCGTTCACCTTTTAAAAATTACTTCCACCATAGACTTTATACAGTTGTAAAGAATAATGACTTTAACTGGATATATAAAGGCCAATTTGCTAATCTTACCAAAGAAGGTCTTAACCAAGATCGTGCAGATTATTTTATTGATCCTTGGAATATGGCTTATTGGTTATTGTATAAGTATGATAAGGCAACTGGTCGTAAACGCATTGTTGCTTATTCATTTGGTCCAAATAGAAAGCGCGACTCTGATCACTGGACTTTAAAAGGTGATGATATTGGGATAATCCTTTGGGATACTGGGCTGAAATATCCATATATCTCAGAAAATGAAATTGTTCCAAAGAGCTATTAAATTGTAAGTTTATATTTTATTTGTTCTTTAGTACTCATTTTTTATAATGAGAGTCTATAACTATTTCAAATAATTTGTAAAATCCATTTTTTTAGAGTTATTGGTGAAGATAGAAAGCACAAAAAGGAAAGCCTGTTTACAACTTATTGTATACAGGCTTTTTATATATATTGGGGTTATTAGTTTTAATTAAGAAGCGTATCGTCTATGTTTACTCCATTGTGTTCTTTTTGTATTTGCAAAACTTACAAAGATTAATTTTGATTTATTTTCTGTTGTTGAATTTGTGTTTATTGTTTTCATATTAAAAGTTTTAATTTAGTTAAGTATACATAAATGACGGTCCAACTATTAAATTGTTACGCTTTTATTGTTTGATTAACAGATTTTTAACGTATCCGTTCGTTTTTTAACTTAAACTGTTAATATGAAGTTAATGAATTTGAAAATTAAAAAATGAAGACTTTATTATAACGTGTAATAAAAAAAGCAGGGAGTAATTTTACCACCTACTTTTAATATTTTAATACCCTTAAAGAGTTATAAAGTTTCCTTCAACCATTTGTAAAATTCACGTTGCCAAACTAAACTATTTTGATTGTCTAGCACCCAATGATTTTCTTCAGGAAAGAATAATAATTTACTTTTAATTCCTTGCAATTGTGCTGCTTGAAAAGCGGCTAATCCTTGTCCAATAGGAACTCTAAAATCTATTCCGCCTTGAATAATTAAAATAGGAGTATTCCACATACTTACTTTTTCAGCCGGATTAAATTCAGTATGAGATTTTTGAGCAGCTGCATTATTTTTATCCCAATAAGCACCACCTAAATCAAAATTAACAAAGAATAATTCTTCAGTGGTTCCATACATACTTCTCCAATCAAAAATACCATCGTGAGAAATAAAACTTTTGAATCTGCCTTCGTGAATTGCAGCCAAATAAAATACAGAATAACCACCATAACTTGCTCCAATAGCACCTAATCGATTATTATCTACATAAGGTTCTTTAGCTAATTCATCAATAGCAGATAAGTAATCTTGCATATTTTGCCCTCCATAATCTTTACTTATTTGTTCATTCCATTCAACCCCATGACCTGGCATTCCTCTTCGGTTTGGTGCAACAATAATATACCCATTTGCAGCCATTAATTGGAAATTCCATCTAAAAGAATAAAACTGACTTAACGCCCCTTGAGGACCTCCTTGACAATATAATAATGTTGGATATTTTTTTGAAGGATCAAAATTGGGAGGATAAATTACCCAAGTTACCATATCTTTTCCATCGGTGGTTTTAACCATTCTTTTTTCAATCTTACCTAATGAAATTGAATTGTAAATTGCATCATTTGCATGTGTTAATTGCTTCATTTCTCCATTATTCAAATTAACAGAGTATAGCTCTACTGCATGATTCATATCTCTACGACTAGCAATCAACGTATTTTTTGTTTGACCTACAATTCCACTCACATCAAACTGACCATTTGTAATTTGTTTAGGGCCACTTATTTTTTCTTTAGAAGTAGGAACTTCAATTTCAAATAATTGAACTGTACCACCAGTAGGAGCAACAAAATATATTTTAGTTCCTTTATCTTCCCAAATAAAACTATTTACTGTTCCATCCCAATTAGAAGTTAAGTTTATTGAATTACCATCAATTTTAACAATGATATCATTTTTGTCAGATTCATAACCATCTCTTTTCATTTGTAACCAAGCTAACTGTCCTTTTGAAGAAAATGCAGGTTGTGTATCATACCCTTTATTGTCAAACGTTAAATTTGTAGTTGTTTGTGATTGAATATTGTATTGGTAAATATCAGTATTTGTACTAATAGCATAGTCAACACCACTTGATTTTTTGGTGACGTATAAAATATTTTTACTATCAGGACTCCATAAATAATCTTCTGAACCACCAAAAGGTTTTTGTGGACAATCATAAGGTTCATTAAGCATAATGTCAATTGGTTCAGTATCATTATCAGAAATAATTTGATAAAATACATGACTGTAAGCTCCATCTTCCCAAGTATCCCAATGACGATAATTTAATGCATCATAAATTTTTACATTTGATTTTGGTACATCAGAATAAAAATCTTGCCCATTCACTTTTTGAAGTTTTACATCAGCTGTGGAAATTTTATACTTTCCATTAGGCGAAATATTTCTATCAACTAATAACTCTTTATACTCATTTATAAGTTGAGGTTCTCCACCTGAAATAGGTATTTGATATGTTGATGATGATTTACTATTTGTTTCAAGATTGAAACTAGAAACACTGTAAATTAAATGCTTACCGTCTTTTGTAATTCCTTTTCCTGAAACTTTATTTAATTGAACTAGTATTTCTGGTGTCATTACATCTTGTGCAAATAAACTAATGCAAGTAAATGAAATTAGAAAACTAAAAAGTATTTTATACATGGTTTTTTTGAATTATGAATTTATTTATTATTCACAAATTTATCATTTTAATTTAAACATATAGGCTGTTATAAGTCGACTTTAACATAATTTAAGTTAATACATAAAACAGGTTATCATTATTTTTTTGTAAAGTGTGTTTTTTAATTATCTGAAAAACAAATACTTAATAATATAATTGTCAAGAAATACCAAAATTCACGAATAATTATATAGTTCAATTTGGTTAAACATTTGTTAATCAGATGCCGTTTAAACTACTGAATACTAATAAGATATACATTTGGAATATCAAAGCAAAAGATGTTTAACTAAAACCTATCTATCATGAAAAAATTTAAATTAATGGCACTTGTATTTATAATTGGAACTGCCAGCTTATTTGCGACTAATACAAACGAATTAACGACAGTTAATAAAGAACTTAGAAATCAAATTGTAAGTTTACTTCAGTCACCAGATTTTTATGTTGAAAAAGATGCTGTAATTAATATTACTTTTACCTTTAGTTCGCAAGGTGAAATTGTTGTACTAAAAGTAGGATGTGATAATTGTGATGTATTGAATTACGTACGCAAAAATTTAAATCACAAAAAAATTGAAAATCCTGGCGTAGCTAATAGAGTGTATACACTTCCTTTAAAGGTGAAAGCCGTATGAAAAGAAAATTAAGCAATTAAAAACTCAAACTTAGTAGGTTTGAGTTTTTTTATGTCCCCATAATTTTATTTATAAAGCATTGAATCAGGCTATTAGTTAAAAGTTTGTTAATAGAATTATACTAATGTAACATCTATTTATGTGTAACGTCTTTAGAATATACTAACAATTAAATAAATAGAAATTATGAAAAAATTTAAAGTTTTAGCACTAGCCTTATTCATTGGAACTGGAAGTTTATTTGCTGCAAATGGAGATAATTTTAAAGAGCCTAATAAAGAAATTAGAAGTCAAATTGTTTCTTTACTGAAGTCATCAGTAGAAAAAATTGATGATGAAATGAGTGTAAACATTACATTTACATTTAGTTCGGAAGGTGAAATAGTGGTTTTAAACTTGGATACAAAAGATGCGGATGTATTAAACTACGTTAGAGAAAACTTAAATTATAAAAAAGTCGATAATCCTGGAGTTCCTAACAGAATATACTCTTTCCATTTAAAATGTAAAACGGTATAAAATCAAGGCAAAAATAAAAAAGCCCAAACATAGAAGTTTGGGCTTTTTTATTAATCTTTTTTAAGATAAACATATACGGGAAAATGATCACTAAATCCACCTTGATACCATTTACCAATATAAGTTCTAAAAGGGTTTCCTTTATACTTTCCTTTCCATTCTTTTAAAAAATGTTTATCAAAAACTTCTGCATACTTAAAGGTGTGTTTGTGTTTTTCAATATTGAAAAAGTTTTTAGAAAATATAATTTGATCAAACAAATGCCACTTTTTTTTATGATTTAAGGTCCCGTTTCCGGTATGTATTAAACGTTCCATTGGATTATAAAAAGTATCATTTACAAGATGCTTTTTCACACTTACATTTGTGGGATTATCATTAAAATCACCCATAATTATAATTTTAGCACTTTCGTTCTCATCAGTTATTTTTTTTACAATAACAGAATTTAACTCGGCAGCTTTTATTCTTTTTTTCTCTGTTAGGTCCTCACCACTTCTGCGTGAGGGCCAATGATTTACTAGTACATAAATTAATTCGCCATTTAATTTCCCTTTTACCATTAGCACATCTCTTGTGTAATCTCTCTCTCCATTATCACTCTCTAAAAACAACGGAAATGTTTCTGAATGTAATAATTCAAAAAGTTCTTTTTTGTATAATAATGCTACATCAATACCTCGTTCATCAGGAGAGTCGTAATGTACAATTCCATAATTATGACTTTTTACATTTTTAGAGTTTACTAAATCTTGCAATACATGTTGATTTTCTACTTCAACAACACCAATAATTGCAGGAGGGTAAAGAGATCGAGCAGTTCCTAATTGAACAATCACATTTCCTAATTTCCTTATTTTATTTTTATAACGTTTAGTATTCCAATTTTTTTTTCCTTTTGGTGTAAAATCATCATCTAAGGTGTTTGGGTCATCTTTAGTATCAAACAAATTTTCAAGATTATAAAATGCAATAGTATAGGCTTGTTTATTTTTTCCGGGTAATTTAAAATATGAAAACATAGAATATGTTAAATTTATAAATGCTAAAGTATGGATTTAAAGCTTAAAACTATACGTGATATAAATCAGGTTCATTTAATTAATAATTTTCTAACTTTAAAGTTCGTTTTTCATTTTAAAAAAATGCTAGAAAGGTTGTTCAAGAAAAGTTCTCTAAAGTATATGTTGTTTTTTATTGCAATAGTTTCATTAAAAAATGTACATAGTCAAACTTTAAAGGATAGCTTACTTATAAAACTTAGGACAACTCAACAAGATTCTTTAAAAGTAAACTTATTACTGGATATAGGAGAAGAGTATTATTATACCTATCAAGATTCTTCCAAATATTATTATTTAAAGGCTCTAGATTTAGCTAGAAAAATTAAAAACAAAAAATTAGAAGCAGAAAGTTTATTAAGTGTTGGTTATTATTATGATACACAGGAAATAGTCAAAGAAGCAATAGCATACTATTCTAAAGCTATAGATCTTTTTAAATCTATAAATGATGAACAAGGATTGGCTAGATGTTATAACTATATTGGATATAGTTTCTCTTATTTAAATTCATTGGATAAATCAATAGAATTTTACTATAAATCATTAGATATATTTAAAAAATTGAATGATAGTATAGGATTGGCTGCAGTGTATAGAAGTTTTGGTAATTTGTATTATGATCAGCAAAATTATACAAAATCAAAAGAGTACTTTTTAAAATCTTACGAAATACATGAAAAGCAAAATAATAAAACGGGATTACTAGACACATATATCAATTTAGGAAATGCTTATTCAGATGATGGAAATATAGAAAAAGGATTATTTTATTATTTGGAATCTGTAAAATTAAGTAATAACATAAAAGATTATCAGGCCTTAGCCATTAATTACAATAATATTGCAGATTGTTATCTTGTGAAGGAAGACTACAAAACTGCTCAAAAATATTTTAATAAGTCTTTAGATTTAGTTAATAAATATAATTTTAAAACTCTAAGATCCTTATTGTTTGCAAATTTATCATATACATACTTGCAAGTTGAAGATTATCACAAAGCAATAGCATTTGCAAATAAAAGTTTAGAATATAATAAAATCACAGACTGGATTAATATGAATTATAATAACCACTTATATTTAAGTGAAGCCTATGAAAAATTGGGTGATTATAAAAAAGCACTGGAAAATCATAAAATTTTTCAAAAATATTCTGACAGTATATTTGATGTAAAAAACTACGAACAAGTTGCAAAATCGGAAACATTATATGAGCTAAAAAATCAAGAGGCCAAAATTGATGACTTATTGAAAAAAGATGATTTAAGAAAAAGTGAGTTAAGAAATCAAAAAATTGTAAATTATGTTCTAGTATTTTTTATTCTAGGATTTTTATTATTTATTTTCATTTTGAATTCCCTAAGAAGAGCAAAAAATAAAGCAAATATATTATTAGAAATAGAAAAAGAGAAGGCACAGGAAAGTGATCGTTTAAAATCCTCTTTTTTAGCAAATATGAGTCATGAAATTCGAACTCCAATGAGTGCTATTTTAGGTTTTTCATCACTGTTAAAAGACAATGATTTAAACGAGGAAAAAAGAGATCATTTTATAGAAATAATCAGCAAATCTGGAGAAAGATTAATGGCTATTATTAATGATATTATTGATATTTCTAAAATTGAATCAAATCAAATAAAGGTTGATTTAGAGAATGTAAATGTCTCAAAGGCATTAAATGATATTATTGAAATTCAGAAGGAAACAAATGATCTTCTAGCTAAAAATAAGATTGAGTTAAAATTAAAATTACCAACAAATTCTCGAACTATTTTTATTAAAACTGATGAGAATAGATTTACTCAAATCTTTAATAATTTAATTAGTAACGCTTCAAAATTCACAGAAAATGGTTCGATAGAAATTGGATTTGAATTAAAGAATAATTCAGAAAACCAATGTGTGCAATTTTATGTAAAAGATACGGGTTGCGGAGTTCCTCAGTCCAAATTTGAAGATATTTTTAATCGTTTTTCACAAGCTGGCGATAAGGATTTTAAAACTGGAAATGGATTGGGATTAAGTATTTGCAAAGGATTGCTCAACAATTTAGGTGGTACTATTTGGCTAGAGTCTGAAGTTGGAGAGGGAACAACCTTTTATTTTACATTACCTTACTAAAATAAAATCATTTCTTATTTACAAGGAAACTAATTTGTAAATTTGCAATATGATCGAAGAAAAAAAAGTGACATCTGAAAAAGCTGTTTTAATCGGTGTTGTTACTCAGCATCAAGATGAGGAGCAATCAAATGAATATTTAGATGAATTAGAGTTTTTAACTTTAACTGCTGGAGGAGAAGCTGTAAAAAGGTTTACCCAAAAGCTAGAAATGCCACATCCTAAAACTTTTATTGGTACGGGGAAGCTAGAAGAAGTTAGAAATTATATGCGAGATCATCATATTGAAACTGCTATTTTTGATGATGAACTATCTTCTTCACAATTACGAAATATTGAGAAAGTATTAGATTGTAAAGTTCTTGATAGAACAAATTTGATTTTAGATATTTTTGCTAGAAGAGCTCAAACTAGTTATGCGCGTACACAAGTAGAATTAGCGCAGTGCCAATATTTATTACCTAGATTAACACGTTTATGGACTCACTTGGAACGCCAAAAAGGTGGAATTGGAATGCGTGGACCTGGTGAAACAGAGATTGAAACAGACAGACGTATTATTCGCGATAAAATTACCTTACTTAAAAAGAAACTTAAGATAATTGACAAGCAAATGGCTGTGCAGCGTAAAAATAGAGGAAAGATGGTACGAGTGGCGTTAGTTGGCTATACAAATGTTGGAAAATCAACGTTAATGAATGTTGTTAGTAAAAGTGATGTTTTTGCTGAAAACAAATTATTTGCAACATTAGACACTACCGTAAGAAAAGTAGTTATCAAAAATATTCCTTTTTTATTAACTGATACCGTTGGTTTTATTAGAAAATTACCAACACAATTAGTTGAGTCATTTAAATCTACGTTGGATGAGGTTCGTGAAGCTGATTTGTTGTTGCATATTGTTGATATTTCACATCCAAACTTTGAAGATCACATTGCTTCAGTGAATAAAATTTTAGATGAAATTAAGAGTATGGATAAACCAACTATTATGGTTTTTAATAAAATTGACGCCTATCAACATCAAACTATTGATAAGGATGATTTAACTACTGAAAAAACAAAAGACCATTACACGTTATCAGAATGGAAAAAAACTTGGATGAATAAACTTGATAATAACTGTTTGTTTATTTCAGCATTACATAAAGAAAATTTAGAAGAGTTTAGAGCTAAAGTTTTTGAAGAAGTAAAGAAAATTCATATTACACGTTTTCCTTATAACGACTTTTTGTATGAAGAATACACCGAAGAAAAATAACTATTACGATAAAAAGTTTTTTTCAATAAATTGGTGAAACTTTTCTTTGTACTGATCACTTACGGGAATATAAACCTTATCAAAAACAATTCTATTACGTTCAATAGTAGAAATTTTATTTAAGTTTACAATATAAGAACGGTGTACACGCATAAATGAATTGTTTTCTAATTGTTTGTCCATTGCTTTCATACTTAACAGCGTCATAATTGGTTTTTCATTTGCTAAGTGAATACGTATATACTCTCGCATTCCTTCAATATATTTAATTTCAGATATTTTAACGCGTATAATTTTATATTCTGATTTAATAAATAAAAAATCATCGTTTCCCTTTAATTCTTCACTTGAATTATTTTGTAATGTAAACCATTCTTGTGCTTTAGTTGCTGCTTTTAAAAAGGTTGCATAATCTATTGGCTTTAATAAATAGTCTAATGCATCAACACGAAAACCTTCTAAAGCATATTCACTGTAGGCAGTTGTAAAAATAATTTTAGGGGCATTGCTTAAAGATTTTACAAAATCTATTCCGTTTAAATCGGGCATATTTATATCAACAAATAGTAAGTCAACCTCATTCTCTTGCACATATGAAATGGCTTCTAAAGGGCTTTCAAAACCTTGTAAAAGTTCTAAAAAAGGTGTTTTATGCACATAATTAGAAATTTGTTTTAATGCTAAAGGCTCGTCATCTATGGCAATACATTTAATCATAGCGGAATACTTAAATTTACTTTATAAATTTCTTTATTTTCTGAAATAGTAAAATCAAAATTATTAAATAATAAAGCGATTCTTTTTTTAGTGTTCTCAATTCCTATACCTGAATTTTCATCTGTAATTTTTGAATGGTTACTGTTTTCAATCTCAAAATGAAGTTTATTTTGAGAAAACCTCATTATAATAGTTATAAAAGAATCTTTATTATAACTTATACCATGTTTAAATGCATTTTCTAACAATGAAGTAAATAGTAATGGTGGAATAAATTTTTCAGGAATTTCTGAAGGAATTTGAACAGATATTTTTACTTTATTTGAAAAACGAAGTTTCATTAACTCCACATAGCTGTTAATAAATTCAACTTCCTTTTTTATAGGAGTCATTTTTTCTTCCGAATCGTAAAGCAAATGACGCATTAAATTAGATAGTTTTATAATAGCTTGTTTAGCTTCTTCTGAATCAATATCAACCAATGCGTGAATATTGTTCAATGTATTCATAAAAAAGTGTGGACTTACCTGGTTTTTTAGAATAGCTAACTGATTTTCTATATTTTCAGTTTGAAGTTTCATTTTTTCCTGATCTAAACTTGCCCATCTCATTGAAACCTGTAAACCTGCATCAAAACCGACCAATAAAATAGCTAGAATTAAAAAGTTAGCAAATGGTGGAATAGAATCTGGTTTGTTTTGCCTTGGCAGCATTCGAGGTCTTTCGTTCATCGAAAATTCAGAAGGAGTTTGTTGTGTACCATCCATAGCACTTCTTGCAGGTGGTGGAGGCGTCCTATTTTGTTGATTGTTATTTGTAGTATGAAAGAAAAATAAACCTAAAGTAATTGCTCCAATTAAAAGTGTGGTACTTATAAAATAGGTTACTCTTTTCCCTTTAAAGAATAATTTTGGAAGTAGAATATATCTATTTATTAAAAAGACAACAAGTAAAGGCACATAATTTAACCAAACCATAAAAATATGATCCCAGTCAATTTCGTCTTCAAATCTTCCAAATAATAACGGAGATGCAAATAATAATGCCCAAAAAGCAGTAATTATTAAAGGTTGAAAGCGGTCAAAATTACTTGTTGTTTTCATTAATGCTTTTCAATTATGGTTTTAAATAATTGATAAAATTTGTCCGTGCAACTATATTAGAAGCACGAACAAATATACCAAACTTAAACTAATTCAAATAGTTATTAACTGCTGTACTTCGACTTGAAGCATGTGATTTTAAAGTTGTAATTGCGGAGTAAAATGAACTACTGCTATTTAGAAATGTGAAACCTGAAACTTCTGTTGTTGCATAAGGCTCAACCAAAGCAGCATATGTGTCATAAACTCCTTGAATATAAGATGTTTCAAATGGGCCATCTATAGTAGCTTGTACATATTCATTGTATTTAGCTTTGTAAACGTCATCTTCATATAAATATTCAATTAATGGCCAATCTCCTGATAGATCTGAAAAATTTAAATTTAAAGAGCCACCCATTTTTCCATCTTGAAGTGCTTCATTATTATCCCAAGGGATCCACGTAAGTAAACTGTTGTCTGGATTATTGTATAAATAATAATTGTGTTCCATAACTCCATACGTATCCCAATTTTGAATAATTGTATTTACAGCCAAATAATTCAAGAAAACATCAGTATCAAAAACGGCATCTAAACCAGCTCTCCATGTTTCAGGGTCTGTTATTCTTGTATCACTGTGTAAAGCTGTGAAAACGGATTCAATATCTGACCAATCTGCTTCGTCTTCATTTGTTTTCTTTTCAAAACCGTCTTCATTAAAAGTGCCTTCTGCAAAGCTTGACCCGTAATCTTCAGGCTTGTATAAATTACCATCATCACTTGAAAATTGTGTATCTAATACTGTTCCATCAACTTCTTCAACCAAAGTGTACAATCCGAAATATTGAGGTCCATCACCATAATCAACATATAATGTGTAAAATGACGTATTTGAAACAGCCAATCCTGCATTTTGGAAAACTTCTGCAGCTACTTTTTCTCTTAAAAATGAGCTGTCATCATAGTTGTTCTTTAAACTAAATTTTTTGAAACCATAAAAACGTTGGTTGTCAATTTGCGGATAATCATCTTCAAATTCATCAAAATCCATTTTAAATGAAAGTTTTAAAATACCTGATCCCCAAGCACTTGCCAAACTAGAGTTCCCTTTAAATCGTAAACCTACTTTATACCATTCAATTCCTTTGTAAAAAACAGATGCAGGGACAAAAATAGGATCCTCATCATCAGAATTAAAAGAACCACTTGAACGTCCAAATGTTCCGTATAAGTCAGTCATATCGGCTAACATAGCTGCCCAATTGTTTTCTGATATTACAAAATCCAATCGTTTTACAGCTGTATCGTCAAATACTTCTGTGAAATTTGGGTCTGCATCTTTACTGTGAGTTTCAGTTGTCCAATCTGTAGCTACAAAATCTGAATCTATAACTTCTACATCTGTATCTGTATTTACAACTTCTGTTTCTGAAATTGAATCATCATCTGAGCAGCTTATAAATAAGTAACCTACTAGAAAAAGCATACTTACAATTGTTGAGATTTTTAAAATTGATGTTTTCATTTTTTATTGTTTTTTTATTTGAGACGAAGCTCCATATTTTTGATAGTTTTTGAAATAAAAATCAACGAATTAGTGATTTTTATCAACGAATAATGATTTATTTATTATGAATAGTATACGTATATTTTAAACCAATTATATTCGTTGTTTTTGGAATACTTTTGTTAAGCTCTTTTTCTATCCGATAAAACAAACTTATTTTACCTAATTTTTTAAATTTGTAATCGGTTCCTAAAGTCAAACGATATTTATCAAATCCATTTTTTTCTCCTTCTTCAAAATGATTAAAAATTTCAGCAGAAAATTCAGGGTCTAATTTCCAATTTTTAAAGTTGTAGTCAATTGCAGTTTTAAAACGAATATGCTGATTGGCATAATCTCCTTCAGAATTACTTACTCCTAATTCATTTTTATTTTGATAACGAAACCTATATTTAAGTGTGAAATCGTTGATTTTATGTTTGTATGATGCATCTGCATTAAATCTAAAATGATTTTCGTATCCTTGAATATTTCCTTCAGTATCATTTTCTTTAATATATCTTATTCCAGCCCCAAGTGTAAATTTTTTAGAAACTGAATATTCGGCATTAAGTTGTGTAAAATATTTATCTATTGTAGAAATATCTTCTTTTAAACGAAGCTGCTCTTCAATACCAAAATTCCACTTTTTATTTAATTTATATTCCAATGCAATGGTTGTCCAATTGGCCAAATCACTATTTTGAGAATATCCAAAATTTGTAATTATTACAATTAAAAGGATTGAAAGTAAAACTGTTGAATTATTTATTTTAGTTGCCATTTATTGATGTGTTTTGGAGGTTAATTTTATTTTCCTTTGAAATAGAAAATGGTAACTTTAGCGATATCTCGTAAGAAATCTATATCACCAATTGTAATATTATTAATTTCTAAACCGGTTCTGTTTTCTAAATCACTTTTAAGTATTTCGTAATTTTCAGGCTTTATGTTTTCAATGTTTTCATAAACAATAGATTTTGATTCTTCTTGTTTTAAAGCCCAATACCTTTCAATAAGTACAAGAATGATAATGATAATTGTATTGGCTCCTAAAATTTCAGCATAACTCATTTTTTTATTGGCCAAAGAATTAATTACTGACACACCAATAACCACAAATAAATAGGTCATTTCTTTTATAGGAATAGCATCTGTTCGGTATCGAATAATTCCAAAAATGGCAAATAATCCAAGAGCCATCCCAATATCTAGTTCATACTTTTTTAATGTAAAACATAGAAAAAATACAATAACGCTGATTAAATAATAAGTAAACACGTAATCTTTACGTTTAGAATATGGATAATAAACGAAACGTATTATAAAAGTTAAAAATATAAAATTGATAAAAAATCTAAAAATCATTTTTAAAAAATCATCGTCAAAAAGAGGTATGTCTAAAAATTCCATTTGTAAAGGTATTAAGCTGTTAAATTATTAATTTTGATAAGTTTTCTTTTAAATCTATTGTATTTCAATTGTGGATAAATATGTGTCATTCCAATACAATATTTACTAATACTATATGGGTTTATACATTTGTTTTTTAGTGCTTTTACAACAGGAGAAGCTCTATTAAAACGCTCTTGTTTTACTTCAATAATTACTAAATTTGAATAGTATTTTTCAGACTTGTTCATTTTGTAGAGAAGATTTAAATCTATTGTAAGTCTTTCTTTTACTTTAATATTTACTAAGGTTATTCTATTAAATTTATTCCAAATAATAGGTTTTAACTTCATTTTTTCTGAAGTGGTTTTTTCTATAAAATCTATTAAGCTTTTTGGTAAATTTGGTTCAAAGTCTTTAATTTGAATTCTGGATTTTGCGGTTTTTCCTTTACCGTCTTTTTGTTTAATTTCAAGAAAACAAATGTCAGATTCAACGTACTTTCGCATTCTAACTTTTGTTCTGTTTATTTTTCCATTATGATGATCATTATAAAACTTTTTATCTTCCGTATCAAAGTATAGTGATGAATAAGTCATCATTCTATTTTCATTAATTTGAAGAACTTTGTATTGATCTTTAATAGTTTCTAAAACTTCAATTAATTTTTTTTCGTGAATTACAAATTTGGTATCTGTTCGTTTCATTAATGAAACACTATCCATTTCTTTTAAAGAAATAGATTCCAAATTATTTATAATATGTGATAGTTGTTCTTTCATGATGGAACAAATAAACTACGTTTAGATAGTAATTGGAAAACAAATCAATGAACTGGGAAGTTTTATCTATGAATTAGTTTCTATTAGTTGCAGATTTTTTTGTGAATAGTTGAAAAAAACCGCTTATACACAAACTATTAATTTATGATAAGCGGCTAGTTAACCAAACAAACAAACCTAATTAATTCTTTCTTTTTTTTTCTCTTTTTTTAGAACTATTATTTTTTAAATATGTTGTATATAATTTTTTTTGATCATTTGTTAATAACGCTTTAATATCGTTTTCAAGTGAGTTTTTTAAAGCTTCCATTTCATTTCTATCAGGTTTTCTAGAACTTGTTTTATCTTCCACTTCTTCAAAATGTTTAGTATATAATTCCAATACTTGAGTTTCCTGTTCATCTGATAATAATAGGTCGTCTGATAAATCACTAACCATTGTATTAATTTTTTTAGCTGTTGGTAATGCTGGAGGTCCGCTTTGTCCACCTCTTTGTTGTCCGCATGCAGATGTTGTAATTACCAATACCACTGCTAACGTTTTCCAAATCTTGTTTATTTTTAATTTCATTTTTTTAATTTTTAAAAGGTTATTAAATTATGAAACAAAGAAAAGTAAGTTTTGAATAATTAAAAATAACAATCAATGTTCAGAGAGTTTTCATCAACCAAATAAGTATAATTAATAACAACTGTATTTTTGGAATTATACAGGCCAACTATTAAAAGGTTGTTTTTCGAACTGCATCGTGCCATCTTCTCCTTTAAATATATTAATCCACGCTTTCCAGTTTTCATTGTCTAATTCGGGGTAATCTAATCGATAGTGACTACATCTACTTTCTGTTCGCATGATAGAAGCTTTTAATTTCATTTCAGCCGTAGTAATCATATTTGCCGTTTCATGTGCTAAGCGGAGTTCATGCATATTAGCAGCTCGTAACATGGGTACATGATGATCTCTTAATTCTTCAATATAGGCCAAAGCGGCGTTTAATAAATTTCCTTTTTTTATGTAAATGATAAAATTAGGAATCATAATGCTTTGTAAGGTTTGTGTTACCCAAGCCGGACTATAACCTGCTTCTCGTTTTAAAGGGGCTAATATTTCTTCTTGAATTTCATTTATTTTTGAAGATGAAATAGAAGATTTTTCAACTGTTTTGCTATAAATCGCAGCTGCTTCACCAGCAATTCCACCTTGTACTGCAGAACCAGCTAACGATGAACCTATTTGTGTATAAATTGCTCCTGCCATATAAGATCCTAAAGCATCTCCTGCAGCATATAACCCTGGAATATTAGATTCACATTTATCATTTATAGGAACCAGGCCTTCAGCCTTGTGAATTGACATTCCTGCTGAAGAACCTCCAACTACACTACCTCCCATTCCTGGAGGACCTCCTTCACGGTCTTTTCTTGGAGGTCTTTTATTATCGTCTTCTTCTCCACCTGGTCGGCTACTAGCTTTATTAAATTCTTCAGGTTTGTAGGGTCCTCCTGCTATTACTGTATCCTGTTTTCCCATTCTTGGAGGTCCGATTTGCGCAGAACCACCAGTCATATAGGCGGTGTAATTCATATCAACGCCTAAATCATGACGAATTTCAATACTAGTAGTTTCAGGTTTTTTCTCAAACATATCTCCCCAACCATTATAACATGCAGCGGCATTTTCAGATCTAGCTGGGTGACCATCATTCCATTCTTTACCTGTAACTTTTGCACCAATATTGTAGGCCATTATGGTTCCATCATGTGTTAAGTCGCAAATAGGAAAACCATTAGGTTTAAACCCCCCTGCGCCAGTGCAAAGTATAACACTTTTAGCTTCATAAAAAATCACTTTTTCTTTGTCAATACTAAAACCCGCAGCCCCTACAATTTTGTTGTTTTCTTTTATTAAATGAGTAATTGCAATTCGTTCCTGTAGCGGAATATTGCGTTCATTTATGGGTTTACTAAAACTTTTGTTGTACAATGTAGAATCAAAAAACCCCCATTCTTTTAATTCGTTAACCCGATCTAATGAATGTTCTGCCAATTGTTTAGTATAAACCGTATTATTGGTTCCTAATGCTGATCTAGAAACAGCTTCAGTAAATTCGTCAATACTTAATTTTTCTTTTTTTGGATCGTAAGCAAAAATTCCTTTGGCAAAAGGCGTTTGACCCGAAGCACCCAATCTTCCTTTGGAAACCATTAATACTTTAGCACCGGCATCGTGCGCTTTTACAGCCGCAAAAAGTCCTGCCATTCCACCACCAATAACTAGTACATCGGTACTTATTTTATCACTTTCTAAACTATCTATATCTATTTCAGGTTCATTTAGCGCCCAGTCTAAAGGTACTCCCATAGCTGAAATAGCGGCAAAACTTGCAGCGCCTCCTGCTAAGGTTATAAATTTTCTTCTTGAGAGATTATTTGTTGATTTTTTCATTTTTTGAAGTTTTAAAAAAATAGGTTTTTAGCAAATAGAAAATACCACTAACAACTATTAATAAATAGTAAATTGAGAAAGAGGTATTGCTATGTCGCCCTATATTAATCACATGCCAAGTGGCTGTTACTATAAAAAGTAGTGTAAAATAACCATGTAAACTTCTCCAGATTCTGTAACTTAAATTCAATTTGAACCTACAGAAAGAAGTAATTATTAAAATGACCATGCTAGTATATGCAATTAACCCTAAAATTACACCTGCGCTACTAAAGGTTGTTATCAACCTATAAAAAGCATCAGTAGGTGTAACTGTATTATCGAAAAACTTTGGAACTATGATAAAGAAAGGATGCAATAACAATATTGAAATAAATACATATCCAACTATTTTATGAATTTTAAGCACATTTACCATTCGAATATCTTTTACTAATTTTCTATTCATTCTAGTTGAAAAGAATTGTGAAACGAGCAAAGTAAATCCTACAATAGTAGTAATTGATAAGATTTCCTTAAGTGAATTTCTTCTAGGAAATTCTGATATATAATAAAGCAATATAGGTACAATTATAAAAAGGATTGTGAGTATTATAAGTCGGAATATGTGTCGTTTCTTTTTCATAATTAGCCCCATGAAACGATTACTGGAATGGATTTTTCTGGTGTGATTGTTATCGCATCAACTGGACAATACATTCTGCATAAATGACAGATTTGACAATCTTCAGGAAATAAAATTTCAGCTTTTTTTGAATCAGGATTCAACCTGATTACATCAGTAGGGCAGCTTTTAATACACTCTTCGCACCCTATACAACCGTTAATACTTTTAATTGCCATGATTCCTTGTTTTCTAGTCTCAATTTAGATAACAAAGTAATGCTCTATGCTAGTTATATTAAAAAAGAATCAATGAGTTGAGTTAAAGAATCAATAAATGAGATAATTTTAACAACGAATAAAAATTAAAAAAATGATATTTTAAGACTTAGAAAAGATTGATATTAATCTTCGTCAGGACTTGATTCCTTTTTTTCATCAATAAGAAGTCCAATTTTTTTAGCTCTTACCTCCCAATTTTTACGAGCTAAATTTTGTAAATCTTCAACATTATCACTTTCATCCATTATTTCAAGGCCAAGTAGTGTTTCAATAACATCTTCCATAGTTACTAAACCGCTTGTTGTACCATATTCATCAACAACCAAAGCTATATGTTCTCGTTTTGCTACAAATTTTGAAAATAAATCAGGGATAGGTAAATTTCTATTAGTAACTAGAATTTCTCGTTTAATATTAGAAAGTGATTTATTTCCATTTCCGTTAATAATTTCTTCTAAAACTTCACCTTTTAAAATAAAACCAGTAATATTATCAGGACTAGTTTTAAAAATGGGGATTCTAGAAAATTGAAGTTTGGGATGTTTATCAAAAAAAACTTGAATTGTTTCATCTTCAGAAGCTGTAATCATAACTGTTCTAGGGGTCATAATATCTTTTGACTGAACATCTTTAAATGTAAGTAAGTTTTTAATAATAGCACTTTCATTTTCTTCAAAAACACCTTCCTCTTGAGCAATATCAGTCATAGTATGAAAATCTTCCCTACTAAATACAGAACCGTGTACACTTTTACCACCAATTAATTTTGTTGTTAGTTGCAAAAGCCATAGAATACCTGTCCATTTTAAAGGAAAAATTAATAAAATCAATGCTTTTGAGGTAATATTTGCAAGCGGTTGCCAATACGTTGCCCCTATTGTTTTTGGTATTATTTCAGAAACAACTAAAATTAATATAGTCATAATTGCTGATACTATACCTACAATATTTACACCAAGTATGTTTACTTTAATATCTAATGTCTCAGCTTGAACTCCAACTAAAATTGCTCCAACCGTATGTGCAATTGTATTAACAGTTAAAATAGCGATTAAAGGTTTATCAACGTCGTTCTTTAAGTCTTCAAGTGTTAACGCAAATTTTTTCCCTTCTTGCTTTTTTATTGAAATAAAAGTTGAAGTAATACTAAGTAATACAGCTTCCATGATGGAACAAATGAAAGAGAACAAAATTGAAACGGTAGCGTAAAGTATTAATAACGACATTTTAATAGATGTTTAATTGCTAAAATAACTAATTTATATGAAACAAAAAGATGCTTTATGTAAAGCATCTTTTTGTTAGGATATATTTTTTGAAATTAAAACCCGTAATTAACACCTAAGCCAAAAACTTCTCTTGTTTGAAATCCTTCAAACGCATTATCATCATAAATTGTTTGAAAACTAAGGTTAGCAGACAAGTACTTGTTTACTGCCATTACAATATTCATAGTGTAATCTAAATCTACATTTTGTGGGTCTTCTAAGTAGTTTGAATATAAATTTAAGATATTTTCCATACTTACATTTGGCATCAAATTAAATTTAGCATAAGCGCCAATTGCTGCTCCAAATTCAAAACGTGTACTTTTTCCTTCTTCAACACCAAAATAAGCATCGTTAGGTAAGGTTAAATTTTTGTCTACAATTACTAATTTTGCAGTTGCAGGAGCAAAGTTAATTTTTAAGTTATCAGACTTTTTCCATAACATACCTGGTCCAAACTGCAAATAACCTGGAGATAAAAATTTAGTAGGCCCATCTGTATCACTATCTAAGTCATCAGCAAATTGAGTTTTGAAATTTAAAAAAGCAGAATAAAACCAATTACCTGAAGCTTTTTTCCCTATTAAAGAGTTCCATTCAATTCTATCATCAGATTTCTGAACATCTTCTCCTTTAATTTTAGTCAGTCCAAATGCTAATATTAATTTATTATCCCAATTTAAATCACCTTTTTTATAGTTAAAATCGTAGTTTAAACCAACAGTACCAGTTACGTTACTTTGCCCACCAGCAATCCAATTATTAAAAGCAGATTGATTTACTAGGAATGAGATGTTTCCTGATTTTACCCATCCATCTTTTGGTCCCTCTTCGTTATCTTGCGCAAAAGACAGCGTACAAGATAATATTGCAATAAGTAATAAAGTAATTTTTTTCATCATGTTTTGTTTTTAAAATAAGTTTGCAAAAGTATATTAATTAATATTAATAACGTTTAAAAATGTTATTAATTTTCAATTACTAAAATACTGATTTATAAATAAGTAAAAAAATTATTTTAGAGTGAATTGAAAATTATTTCAAAAGTTAAAAATCATATTTAACCCCAAAGCCAAAAACCTCTCTAAGTTGGAATCCCTCAAAAGCATTATCATCATAAATGGTTTGAAAAATAAAATTTGTAGTAAAATATTTATTAATTTTCATAAATATAGTTAGGGTGTAATCTAAATCTAAGTTTTGAGGATCTTCTAAGTAGTTAGAGTATAAAGCAATTATATTTTCTGCCGAAATATTTTCCATTAACTCAACTTTTAAATATCCAGTAGCGCTAAAGCCAAGTTCGAGCCTGGTGCTTTTACCTTCTTCTACACCAAAGTATTCACCATTAGGTAAAGTAAAATTTTTATCTACAATTATTAGTTTAGTCGTTGCGGGAGCAATATTAAATTTAAAATCTTCACTTTTCTCCCAAAGCATCCCAGGACCTAATAAGAAAGTAGCTGGAGAGAAAAAGTTAGTATGTTCTCTTCTATCTTCTATTCCTTGATCCGTTTTAAAATATTTAAACCCTTTAGTAAATTGTGTTTTAAAATTGAAGAGGACAGAATAGTACCAGTAATTGTCGGCATTAATACCTAAAAGGGAATTTAGTTCAAATCGGTCATCTGTTTTCTTCTCAAATTCATTATTTTTACTTTTGGTTAAACCATATGAACTAATAATATTATTTTTCCAAGTAGTATTTCCTTTTCTAAAATTAAATTTATAATTTAAACTAACATTTCCAGCAATTGTATTATCACCACCAGCAACCCAATTATTAAAAGCAGATTGATTAAAAATAAATGAAATATTCCCACTTTTTACCCATCCTTGTTTAACTATTTTTTTTTCTTGTGAAAAAAAAGTAGCGTAGTTCAGTAGAATAATAATAAGTAGTAATAATTCTTTCGTTTTCATGCCGCCTAAAAATTAAGCGAGCAAATTTATAGCACATAAAACGATTATAAAAATAAAATTATAGTTTTTTAACTTATTTTTTAAATAAGGGTACTGTAGAGCATGCTTCACCAAACATGATTGATTTGGCAACGGGTTGTAATTTTTCAATCAACTGAATATAAGCTGTTTCAGGAATAGGTTTACTTGAACAGCCTTTAATAATTACAGGTTTATTGGTATATGTTTCAAGAGGAAAAGACTGAATAATGTCATAAAAAATAGAAGTTTCTAGGTCTTTTAAATTCCCAACAACTATTTTTTTTGCGAATGGAGTTAAATAGGTTGTAATAAGCATATATGCCCACGATGGAATTATAGCATCACTACTACAAGTAAGCGCTACAAAACTATTTTCATATTGAGTCCAATCATGATTTTTTAAATGTTCCCGAAACGCTATTTCCTTTAAAATGAATTCTTCAAACAACCAGTTTTTAATGTCAAGGATAGTTCTTTTCCCTTGTGGATAAAACTCTTCAAGATCAATTGTTTGCAACTTGCTTTTAGCAACTCTATTTATAATTTCATCAGGCATTTTAAAGAAATCCAAGTTCTAATTTAGCTTCTTCACTCATCATATCTTGTGTCCAAATAGGGTCAAAAGTAATTTCAACTTCAGTACTTTTTACTTCTTCTAAAGTTGTTACTTTTTCTTCTATCTCTACAGGTAAAGTTTCTGCAACTGGGCAATTTGGAGATGTTAGTGTCATTAAAATTTTAACATCGTTATTATCACTAACCATCACATCATAAATTAATCCTAATTCATAGATATCCACAGGGATTTCAGGATCATAAATGGATTTTAAAACTTCAACTATTTTAATACCTAGTTCTTCTACGCGTTCACTACTCATTTCAATAAACTCTGTTTATATTGATTCTAAATAAGTGCAAATATACATGAATTAACTTAATTTCGACTGAAATGCTAAAGCGTATAATTTAATTTGTTTAATCATAGAAACTAAGCCATTTGCTCTTGTAGGGGATAAGTGTTCTTTTAAACCAATTTCATCAATAAAGTATAGTTCTGCGCTTAAAATATCAGCCGGTTTTTGATTGTTAAATACTCGAAGTAAGATTGCTACAATTCCTTTAGTTAAAATAGCATCACTATCAGCAGTAAATTTTAGAGATTCATGTTCAATTTCAGAGTGTAGCCATACTTTTGATTGACAGCCGGAAATTAAATTTTCATCTAATTTAAACGTTTCCTCAATAAGTGGTAGCGATTTCCCAAGTTCAATAATATATTCATATCGTTCCATCCAATCTTCAAACATTGAAAACTCGTCTATAATTTCTTCTTGTATTTCTTTGATAGTCATTTTTTAAACTTATTTTTGCAAAAATAACCACATCTTCTGTTTAAAAAAAATATAAATGCAAATAAAGCATTTTAGATGTGCTAAGAATTTAATATACTTATGAATAAATTACTTATTGTTGGTACGGTTGCTTTTGATGCTATTGAAACTCCGTTTGGTCAAACAGATAAAATTTTAGGTGGCGCTGCAACTTATATTTCGTTATCAGCTTCACAATTTGGCGTTAAATCTGGAATTGTATCTGTAGTTGGAGGTGATTTTCCAAAAGAATATTTGGAAAAACTAAATGCAAAAAATATCAATACAGAAGGTATTGAAATTATTGAAGATGGTAAAACATTTTTTTGGAAAGGTGTTTATCATAACGATTTAAATTCCCGTGATACTTTAATCACAGATTTAAATGTGTTGGCTGATTTTAATCCTATTGTTCCTGAAGAATTTAAAGACACGGATTTTTTAATGCTTGGTAATTTACATCCAGCAGTGCAAATGTCTGTGATCAAACAAATACCTGTTCGTCCAAAATTAGTAGTTTTAGACACTATGAATTTTTGGATGGATAATACCTTAGATGAATTGATGGAAGTTATTGCAAAAATAGATGTGATTACCATTAATGATGAAGAAGCTCGTCAGCTTTCAGGAGAATATTCTTTGGTGAAAGCAGCTCAAAAAATTCATAAGATGGGACCAAAATTTGTGGTAATTAAAAAAGGAGAGCACGGCGCATTATTATTTAATAACGGCGATGTATTTTTTGCTCCGGCACTTCCATTAGAAGAAGTTTTTGATCCTACAGGAGCTGGTGACACTTTTGCAGGAGGGTTTGTTGGACATATTGCAAAATCTGGAGATATTTCTTTTGATAATATGAAAAGAGCTGTTATTTCAGGTTCAAATTTAGCTTCATTTTGTGTAGAAAAATTTGGTACTGAGCGTATGGAAAACCTTTCAGATGATGAAATACAAAAAAGGTTATTACAATTTAAACTTTTAACACAATTTGATATTGAGTTAACTTAATAAAATTCCGCCAGCGTGCGGAATTTTTTTTTAAATTTACTTCGAAAACAATAACTATGAGTGACGCTATTAAACACGAATGTGGAATTGCAATGGTTCGATTATTAAAACCTTTGCAATATTATAAGGATAAATACGGAAGTGCATTTTATGGTTTAAATAAAATGTATTTATTAATGGAAAAGCAGCATAATCGTGGTCAGGATGGTGCAGGTTTAGCAAGTATTAAATTTGATGTTTCTCCAGGTACCAGATATATTAGCCGTGTTCGCTCAAATGCCAGCCAACCAATTCAAGATATTTTTGCACAAATAAATGAACGTTTAAACACGTTAAATGAAACTTTTCCTGAGAAAGCTGATGATGTTGAATGGCTAAATAATAATGCACCATATTTAGGAAATCTATTTTTAGGCCATGTCCGATATGGTACTTTTGGTAAAAATAGTATTGAAAGTGTGCATCCATTTTTACGTCAAAGTAACTGGATGCATAAGAGTTTACTAGTGGCAGGTAATTTTAATATGACCAACTCCAAACGTTTATTTAACGATTTGGTTGAAATTGGGCAGCATCCGAAAGAAATGACTGATACGGTAACTGTCATGGAAAAAATTGGTCATTTTATTGATGATGAAGTGGCAGATTTATATGTGAAGATTAAAAAACAGAAGGGTGTAAATAAAAAGGAAGCTTCACCCTTAATTGAAGAACAAATCAATATTAAAAAAATTCTAAAGCGATCTGCCAAAAACTGGGATGGAGGTTATGCAATGGCTGGTTTGCTAGGTCATGGAGATGCATTTGTTTTGCGTGATCCTGCAGGAATTAGACCAGCTTATTATTATAAAGATGATGAGGTTGTTGTGGTAGCTTCAGAGCGCCCTGTTATTCAAACCGTTTTTAATGTAGCTATTGAAGATGTTAAGGAAATTGAAAGAGGTCATGCTTTAATTATAAAACGAAACGGTAAAATTTCTACCAATAAAATTGTAGCACAGTTGCCTCAAAAATCTTGTTCATTTGAACGAATTTATTTTTCTAGAGGAAGTGATGCTAGCATTTATACAGAACGTAAA
This sequence comes from Lutibacter sp., assembly GCF_013041805.1. Taxonomy (GTDB): domain Bacteria; phylum Bacteroidota; class Bacteroidia; order Flavobacteriales; family Flavobacteriaceae; genus Lutibacter. The sequence continues at coordinate 40,687 of NZ_JABDRI010000094.1, forward strand.
AATTTGGGAAAATTTGTTTTTCCTCAAATTTTAGATAAAATTAATAATGACATTAAAAATTCAGTTTTCTCATATATTCCAAATACTGCAGAAACATCATTTTATGGAATGCGAGAAGCTGCTGAAGATTTCTTAAATCAACAAAAAGCAGAAGTTATTTTAAAAGGACAACGAAGCTTATCTGTTGAAAAGGTAAAGGAAATCTTATCTGAAAGGCCGCGTGTTGAAAAGCTAGCTATTAAGGATGCTAAACTACGTACGTTTATTGCAGACGATACGAGTAGAGATGACTTAGTTGCTCATCTTTATGATGTTACCTACGGTATTGTTCAGCCAACAGATAATTTAGTAATTATTGATGATAGTATTGTTAGAGGAACTACTTTGAAAAAAAGTATTATTAAAATTTTAGATAGACTGCACCCTAAAAAAATCGTAATAGTATCATCAGCTCCTCAAATTCGATATCCAGATTGTTACGGAATTGATATGGCGAAATTGGGTGATTTTATTGCTTTTAGAGCGGCACTAGAATTATTAAAAGATACGAAACAATATGCTATTGTTGAAGAAGTGTATGCGAGTTGTAAAGCTCAAAAAAAATTAGAAGATACCGAAATTGAGAATGCTGTAACAGCAATTTATGCACCTTTTTCAAATGTTCAAATTTCAGATAAGATCGCTTCAATGCTAAAAACAGAGGACATCAATGCTGAAGTTGAAATTGTGTTTCAAACCGTAGAAAATTTACACAAAGCTTGTCCAGATCATTTAGGTGATTGGTATTTTACAGGTAATTATCCAACTCCAGGAGGTAACCGTGTTGTAAATGATGCTTTTATTAATTTTTATGAAGGAAATGATAAAAGAGCATATTAGCTTCATTTAAAAAATAACTTTGAAATAATTTTGAAAGACATACTTTTTATTACGCCGCCATTTACACAGTTAAATACGCCTTATCCGGCGACGGCTTATTTAAAAGGATTTTTAAATACAAAAGGAATCAGTTCTTTTCAAATAGATTTGGGAATTGAAGTTATTTTGAAACTTTTTTCTAAAAAAGAACTTCAACATATATTTGATACTGCTATTGAAAATAATAAAATCCTGTCCAGTAATGCACAAAGAATTTTTGCCTTAAGAAGTGAGTATTTAAAAAATATAGATGCTATTATTTCTTTCTTACAAGGAAAAAATCAAACATTTGCTCGTCAAATATGTACTGAAAATTTTCTACCTCAAGCTTCTAAATTTGAACAATTAGACGACTTAGATTGGGCTTTTGGTTCTATGGGAATTCAAGATAAAGCGAAACATTTAGCAACCTTATTTTTGGAAGATTTATCTGATTTTATTGTGGAATGTATTGATGACAATTTTGGATTTAGTAGATATGCTGAACGATTAGGAAAAAGTGCCAACAGTTTTAATGAGTTGTACAACAAATTACAAGGAAAGAATTCTTTTATCGATAGAATTGCCTTAAAAATTTTAGAAGAAAGATTACAAGAAGTTCAGCCAAAATTGGTTTGTTTTTCAGTTCCATTTCCAGGGAATTTGTACAGCGCCTTTCGTTGTGCTAAATTCATTAAATGTAACTATCCAGATATTAAAATTGCAATGGGTGGTGGTTTTCCAAATACAGAATTGAGAACTTTAACTGATACACGTGTGTTTGAGTTTTTTGATTATATAACACTAGACGATGGAGAATTACCAATAGAATTAGTATTCTCTAATGTACTGGATGGAACACCTAACAATCCAGACTATAACTTATTTAAAAGAACTTTTATACTTGAAAATTCAGAAGTAGTTTATAATAATTCTTCCCTAAAAAATGATTATAAGCAAGCATACGTTGGTACGCCAGATTATTCAGATTTATTACTAGACAAGTATATTTCGGTAATAGAAATTGTCAATCCAATGCATAGTTTGTGGAGTGATGGACGTTGGAATAAATTAACAATGGCTCACGGATGTTATTGGGGGAAATGTACTTTTTGTGATATTTCGTTAGATTATATTAAAATATATGAACCAATTGCGGCTAAACTATTGGTTGATAGAATGGAAGAAATGATTACTCAAACTGGAGAAAATGGTTTTCATTTTGTTGATGAAGCTGCACCACCGGCTTTAATGAAAGAATTGGCAATAGAAATAATTAAGCGAAATTTAACAGTATCTTGGTGGACAAACATTCGGTTTGAAAAGAGCTTCACTAAAGACATATGTACGTTATTAAAGGCATCAGGTTGTATTGCTGTTTCCGGCGGTTTAGAGGTAGCGTCAGATAGATTATTAGAATTAATAAAAAAAGGAGTAACAGTTGAACAGGTAGCTAAAGTAACCCATAATTTTACGGAAGCAGGTATTATTGTTCATGCGTATTTAATGTATGGATTTCCAACACAAACAGTACAGGAAACTATTGATAGTTTAGAAATGGTGAGGCAATTGTTTGAATTAGGGTGTATTCAGTCTGGTTTTTGGCATCAGTTTGCATTAACAACACACAGTCCAATTGGCTTAAAACCACAAGAATATGGAATTATGCCCGACTATAAAAATATTACTTTTGCAAATAATGATGTTGATTTTAAAGATAAAACAGGTATAAATCATGATTTATTTAGTTTTGGTTTAAAGAAATCTATCTATAATTTTATGCACGGAATTGGTTTTGAATTACCACTTAAGGATTGGTTTGAATTTAAAATTCCAAAAACAACAATTCATCCTTATTTTATAAGTAACTGTTTAGAAATTGAAGATAGTTTAGAAATCAAATCATCAACTAAAATTTATTGGTTAGGAGCAGAACCAAACGTGTTAAATATCACAAAATCTAAAAGAGGAAAAACGAAGCAAATGCTTCAACTGACATTTCATGAAAATTATGATAGTTTTACGATTTCTTTGGAAGAAGAAAAAGGGAAGTGGCTCTTATATAGTTTAGAAAAGTTAACTATTTCGCATTCAAATTCATTTACTTTTTCAGAATTAAAATCAGATTTTGAAAATTATTTCGAAAACTTTGAATTGTTTTGGTGCTCAAAGCCAATTCAATTGTTAAGAAAAAATGGTTTATTGGTTTTGTAGAAAATTTAAGCTGAAAAAATCAAAATTTTCTAAACAAAAAACAAGACAATTCCACCAAGCGCTATAAATGCACCAATAACTTCTTTTAAGGTTACTTTTTCTTTATAAATCAAAATTGCTGGTGGAATAATTAAAACAGGTATAATAGCCATAATTGTAGATGCAATTCCAACGGTTGTATATTTTACCGCAAGTAAAGAAGTGTAAACACCTAAAAAAGGACCAAATATAGAACCAAGTAGTATAAATTTCATAGAAATGGAGTTTGTAGCCGCTTCTTTTACTTTTGGCCAACGTTTTATAACTGAAATTAACAATACAAAACCAAAACACCCTGCAATTATTCTAATTTGAGTTGCTGCAAATACGTTGTAATCTTTCATTCCGTATTTACTTAAAACCAAACCTGTTGCTTGACCAATTGAACCAAAAAATGCAAATAGCATTCCTTTTGGAGAGAAAGAAAATTGAATTTTTTTTCGTTGCTTTTTTAACTTTTCATCGTCTAATTTCTTTTTTTCAGTTATCACTATCATAATTCCAACAATGGTAATAAACATCGCTACTAATGAAATAAAATTCATAGTTTCCCCTAAAATTGACCAACCTATAAAAGCAGCAATAGGAGCACTTAGTGACATAATTAGCATAGAAATTCGCGCACTAATTAACTCATAAGATTTAAATAAGAAATAATCTCCAAATACAAATCCAACCAATCCAGAAATTGACATCCAAATCCATTGACTTGTAGTAGCGTCTATTGGAAAAAATAACCCTCTAGTAAAAAATGAAATTATTCCATAGATAAAAAATGCAACAATTAGCCGAAGTACATTTACTGAAAGTGATCCGGCTCTCCTAGTTGCTTGTTGAAATGATAAACTAGTAGTTGTCCAAAAAAAGGCGGTTAATAAAGCAAATAATTCGCCTAAATGGGATGTTAACATAATAAATATAACTAACTTTTGAGATGCTAATGTACTTAAAACGGATTATTAAAAGGTAATCGCTACAAAATATATTATGCATACTAGCGATATTGTAATAAAAAGAAAAAACCTGCTTTTAGCAGGTTTTTGTTTTCTTAGTTAGTAGTAGTAACTATTATTTATTTTCAGCGTAACGCTTTTCTACTTCGTTCCAGTTTATCACACTAAAAAATGCATTGATATAGTCAGGTCTTCTGTTTTGGTAGTTTAAGTAATATGCATGTTCCCAAACATCTAGAGCCAAAATTGGAGTTCCTTCACAGCTAACACCTGGCATTAATGGATTGTCTTGATTTGGCGTAGAGCATACTTCAAGTTTTCCACCTTTATGAACACATAACCAAGCCCATCCTGATCCAAATCTAGTTGCTGCTGCTTTTGCAAAAACATCTTTGAACGCATCAACAGAACCAAATTGAGCAATAATTGCATCTTTTAATTCTCCAGACAAATAACCTTTGTCTTCTGGATTCATAATTTCCCAAAACATGGTGTGATTCCAAAATCCACCGCCATTATTTCTAACAGCAGCATTATTCATATCTAAATTCGTGATAATATCTTCAATAGATTTTCCTTCTAAATCTGTACCTGCAATTGCATTATTTAAATTGTTGGTATATCCTGCATGATGCTTTGTGTGGTGTATTTCCATTGTTCTTGCATCAATATGTGGTTCTAGCGCATCGTAAGCGTACGATAATTTTGGTAATTCAAAAGCCATAATTGTAGTTTTAGTTTAATTAAATTTATTTCAAAGATAAAGAATGAAGATCATTCTTAAAAACCTTAAAAATCGAATGTATTTATAGTGTTATTGTTAATAGTTATTTTGATGCTTAATAATCGGCATCTTTTGGGTATTTTGCCATAAATTCTTCAGCTTTTTCAACCATTGTTTTACTTCCACAGAAAAAAGGAACACGTTGATGTAGTTCTGTAGGTTTAATATCTAAAATTCGCATATAACCGTCGCTTGCTTTTCCATTAGCTTGTTCAGCTAAAAAAGCCATAGGGTTACATTCATATAATAATCTCAATTTTCCTTGTGGACTTTTAGTGCTTGTTGGATATAAATAAATTCCACCTTTAATCATATTTCTATGAAAATCAGAAACTAAAGATCCAATGTATCTTGAAGTGTAAGGTCTATTTTCTTTTTCTTCTTGGCAATATTTTAAATAATCTTTTACTCCTTGCGGAAAGTGTACATAATTTCCTTCGTTTATAGAATAAATTTTTCCAATTTCAGGAAATTGCATATTTGGATGCGATAAATAAAATGAACCAATTGCAGGATTTAATGTAAAACCATTTACCCCGTGACCTGAAGTTAAAACAAGCATAGTTGAAGTTCCATATACAACATAACCAGCCGCTACTTGCTGACTACCTCTTTGCAGAAAATCAGCTTCTTCAACAGGTGTGCCTATGGGTGTTACTCGTCTATAAATTGAAAAAATGGTTCCAACAGATACATTCACGTCAATATTTGAAGATCCATCTAATGGATCCATTAATAAAATATATTTGTTTTCGTTTGTTCCATGTTTTCCTTTAATTGTCACATATTCATCTTCTTCTTCACTCGCAATTCCACAAACAATTTCTCTGTTTATAAGTGTTTGCATAAACACATCATTTGCATAAACATCTAACTTTTGTTGATCTTCTCCTTGAATATTTGTATCACCTGCATCACCAGTAATATCAACTAGTCCTGCTTTGTTAACTTTATAATTTACAACTTTAGCAGCTAACTTAATAGAACTGATTAAACGATTAAACTCTCCTGATGTAGATTTGTAGTGTTTTTGGTTTTCAATTATAAACTCTCCTAAAGTAAGGTTTTTGTTTGGCATACTTGTATGTAGTTGTTTGTTTTTACAAATATCGAGAAAATAATTTTCAAAAAGACATTTGTTTTTCAGATACTTTGAGTAAAGATTTTTATTTTAGCTAAAACTAATAATTAATTAATTGAAATGGGCTTTAAAATAAGAGAAGGTAAAAAAACTGATATGTTTTCAGTTTTAAAATTAATAAAAGAATTGGCTCATTTTGAAAAAGAACCTGATGCAGTTATAGTTTCTAAAGAAGATTTAGAAAGAGATGGCTTTGGTTCAGCTCCTTTATTTAAAACTTTTGTAGCCGAAATGGACAATGATATTGTAGGAATGGCATTATTTTATCCAAGATATTCTACTTGGAAAGGGCCCACAATTCATTTAGAAGATTTAATTGTAACAAAAAGTAAAAGAGGTTTAAATATTGGTAGTGCTTTATATGCCAAGGTTATTGAATATGGTTTTAATCAAGGGGTAAAACGCATTGAATGGGTAGTATTGGATTGGAACAAACCTGCCATTGATTTTTATAAAAAAACTGGTGCAGTTGTTTTAGAAGATTGGAATACTGCACAAATGAATGAAGATGCTATTAAAAAATATATAGAAACACTTTAAAATGAAAATTTTTAAGTTTGGTGGCGCATCTGTCAAAGACGCTGAAGGAGTAAAAAATGTGCTGAACGTTTTAAAACATGAAGGGTTTAAAAATACCTTAATTGTGATTTCTGCGATGGGGAAAACGACCAATGCTTTTGAAAAAATAATTGATTCTTATTATAATAAATCATCAGACTTAGAACAACATTTAGAAGATGTTAGAAAATTTCATTTAGAAATTATTTCCAATTTGTTTGAAATTAAAAATCATCCAATTTATATGGAAGTTGAGCAACTTTTAGGAAAGTTAGGAGGATTTTTAATCGATAATAAATCAACTAATTATAATTTTATTTACGACCAAATTGTTGGATATGGAGAATTGCTTTCAACAAAAATAGTAAGCGCATATTTAAATGACCATAAATTAAATGCTAATTGGATTGATGTTAGAGATTATATAAAAACAGATTCTAGTTATAGAGACGCAAAAATAGACTGGGAACAAACATCAGTTAAAATTTCAAAAATTAATACAGAACAGCTATACATTACACAAGGTTTTATAGGGTCAAATTCTAATCAAAAAACAACCTCGCTAGGAAGAGAAGGTTCTGATTTTACAGCAGCCATATTTGCTTATTGTTTGAATGCACAAAGCGTAACAATTTGGAAAGATGTAGTTGGTGTTTTAAATGCAGATCCTAGATTTTTTAAAACTACAGAATTGTTGCAGCAAATATCTTATTCTGAGGCAATTGAAATGGCCTTTTATGGAGCATCTGTAATTCACCCTAAAACATTAAAACCTCTTGAAAATAAAAATATACCTCTATATGTTAGATCTTTTTATAGTTTAACTAAAAATGGAACAACAGTAGGGAAGGGACATTCATTAATCCCAGAAGTACCTTGTTTTATTTTAAAACAGCATCAAATATTAATTTCTATAGCCGCTTTAGATTTTTCCTTCATGGTTGAAAGTAATTTAAGCGATATTTTTAAGATACTGCATAACTATAAATTAAAGGTAAACCTTATTCAAAATTCAGCTTTAAGCTTTTCAGTTTGTATTGAAGATAACTATCATAATTTTCAACAGTTTTTAAATGAAATGAAATTGAAATACAATTTGAATTACACTGAAAATGTTTCATTATACACCATTCGGCACGCAACTCAAGAATCAGTTCAGGAAATAGAACAAAAAGGGAGAATACTGCTAAAGCAAGCAACAAAAGGAACGGTCCAACTAGTTATGCAATAATTTTATGTATTTTTGTAATTCCCATACTAATTGAAGTGAATGAGTCTAGTATCAGCCAAAGAAATTGCAAAAGTAATTAACCTAGATAAATATGGGTTTGTTGGAACATTTTTTGGGTGGCTACTCATGAAATTACTACGTATTTCTACAATTAATAAAATATACAATAAGCACAAACATTTAAAAGATATTGCTTTTTTTACAGCTTTGTTGGATGATTTACAAATTAAATTTGAAATACCTGAAGAGGACTTAAGAAGAATTCCAAAAGAGGGTCCTTTTATTACGGTTTCTAATCACCCTCTTGGAGGAATAGATGGTATTTTATTGTTGAAGTTATTAATAGAAAAACGACCTGATTATAAAATTATCGCAAATTTTTTACTGCATAGAATAGAGCCAATGCAACCTTTTATTATGCCTGTAAATCCTTTTGAAGATAGAAAGGATGAGCAATCTAGTATAATAGGAATAAAAAATGCATTGTCTCATGTTAGAGAAGGAAATTCATTGGGTGTTTTCCCAGCAGGTGAAGTGTCTACATATAAAGATGGTAAATTAATTGTTGATAAACCGTGGGAAGAGGGTGCAATAAAGTTGATTCAAAAAGCTAAGGTTCCTGTAATTCCAATTTATTTTCACGCAAAAAACAGCCCCCTATTTTATGTGTTATCTAAATTAAATAGTAAATTAAGAACCGCAAAACTACCTTCAGAATTATTGTCGCAAAAAGGAAGAATTATTAAGGTAAGAATTGGAAAACCTATTCATGTAAAAGATCAAGAAGAATATAAAAGTACTTATGATTTTTGCGATTTTATTCGTAGAAAAACATATATGCTAGCAAACCCTTTTGAAAAAGAAATAAAAACGTTAAATACATCCTCTTTAAAAATACCAAAGTCACCAAAGGAAATTGTTTGCCAAAAAAATATTGACAAAATGATTCTTGAAGTGGAAGCACTCAGAAATAATAATGGACGCCTACTTAAAAGTAAAAACTATGAAGTGTTTTTTGCTCCAAGTAAAAAAATTCCAAATATTATGTTTGAAATTGGACGTTTGAGAGAAATTACTTTTAGAGAAGTAGGTGAAGGAACGAATGAATCTATTGATTTGGATAAGTTTGATGGTTATTATCATCATTTATTTTTATGGGATGAGGAGGCTAACCAAGTAGTTGGCGCTTACCGAATGGGTTTAGGAAAAAATATTTATAAAAAGTTTGGAATAGAAGGCTTTTATGTACAAACCCTATTTAAGTTTGAGCCTGAGCTTTATGGAATGATGGAAAATTCTATAGAAATGGGAAGAGCTTTTATAATTAAAGAATATCAACAAAAACCAATGCCATTATTTTTGTTATGGAAAGGAATTGTTCATATCACATTGCGCTATCCAGAATATAAATATTTAATTGGTGGAGTAAGTATTAGCAATCAATTTTCAAATTTTTCAAAATCTTTGATGATTGAATTTATGAAATCTCATTATTACGATCCTTACATTGCACAATATATTCATCCTAAAAAAGAATATAAAGTTAAACTAAAGGATGCGGATAAAGATTTTGTATTTGATGCTACCCAAGCAGATATGAATAAATTTGATAAGGTAATTGATGAAATTGAGCCCGGTGCATTACGTATTCCTGTTTTGATAAAGAAATATGTGAAACAAAATGCTCGTTTGGTAGCGTTCAACGTTGATCCAAAATTTAATAATGCCGTAGATGGTTTAATGTATATTAGAGTTGCTGACATACCTGAAAGTACCGTAAAACCAGTTATGGAAGAGTTTCAAGCAGAACTTGAAAGTCGATTAGAAATTGAAAAGAACAAAGATGAAGTTAATGAAACTCCATCTCCACTTTAATACTTTAAAACCACTCTTTTTTGTTTATTTGGTAGGTGTTTATAAACTCTTCATCTGTTTTTGTAAGGTAAATTATGCCCTCAATTAAAGAGATAAGTCCAACAGCACCACAAGTTGCAAATGTTAAAACTAGTTGAATGATTCCTGTTTTAGTATAGCCAAGAATAAATTTATGTATGGCAAGTCCTCCAAGTAATATGGCTAAAACACCAGCCAAAATTCTTTTACTTTCCTCATTACTTTTCGAAATGGTTTTCCCGTTTTCATCTAAAATTTCCATGTTGTATTTATGTTTTAAATTCAGAAATACAAAGCTATAAAATTATCTTATAAAGCAGCGTCAATTGGTTGCCAAAGTTCGATTTTATTTCCTTCAGGATCTAAAATCCAAGCAAATTTACCATATTCGTATTCTTCTATTTTCCCAATAATTTCAACACCTTCTTTCTTTAATTCATCTAATAGTTTAACCAAATTTTCTACTCTATAATTGAACATATGGTCTTTTTTCGATGGCGAAAAATAAGTAGTGTCTTTTTTAAATGGACTCCATTGGGTACTTGATTTTTTGTTTTCTTCATCTTTCCACCAAAAAGTACAGCCCCAATCATCAGTGTGAAAACCCAAATGCTTTTTGTACCAATCTTTTAATTCTTGAGGGTTTTTAGCTTTAAAAAATATACCTCCAATGCCCGTAACTCGTTTAAATTCTTCGTTTGAGGTTAATTCTTTTTTTGAAAAAAATTGTACATTAACTTTATCAACAATAGTTTGTGCTAGTTTTATTTTGGATTCAACAGTCCAACCAGCAATATGAGGAGATAATAAGACATTTTCAGCATGAATTAAATAATCAAAAGCTTTTGGTAACGATTCGTTTTCAAATAGATTTTCAAACGACAGTTTTTCGTATTCTAATACATCTAAACAAGCTCCCAATACTTTTTTATTTTTAAGAGCATCCACTAAATCGTTCGTAACTATGGCAGAACCTCTAGCAGTGTTAATAATATAAAAAGGTTTTTTAAACTCATTGATAAAAGAGCTATTTACCATATTATGTGATAAAGCGTTATATGGCGTATGTAAACTTAGAACATCCGTTTTTTCTTGAAGTTCACTTAATGAAACCTGCTTGCAATTATCATCACCAACACCTTCTTTTATATCATAACAAATTACTTCAACGTCAAAACCTTTTAACTTTTTAGCAAAGGCTTTTCCCATGTTTCCATAACCAATTATACCAATGGTTTTTCCTTCTAATTCAATACCTCTATTTGCTTCTCTTAACCATTTTCCATTTCTAATTTCAAGATCCGCTTTTTTAAGGTTATTAAATAACATTAAAAGCATTCCTAACGCATGTTCACCAACGGCATTTCTATTTCCCTCAGGCGCAGAAATTAAATGAATACCTTTTATTGCAGCATAAGTTTCATCAATGCTTTCAAGACCAGCACCAACACGTGCAATAAATTTTAAGTCGGTTGCTTTGTCTAAAAATTGTGCATCAATATTAAACCTACTTCTAATAACAACTCCTTCATAATTTTGAATTTTTTCTTCAATTTGTTGTTTGGTTGAAGTATAATCTTCATCACAAATACAACCTAGTTTTTCTAAACCAGTTTTAAGTAATTCATGATTCTTATCAATTAAAAGGACTTTCATTAATATTGTTCTTCTTCGTTTGGAAAATCTTGACTTTTTACATCTAAAATATAATTTGAAAAAGCAGTATTCATTTCAGTATATAAATCTAAATAACGGCGTAAAAACCGAGGATGAAATTCGTGTGTCATACCTAGCATATCGTGCGTTACAAGTACTTGTCCGTCTACTCCATTTCCAGCTCCAATTCCAATTACTGGAATTGAGATACTTTTAGCAACTTCTTTTGCCAATTTAGCGGGAACTTTTTCTAAAACTAATGCAAAACAACCTAATTTCTCTAATAAAAGCGCATCTTCTTTTAATTTTTCAGCTTCTTCTTCTTCCTTTGCTCTTACAGAGTAGGTTCCAAATTTATAGATAGATTGTGGCGTAAGTCCAAGGTGTCCCATAACAGGTATTCCTGCAGTTAAAATTCTAGAAATAGATTCGCTAATTTCGCTTCCACCTTCCAATTTCACAGCATGACCACCCGATTCTTTCATAATTCTAATGGCAGAATCCAAAGCACTTCTAGAGTTTCCTTGATAGCTACCAAAAGGCAAATCAACTACTACCAAACAACGTTCAATAGCTCTAACTACAGAACTTGCATGATAAATCATTTGGTCTAAAGTTATGGGTAAGGTAGTTTCATGGCCGGCCATTACATTTGAAGCTGAATCGCCAACCAAAATAATATCAATACCCGCGTGGTCTACAATTTTTGCCATCGTATAATCGTAGGCGGTAAGCATGGCAATTTTTTCGCCATTATTTTTCATTTCTACTAAAGTCTTAGTTGTAATTCTTTTATAATCTTTTTTTGCTGATGACATTTGCTAATGTTTAATTCTTAAAAGGTAAAAGTAATGAAAATTCAGTTTTATTTGTAAAAGATATATTTTTAATGCATTTTATTGAAATAAGTTTAAATGATTATCTCCTAATTAATTTTAAAACCAAGTAATTATAAGTTATATTTACTTCAAAATTATCTGTTTTGAGCACCCATAAAAGTTTAGAGTCAAAAAAATATATAGAAGAATTAGAAGATAAAATTGTAGCTCTTAGCTTGCAGTATAAAAGTAAAGCGAATGAGTTAAATTTATTGAATGAAAGTCATGAAAAATCTGTTGGAAAATTAATTCATAACTTGAGAAATCCAATAGGTGTTATTTTTTCTTTTTCTGATATGATATTAGAAGATTTAGATGACTATACTCCAGATAAACTTGAAAAGCACATTCAAATAATAAAAAGTTCAGCAGCATTTTCGTTAAAAATGATAACTACTGTTGCTAAAAACACACAGTTAAATTCACCAGAACATAGATATGATTTTAAAACTATAAATTTTGTTGAGTTAGTAAATGAAGTTATTAATGAATTGACTGAAAATGCTTTAATGAAAAACTGTATAATTAAAACAGATATTGAAAACCATCCAATACATTTAAGTTTAGATTTAACTGAAATTTCAGTTGCATTAAAGCACATTATTAATAATGCGATTAGATATTCTGATGAAAATTCGGTAGTTAAAATTATACTTAAAGAAAATGAAAATACTGTTGATATTGCTGTCATTGATCAAGGAATTGGTATTAGTGAAGAAAATTTAGGTCAAATTTTCAAAGAATTTTTTGTTGTAAATACCTACTCAGAGGATAAGCAAAAGTGTATTGGCTTAGGTTTATCAATTGCAAATAAAATTATTAAAGATCATAAAGGTAAAATTTCTGCAACAAGCAGTTTAAATAAAGGATCTACTTTTAAAATAACTTTACCAAAATAAATTTTTACTATTCTTATTTTAGGATCCTTATTTAGTAAAATAATTGTAACATATTAAAAAAAATGTATCTTTATAATATGTAAAGCCCCAAACGTTAATAGAATGAAAAATAAGGTTACTCCAAAAACTAATCTTACCGATTCAAATAAACTTGTGAAATCATCTCAAGTACTTTCAGATAAACTAAATAATAAATATTTTACTTTTTTCGAAAACGTACCAGTGGCTTTATGGATTGAGGATTTTTCAAAAGCAAAAAAACACATTAGTAGTCTAGCTAAAGAAAATAATACGAGTATTAAAGACTACTTAGCAAATCATCCAGCTGTAATTTCAAAGTTATCATCATTAGTTGAGATTAAAGATGTAAATGCGATCGCTGTTAATTTATATAAAGCTAAAAGTAAAGCTGAACTATTAAATAATTTAAATACAGTTTTTACAAAAAAATCTATAGAAGGTTTTTCAAAATTAATTAAGGCAATTTTAAATAAAGAGAATGTAGGCGAAATAGAGTCTATTAACAAAACATTAGAAGGAAATGAATTTAACGTTGCAATTAAGTTTAATGTACTTAGTGGAAGTGAAGAATCACTTGAGAATGTTATTGTTTCTATTGAAGATATTTCAGAAAAAGTAAGAGCTAGAACTGTACTATTTGAAAGTGAAAAAAGATATAGGCAAGCACAAGCAATTGCCAAAATTGGAAGCTGGAGTTATAAATTTTCTTCAAAAAAAACATATTGGTCGGATGAAGTATATAAAATTTTAGGAGTTAATGAACGTAATAAAGAAATAAATCTCGATTTTTATTTATCATTTGTTCATACAGATGATCGATTTTTAGTCAATAATTTTAGCATAGATTTTTTGTTAAAAAACCAAACTCAAAATTTACAGTATAGAGTTCAATCAAATCTTGGAGAATTAAAATATATTAATGAAAAACGAAGTGTTATTGTCAAAGATGAAAAAATTATAGAAGTAATAGGAATTTGTCAGGATATTACTGAAACTGTAATCAATGAAAAAAAGTTAAATACTACTAAAAATCTTTTTTCAAACACACTATCAAGTATAAAGGATGGATTTGTTATTTTAGATTATAATTCTAATTATTTATATGTTAATAAGGAAGCTGCAGATTTATTAAATGTAAAGAGTCCTCAAAATTTAATAGGTAAACATATTTGGACTGAGTTTCCTGAAAAAGAAGGAGATACTTTTTTTGACAATTACCATAAAGCGCTAGAAACAAGAAAACCGATACGTTTTGAAAATTATTTTAAACCTTGGAATAGATGGTTTGAAAATAGAATTATTCCTTCAAATGAAGGGATGCTCTTGTTTTTTCATGAAATAACAGATAAAAAGGAGTCAGAAAATAAAATTAAGGAAGCTTATAATATTATTAATAAAAGTTCAACTATTGCAATTTTATGTAAAAACGAATGGGATTTTCCAATTGAATTTGTCTCTGAAAATGCCTTAGGTTTATTTGGATATACCAACAAAGAGTTACTATCAAATGAACTAAAAATTGCAGAATTAGTGCATCCTGATGATTTAAAAGAAATTAGCAATCAAATTTTTACCATCTTAAAAGACTCAAATTTTGAGGCTATTAGACCAGAACCATTTAGAATTATTACAAAAAAAGGTGAAATAAAATGGGTTAGATCAAATATTGATACCGTTAGAAATAAAAACAATGAAATAACACATATTCAAGGAATTACTGAAGATTATACTGAACAGAAATATACAGAAGACTTATTATTTGAACGAAGTCAACGGTTAAAAGATCAATTTAATAATACGCCGTTAGCTTCAATAATGTGGGATGTAGATTTTAAAATTGTAGAATGGAATGATGCTGCAGAAAGAATTTTTGGGTACACAGCTGAAGAAGTAAAAGGAAAAGAATGTAAAGATTTATTGACACCTCCACATTTGCTAGACCATATGAAAGAGTTAAGAGAAAATTTATTTTCTCAAGAAGATGGGCTTAAAAACACCAATGAGAATATAACAAAAAGCGGAGAAATAATAATTTGCGATTGGTATAGTGTTGTCTTACGTGATGTTCAAAATAATATTGTTGGAAGTGCTTGTTTGGTTGATGATATAACAGACAGAAAGAAAACAGAAAATTTACTCTTTGAAAGTAATCAACGCTTTACAGATCAGTTTAATAATACGCCATTAGCGTCCATAATTTGGGATGTAGATTTTAATGTGTTGGAGTGGAATAATTCAGCACAAAGAATATTTGGTTACTCGTCAGAAGAGGCCAAAATAAAGCCAATTAAAGATTTAATAACACCTCCTTATTTAGAAGTTGAAATGAAGGAGATGCTAAAAGAATTGTTAAAACAAAAAAAAGCGTTTAGAAATACAAATGAGAATGTAACTAAATCAGGAGAACTCATAACTTGCGATTGGTATAATGTAATTTTAAAAGATGCTCAAGGAAATTTAACAGGAGTTGCCTCATTAGTTGATGATATTACCGAAAGAGTAAAATCAAAAGAATTACTACAAAAGTCTGAACAGAAGTATCGAGATATTTTTGAAAAAACAATTGATGCTGTTTTAATTATAAAAGATGGCGTTTTTGTGGATTGTAATGCATCAACCTTAAAAATGTTTGGATATAAAGATAAGGCATCATTATTCCAATTACATCCATCAAAAATTTCACCAGTAAAACAAAATAATGGAATAAATTCGTACATAAAAGCTGAAGAAATGATTAAAATTGCTCTTGAAAATGGGAGTAATAGATTTAGATGGCTGCATAAACGGAAAAACGGACAAGTATTTCCTGCGGAAGTATCTTTAACAAGGATAGATGATATTGATAATACCGATAGAATTCACTCAGTTGTTGAAGATATTACTGAAAGAGTAAAAAAGGAACAACTTGAAGATGTTTTATACAATATTTCAAAAGCCGCTCTTACTATTAATGATTTTAAAAAATTTGGTTATTTTATAAAAGTTGAATTAGAACAAATTATAGACACAAATAACTTTTATATTGCAATTTATAATGAAGAAACCGATATTATAACAACCCCAGTTTTTGTTGATGAAAAGGAAGATGTTGAAGAGTTTTATGCTGAAAATTCATTAACAGGTTATGTTATAAAATCAAAAAAGCCTTTGCTATTAACGAACGAAGAACATGTAAGTTTAATAGAAAAAGGAGAAGTATCTTTAGTTGGTTTGCCTACAGAATGTTGGTTAGGCGTACCTTTAATTATCAAGAACAAATCAATAGGTGCAATAGTTGTTCAAAGTTATGATAATGAAAATGCTTACAATGAAAATGATGTTCAATTATTAGAATTTGTTGCAGATCAAATAAGTACAACAATTCAGCGTAAAAAAGCTGAAAACGAATTAACAGTTGCCTTAAAAAAAGCACAAGAGTCAGATAAGTTAAAATCATCGTTTTTAGCAAATATGAGTCACGAAATAAGAACTCCTATGAACGGAATCATTGGCTTTTCTGAATTGTTTTTAGAACCAAATTTAACAGATAAAGAAAGAAATAACTACGCTCAAGTAGTAATTAATAGTAGCAAACAATTATTATCTATTGTAAACGATATTTTGGATATTTCAAAAATTGAAGCAGGGGTAGTGCAGTTGGACTATGAACCTATTAATTTAAATCAATTATTAGATAGGATGTATGGATTTTACAATCCTAAGGCTTTAGAAAATAATTTAGAGTTGAATTGTAAAAAAGGGTTGGGAGATGTTGAAAGTTTTATTGAAATTGATCAAACTAAATTAAGTCAAATTTTAACAAACTTATTATCCAACGCTTTTAAATTTACAGATAGCGGTAGCATCAAATTTGGTTATGAATTGAAAGAAAATTACTTGCAATTTTTTGTAAAAGATACAGGAGTTGGCATTGAATATAATCTACAAAATAAAATTTTTGATAGATTTATACAGGCAAATACACATTTAAGTAAAAAATTACAAGGAACCGGACTTGGACTATCAATTTCGAAAAAATTTGTTGAGTTATTTAAAGGGAAAATATGGGTAGACCCAACAAATACGCAAGGAACTACCATCTTTTTTACAATACCTTATATAAAATCAGCAAAAACAACAAAAATAACTTCTGTTTTTGAAACAGATTTAAAACCTAAAAATGAAGTGAAAGATTTAAACTTAACTATTCTAGTTGCTGAAGATGAAGAGTATAATATGATGTATATCAACGAATTATTTTCAAAAACAAATTTCAATATTATTGAAGCAGAAAACGGAAAAAAAGCAGTGGAGTTATTTCTTAAGAATCCAGAAATAGATTTAGTATTAATGGATATTAAAATGCCTATTATGGATGGTAATGAAGCAATGAAAATAATTAAAAAGGAAAAACCTTTAATACCTGTGGTTGCACTATCCGCTTTTGCAA
Source organism: Lutibacter sp. (assembly GCF_013041805.1). Lineage (GTDB taxonomy): Bacteria > Bacteroidota > Bacteroidia > Flavobacteriales > Flavobacteriaceae > Lutibacter. The sequence continues at coordinate 58,280 of NZ_JABDRI010000094.1, forward strand.
TGGAGTCAGATAAAAAAGCCGCAATAAAAGAAGGCTTTGATGCTTATTTAACAAAACCAATTGATAGAAAATTACTTTTTAATATTATTGATAAATACGCAAATTAATACAGTTACTACTGAAAAATAAATTTATTTTATTAATTTTAGGTAGTTCGATCTCACATATATTTATAAGTAAAATTGGATATCTAAAAACAGCATTAACAACACAATTCAAACTTTTTTAAAGGAATAACCCAAAAGAGATGCTATACTTATGAATAAATGTATAAGCAGCTCATTTAAATTAAAAGAGTAATAATAGAAAGATTTAACTACTTTAGTATTTAAGTAAATAAATTGAATGTCATATTCAAAGAAACATACGCTAGATCCAACTAATTGGATAGAACTGCACTCAGATTATTTGTATAATTATACAATTAGTAGAATTAATAATCATGATGTAGCAAAAGATATCATACAAGACACTTTTTTTGCAGCACTCAAAGGAAAAGATAACTTTAAAGGAAATGCAAGTGAAAGAACATGGTTAATTTCTATTTTGAAACGGAAAATTATTGATTATTATCGAAAAATAAACTCAGCTAAAGGGAAAGCAGAAGTTAGAATGAATTTTTATTCAGATGGCGAAAGAGAAGGACAGTGGATTGAAGAACGTGTTCCAAGTACTTGGGATGCTGAGGTTGAAAAAGATATTGAAAATGAAGAATTGAGTAAAGCTATTGAAAAGTGTTTGGGTTTTTTGCCGGAAAAGTATGCTATAGTGTTTAGAATGAAAACTATACAGCAATTTGAAACAGAAGAAATTTGTAATGAATTAGCCATAACTTCGTCAAATCTTTGGGTTATTATTCATAGAGCTCGAACTCAATTAAGAAAATGCTTGGAAGATAGTTGGTTTAAAAATTAAAAAATACTATTATGAAAATAAGCTGCGATAAAGCAACTAAAATTTGTGATAAGCAACAGTATAAAGAAGCTTCGTTATGGGAAAAAGCTCAATTAAACTTGCACTTATTTTTATGTAAAAAATGTGGTCTTTACTCAAAACAAAATGTCGTATTAACCAAATGTTATAATAAGTATAAAAATGTTGAGAATAGAAATACAAAATGTTTAAGTAAAGAAGATAAAAACCAACTAGAAAATAAGCTAAAAGCAAAATTATAGCATACTAATTAATTATTTTTTCAGAACATTATGAAACTAAAAACAAAGGCGTTTCTTTTAAATATTGTTATTTTTTTTGTAACATTTTTAGTTATCCACTTTATATTAAATTATTTTTTTAAAGATTTAAAAGGAGCATATGTAGCTGGTATTTCAGGAGGATTAACAGCAATGTTAGCTCCTAGAGCTAAAAATATTAAAACACAAAGTGGAGATCATATTCAAATGACTTGGATTTTCTCAAAAAAAGTAAGAACGTAAATCTTACATTTTTTTAAATAACTTATAAATTATGAACTTTTTACCTGATAATATTGACAACTATATCGTTCATCATTCGCAACAAGAACCAGCTATTTTAAAAGAATTAAACAAAGAAACTTGGCAAAAGGTTTTAAACCCAAGAATGTTGAGTGGTGCTTTTCAAGGAAGAGTTTTATCCATGATTTCTAAATTAATAAACCCTAAAAATATTCTTGAAATAGGTACTTATACAGGTTATTCAGCTTTGTGCCTAGCTGAAGGTATGCAAAAAACCGGAACATTAATTACAATTGATAAAAATGAAGAGTTAGAGGATTTTTCTAAAAAATATTTTAATAAATCAGACTTTCAAAATCAAATACTTCCATTAGTTGGGAATGCTTTAGATATTATTCCAACACTAGATAAAAAATTTGATTTGGTTTTTATTGATGCTGATAAGTCTAATTATGTAAATTATTTCAATTTGATAATTGATAAAATGAAATCAGGTGGAGTAATTCTTTCAGACAATGTTTTATGGAGTGGAAAAGTGGTTGAAAATCTTGAACCAAAAGATATCGACACTAAAACTCTGTTAAAGTATAATCAATTATTAAATACAGACGATAGAATTGAAACTGTTTTGCTGCCAATTCGTGATGGTTTAACCATTAGTAGAGTAAAGTAGACTTATTTATTTCTTTTAATAGGTCCGGTAATTTCATCAACAATAGTGTCTTTTACCTTGCTTACGGGCTTTGTATAATCGTCGAAGTTATCTTTTACTTTACTTATTTCTTTTCTGATATTTTTCACAGCGTCAATATCAATATCATTTTTGTCTGCGCTATTTTTAATTTCTCTTTTAATATCATTAGTAGCATCTTTAATTTGGCGCATACCCTTTCCTAGTCCTCTGGCAATTTCAGGAAGTTTATCGGCACCAAATAACATAACTACAATAAGTAGAATTACAAATATTTCAGCTCCGCTAATAAATAAAAACATGACAAGTTATTTTGGGTGCTAAGATAGTTAAAAAATTGTTCGAAAACATATTGAATTTAAATTGTCGAAGTTAAAATTAGAATAAACTTTAGTTTATTTTAGACTGTCTATCATACATAACAATACTTCCTGCTACAGATACATTTAAGCTTAAAGTAGATTTAAATTTCACTAAAAAATGTGACTTATCAATAGCAGCTTTTGATAATCCGTGGTCTTCAGCTCCTAATAAATAAACACATCGTCTTGGATGTTTAAATGTTTCTAAATGCTCTGCTTTTTCATTTAATTCAACACCAACTAACATAGCTCCTTTGGGTAAATTTTTGTAGAAATCATCAAATGTATTATAATGAAAATAGGGCATTGCACCAGTAGCTTTATGAGTATCGCAGGCTTGTTTTGCATATCTATTTCCAATAGTAAAAATAAAACTAGCGCCCATATTCTGTGCAGACCTCCACAAAACACCTAAATTTTCAGGTGTTTTTCCATTCTGAATTCCAATACCAAAAAATCCTTGTTCTAAATTATTTACCATCTAAAATAAAAATCTTATTTATACCTCCAACTAGTTAAATCAGCACCTTTTGGAGCGCTTTGAGCAATGCGTTTCATTATTTTAGGAACATACATAGAGTTATAGCGAAGACGAGAAATAGCATTTGGATTTTCGGGATCACCGTTCCAGCAATGTTCGGCTCTATCACCATATTCAATTTCGCCATCATAATAAGGGTCAGTTGTACTTTCCAAAAAATCTTCCATTAAATACACAGCATTATTTAAATAATAGTTATCCATATCACCGCAATAAATATGAATTTTTCCTTTTAATTTCTCACCTAGTTTATCCCAATCTCGCTCTAGAATATGTTTTAAATCGTAATTTTCTTTCCAAAAATTTGCAACTTCATGATTAATTTCTCCGGTATATTTATCCCATATGCGAGTTGGATAACCTTCATTATTTTGTGGGGAATAGGTAGCTTCCCAAATATCCCATTGCCCACCAGATCTCGAATTGTCACCTAAAACTAATTCTAAATGATTTGATTCCTTTACTGTTGAAGAAATATTTCCTAAATAATCTCTATGAGCCGGAACTTCAAGTTGTTTGTGTTCGCTTTCATAGTAATAAGCATTTATGTCTTCGTAAATATTGGTCAAGCAATAGGCTTGAAAATCGATAGGGTCAGGGCAAGCAGCGAAACATCCATTATATTCATCTGGATACTTTACTTGAACGGCTAAAGCTTCCCAACCACCAGTAGAGCCACCATATAAAAATCGTGACCAACCTTTTCCAATTCCTCTAAATTCTTTTTCAATATGTGGAATTAATTCATAAGTAATGGCATCTCCATAAGGCCCCTGATTGGCTGAATTAACGGCATAAGAATCATCATAGTATGGTGTTGGGTGTTGAATTTCTATAATAATAAAACGCGGAAAATCTGGTTCGTTCCAACGCTTATAAAAATCATATGCTTCTTGTTGCTGAATTATATTGTAGCCATCTAAATCAAATCTTTCCGAATATTCAGGTTTCATTTCTTTATCAGGAGGTGTTGTTCTAAATCCACCAAAATCAGTTGGGAAATGGCCATGAAATATCATTAATGGGTAATTAGCTTCTGGATGGTCTTCAAAACCTTTAGGTAATAAAACATGTGCCCCCAAATACATGTCTCTACCCCAAAATTTTGATAATTTTTCCGACTTAAATTTAATGTGTTTTATCCATTCTGTATCTTCAGGTTGTTCTATTTCTGGTATTATTTTATCTAAACTAATTTGAACATTTTTTATTCCTTCTGAAGTAATTGTTATTTTTTGAGGAGTACTATATAAGTTCCCTGGAGATCGATTCCATTGTTGACCTTCTCCATTATCCATAGGAAGTTTCACGGTATGTCCTGTTTCTAAATTGAAAGTTTCATACACGTGTAACAAGGCTTGAATATAATATTCACCCGGTTTTAGATCTTGTAAACTACTCAAAGGAAAACCAAATATTGTTTCATCAAATAGTACGTTTTGGTTAGCTTCTAAAGCATCAACATTTTGTCCGAATATTAATTGATTATTCAGTCCTTCACCAATTTGAAATCTAGGTTCATTGTCATTATTTGTTGAAAGCATTAATAACATTCTACCATCTAATTTTTGTGAGCTTAAAGTTTCTGATAATGAAACATTAATAGTTATTTGAGGAGTATCTTTTTGGTTTGAAGTGCAACTCGTTAAATATGCAACGAGTAAACAATAGAATGCGAATTTTTTCATTAGAGAGAAAGATTAGTTTGAAGTTATTAAGGTATAAAATTTTAATTAAAATTTACTTCCTTGTAAGCATTCTCTTGATTTCATTTAGTTTCATTAATGCTTCAATAGGTGTAAGCGTATCTATATTTGTAGTTAAAATCTCTTCTTTTATATTTTCTAGTAAAGGATCGTCTAGGTTAAAAAAGCTTAACTGCATTTCTTGGTCTGAAGCATTTTTTAGTGTTTCTTTTATCTCTTCATTTGTATGATTTTTCTCTAGCTGTTTTAACATTTTTGTCGCTCTATGAATTACAGAACTTGGCATACCTGCTAATTTTGCAACATAAATACCAAAACTATGCTCACTTCCACCAGGAACTAATTTTCGTAAGAAAATAACTTTATCTTTTAATTCCTTTACTGAAACATTGAAGTTTTTAACACGCTCAAATGTATTTGTCATATCATTTAATTCGTGATAATGTGTAGCAAATAATGTTTTTGCTTTTGAAGGATGTTCGTGCAAATATTCAGCAATTGCCCAAGCAATTGAAATACCATCGTAGGTACTTGTTCCTCGTCCAATCTCATCTAAAAGCACTAAACTTCTTTGAGAAATATTATTCAAAATACTTGCGGTTTCATTCATTTCTACCATAAAAGTAGATTCACCCATAGAAATGTTATCGCTTGCCCCAACTCTTGTAAAAATTTTATCAACTATACCAATTCTTGCGTGTTGTGCTGGAACATAACTTCCCATTTGGGCCAATAAAACAATCAATGCTGTTTGACGTAAAATAGCTGATTTACCACTCATATTTGGTCCAGTAATCATAATGATTTGCTGTAAATTTCTGTTTAAAACAACATCATTTGCAATATACTCTTCTTCAATTGGTAATTGTTTTTCAATCACAGGATGACGACCGTTTTTAATTTCTAAATCGGTGCTTTCATCTAATTGCGGACGCACATAATTGTACTGTTTGGCAATTTCTGCAAAAGAGCTTAAACAATCTATTTGAGCAACTAATTGGGCGTTTAATTGTATTGGTTGTATATAATCGAGCAAATTGCTAATTAATTCAGAAAAAAGTTCATGTTCAAGTTTACTTATTTTCTCTTCAGCACCTAAAATTTTAGTTTCGTACTCTTTTAATTCCTCCGTAATATAGCGCTCGGCATTTACCAAGGTTTGCTTGCGAATCCACTCTTCGGGAACTTTATCTTTATGTGAATTACGAACCTCAATATAATATCCAAAAACATTGTTAAAAGCTATTTTTAAGGATGTAATTCCTGTGCGCTCAATTTCACGCGCCAACATAGCATCTAAATAATCTTTTCCTGATGTTGAAATTGCTCTAAGTTCGTCTAATTGATTCGATACACCACTCGCAATAGCGTTTCCTTTATTAATATTTACAGGCGCATCTTCATTTAAGGTTTGAGTAATTTTTTCTCTAAGCGTGTTACAATTTTGTAATTGTTCGCCAATAATTTTTAAAGATTCATTATTGCTTTTTTCAGCAGCTTCTTTTATAGGAATTATAGCATTTAGAGAGTTTTTAAGTAGCACAACTTCACGAGGATTTACTTTACCTGTTGCTACTTTTGAAACCAAGCGTTCAATATCACTAATTTGCTTAATTTGATAAGTTGCTAATTCAAAAAAATCATCATTATCAATAAAATATTTTACAATATCATGGCGTTTTTTTATTCTATTGATATCTTTTAAAGGCAATGCTAACCAACGTTTTAACAATCTTCCACCCATTGGTGAAATTGTTTTATCAATAACATCTAAAAGCGTAACAGCATTTACAGAAGTTGAATTATATAATTCTAAATTACGAATGGTGAAACGATCCATCCAAACGTAATTATCTTCAGAAATACGGTTAATCACCGATATATGATCTAGTTTATTATGTTGAGTTTCTGATAAATAATAGAGTACAGCACCCGATGAAATAATACCTTCATTCAAGTCATCAACTCCAAAACCTTTTAATGTTTTTACTTTAAAATGATTGGTTAAAGTTTCTACCGCATAGTCTGCTTGAAAAATCCAATCTTCTAAATAAAACGTATAAAAACGATCTCCAAACAACTCATTGAATTTGTTTTTGTGCTGCTTTTGAACCAACACTTCACTTGGATTAAAATTTTGAAGTAGTTTATCAATATATTCTGAATTTCCTTGAGCCGTTAAAAACTCGCCAGTTGAAACATCTAAAAAAGAGATTCCAATATGTTTTTTGCCAAAATGAATAGCGGCTAAAAAATTATTATTTTTTGATTGTAAAACCTCATCATTTAAAGCAACTCCTGGTGTTACTAATTCTGTTACTCCACGTTTTACAATAGTTTTTGTCATTTTTGGATCTTCCAACTGATCACAAATAGCAACACGCATGCCGGCTTTTACCAACTTTGGTAAATAAGTATTTAAGGAGTGATGTGGGAAGCCAGCCAAGGCAGTTTCTGTTTCACTACCAGCACCTCTTTTGGTTAAAATAATTCCTAAAACTTTCGCGGCTTTTTTGGCATCTTCACCAAAAGTTTCATAAAAATCACCAACTCTAAACAATAACATAGCATCAGGATATTTTACCTTAATAGCATTGTATTGTTTCATTAAAGGTGTGACTTTCTTGGTTTTCGCTGCCAATTTTTAAGAATTTAGATTAGTTTTGCGAAGTTAATTATTCCGTTTTAAAGATAAACGAATTTATGAGAAAATTAAAGAACAGTGAATTAGAAAGATTGAATATTGAGGCATTTAAAAAAGCCTCTAAAATTCCGTTAATTGTGATATTAGACAATATTAGAAGTTTGAACAATATTGGCTCTGTATTTAGAACAAGTGATGCTTTTTTAATTGAAAAAATTTATCTCTGCGGAATTACTGCAACACCACCTCATAAAGACATTCATAAAACAGCTTTAGGAGCTACTGAATCTGTAGAGTGGGAATATATTGAAAACACATTAAATTTGGTTGAACGACTACAAAGCGAAAAGGTATTAATTGCTTCAATTGAACAAGCTGAAAATAGCACATTGTTACAGGATTTTAATATTCATTCAAATCAAAAATACGCCGTTGTTTTTGGAAATGAAGTAAAAGGAGTGCAACAAGAAGTTGTTTCGGCTTCTAATTATTGTATTGAAATTCCACAATTTGGAACAAAACACTCGTTGAATATTTCGGTAAGTGCAGGCGTTGTTCTTTGGGATTTGTTTAAAAAAATCAGGTATTAAAATCCTAGAATTAGTTTTGCAATAAAGAAGAATAAGAAAATTCCAAAAATATCATTACTCGTCGTAATAAATGGACCAGTTGCAATTGCAGGATCAATATCTCGTTTATCTAGAATAATTGGAACAAAAGTACCAATTAATGAGGCTACAATAATTACAATTAGCATAGAAAGGGCCACAGTAAAACTAAATTTTAATTCCATTCCAGTTATAACCCCAAATAATATTACTAATAGTCCTAATACGCAACCACTTATTAAACTTAAACTTACCTCTTTTAAAAGTCTGTTAAATAAACTTCCTTTAATAATATCGTTTGCTAAACCTTGAACAACAATTGCAGATGATTGCACTCCAACATTTCCTGCCATCGCAGCAATTAATGGGGTAAAAAAGAAAAGTCGCTTATATTCTGGATTGGCCATGAACTCCTCATATCCTTCCATAATAAATACACTTCCTAAACCTCCAAACAATCCTAAAATTAACCAAGGCAAGCGAGCGCGTGTTAATTCTAAAATGGTATCATCCGCTTCAACATCTTCAACCAAACCAGCAGCCATTTGGTAGTCTTTTTCGGCTTCTTCTTTTATTACATCAACTATATCATCAATAGTAATTCTACCAACCAAACGACCTAATTCATCAACTACAGGAATCGCTTCTAAATCGTATTTTTGCATGATTTTAGCAACTTCTTCAGCATCTTCATTTACACTTACAGAATCTACATTTTTAATAAAAACATCTTTAATTGGTGATCTTGTTGAGGTTGTCAATAAATCTTTTAACGATAAACGACCTTTTAAAATATCATTATTGTCAACAACATAAATTGAATGCACTCTAGTTACTTCTTCAGCTTGTGCTCGCATTTCTTTAACGCAAGTTAGTACATTCCAATTCTCATTAACTTTCACTAATTCTTTCGCCATTAATCCACCCGCAGTATCCTCATCATAACGCAAAAGTTCTACAATATCTTTAGCATGCTCTTCATCTTCAATATGAGAGATTACTTCTTTCTTTTGTTTATCTGAAAGTTCTGAGATAATATCGGCAGCATCATCAGTATCTAATTCGCCAATTTCATCAGCAATTTCTTTTGAAGAAAGCCCTTTTAATATTTGTTCACGTGTATCTTCATCTAATTCAGCAATTACATCTGAAGTTTTATCGCTCTCTAATAATTTAATAAGATATAGTCCTTCAATATCAATATCTAATTCCTCAATTAGTTCAGCAATATCTGCATAATGGACTTCTTCTAATAATTTTAAAAGAGCACCATTATTTTGTTCAGCAACGAGTTGTTGAATTTCTTGAATATATTCTTTTGTAATTTCAAATTGCATCTTTTTCTATTTTAGAAGTAAGATTGATAAACTCTTGAACAGATAATTGCTCTGGACGTTTAGCAAAGATAACATCTTCTCTTAAACTATCAGATAAATTCAATGTTTTTAAACTGTTTCGAAGTGTTTTACGCCGCTGTTGAAAAGCTGTTTTCACAACTTTGTAAAATAATTTTTCATCAACCGGTAACGTGTAGTTTTCTTTTCTGGTAAGCCTTATAACACCCGAATCTACTTTTGGTGGTGGATTAAAAACAGATGGAGGAACTGTAAATAAGTATTCAACATCATAAAATGCTTGAGTGAGTACTGATAAAATTCCATATACTTTACTACCTTCTTTTTCAGCAATTCTTAGCGCTACTTCTTTTTGAAACATTCCTGAAAATTCTGGGATTTGAGACCTGTTTTCCAGCGTTTTGAATACTATTTGTGTTGAAATATTATATGGAAAATTTCCAATAATTGCTACTTGTTCATCCCCAAAAAATTCAGTTAAATCAATTTTTAAAAAATCTTTAGGAATAATTCTATCAGCTAAGTTTAAATAATGAGCTTTTAAATATTCAACTGATTCTTTGTCAATTTCAATTACATGAGTTGTATATTTTTTTTTGAGCAAGTATTTAGTTAAAACACCCATCCCCGGACCAATCTCTAGTACATTTTTATAGTTTTCACCAATTAAACTATTAGCAATTTGTTGCGAGATATGTTCATCATTTAAAAAATGTTGACCAAGATGTTTTTTTGCTCTTACATTCATAGTTAATTTTTTAGACTCATACTAAATTGTTCACTAATAACCTTTAATTCGGTTCTAAAAGCTACTATTTTATCTTTAAATAGTGTGATGGCTTCTTTTCTCAATTCAGGTGCATCCTCACGATAATATTTATGCAAAGTTTCAATGCTATCAGTTGTGTATTGAACAGAATAAGTAACTCCTCCCATTTCTTCATTTATTAAAACAAGACTCATTTTTGCATTAAGAAACTTGCCTGTTTCGAGCATTTTAGGAATGTGTTTTTCTTTCATCCACTGCAACCATTCTTTTTGAATTGACTCGTGAACATTAGTCGTAACATTATAGATATACATATTTTTTAGTTTATTTCGTCGCCTCTTAGTTTTCTGTATTTTTTACGTGCATCAACTAAATAAATACTTGATGGGTAATCGAATATAATTTTTTGATAGTACTCTTTGGCTTTTTCGATATTATTTAATTTATTTAAATACAGTTCAGCTAAATAATAATTGGCATCATCAGCTAAAATATCATCTTTATTAATTGTTATTATTTGAAAATAGTTGTTCATGGCCATTTCAAACATATTAGTTTTTTCAAATAATTGTGCTTGTTTAAAAAGTGCTTCATCTTCAATAGGATGGCCTTTATAGGTATTAATTAAAGTTTGTAAGGTATCTATGGCTTGGATATTTTTCTTTTGATAAGAAAGTAATTCTGCTTTTGCATAGGTTTTTAACGCTAATTTCAAACTGTCTTTTACGGCATTATCTGTAATGAGCAAGTTTAAATCTAATGCATCATTCGCAATTAATTGTGAGGTTGAATTTTTTAAGACCTTTAATTGTGATTGGGCCCATTTAAAATCACCCTTAAAATAGGAAGTTTGAGCAATTTTAAAACGTGCAGTTTGACCAATTGTATGATTTTTTAAACTGTTTTGAACTTGAGTATAATAAATTAAAGCACTGCTAAATTTATTTGTGAACACTAATATATCTGCTAGTTTTATTTTTAGTTCCCCTTTTTGAAATTCGTTTATAGGTAATTTTAAGGCCTTTTTTAAAATTGAAATTGCTTCTTTTGAATCATTTTTTTTGAAAGCTAAAAACTCTGCATAAATAGCTTGTATTTTTAAAGTATTTATACTTTTTCCGTATTGCGTAAAAAGTTCTTGAAATTGAGCATCAATGGTTTCAACACTAGCGTTTGTTTTCATGTCAATTTCCAATAAAAATAATTTGGCAACTAATTCATCGTTTATATTTGTGTTGTTTTCTAATACATATTGAAAGCTATTTTTAGAGGCTTCAAAATCTTTATTATTAAAAGCTATTTTCCCTACTTCTAGTATACCACTTAAACTACTTGAATTTCTTTTGAAGAGTGCCTTTTCTTGAATAAGAGCTTTTGAGTATTCTTTTTGTTGTATGAAAAGCCAACTCAATAATTCATTCCAACTATTTTGTGGATTGTTTTGAAGACGTTTTAGAAGTAATCGTTTTAAAGAAATATTATATTCGCTTTCAGGATCTTCAGTAATAAATTTTCCAATGTAAGTTTTTGAAGTTGAAAAATAGTTTTCACTGCTAGCAATTAGATCTAAATAGGTAGTAAACATATTTTCAATTTCACCTTTTTCACCATAAATAAAGGCTATTTGGAAATTATAATTCGTATTTGGGTTTAATTCCATACCCTTTTTATAAGCTAGAAGTGAGTAATCTAGTAAATGATTATCCTGAAACGCCTTTCCAACTAAGTAACCTAAGTTGGGTGTTTTTTCTATTGCTATCAAGGCTTTTTGATAAAAATATGTAGCTTTCTCATTTAAATGCTGTAGTTGATAACAATAACCTAATTCAACATATAAATATTCTTGATTTGGAAAATTTTCTAATTGCTTTGTGATGATTTTAGGTATTTCTTCAAAATTTTCTAATTGAAGATAACAGTCAATTAAATATTTAAAATATGTTGTGTTATACGCATGTTTTTCGTGTAATTCTTTATAAATAGAGGCGGCTTTTTCATATTCTCCATTCCTAAAGTATTGATATGCTAGTTGCGGTTCCTGAGCATAAATTTGCAAAGAAAAGAATCCTATTAAGATGATTAAGATAACACGCATTTATTAAATTTTTTCAATCAAAGATACTTAATCAAGTGTTAAAGTTTTTATAAAATCAAGTTATTTTCAAACTCGTAGTGTAACATTTTGGCACGGAAATTGTCTTCTTTTAAAAGAACAACTAAATTTTACTAAAATGAAAGAACTAATTAAACAATATGAAACTGCAAAAAAGAAAGCGATACAATTCATGCAAAAAGGACAAATAAACAACTATTTTGATGCTTTACTTGAAATGAATCATTACAAAAAAATGATAGTAGTTAGTGCTAATTAATGAACTCAAAACCACTATAGGGAACCAAAGCTTTTGGAATTTTTATTCCTTCAGGTGTTTGACAATTCTCTAATAAGCCGGCTAAAATTCTTGGTAGCGCCAACGAGCTACCATTTAGTGTGTGTGCTAACTCAGTTTTTCCTTTGTTGTTTTTAAAACGAAGTTTTAATCGGTTTGCTTGAAAATTCTCAAAGTTAGACACAGAGCTTACTTCTAACCAACGATCTTGTGCAGTTGAAAACACTTCAAAATCGTAAGTTAATGCTGATGTAAATCCTATATCACCACCACACAAACGTAAAATTCTATAAGGTAAATTTAATTCTTGTAAAATTCCTTTTACATGATTCACCATACTATCAAGCGCCTCATAAGATTTTGTTGGATGCTCAATTCGTACAATCTCAACTTTGTCAAATTGGTGTAATCTATTTAAGCCACGCACATGCGCACCATACGATCCTGCTTCACGTCTAAAACAAGGAGTATAGGCTGTTTTACAAATAGGAAAATCATTTTCTTTTAAAATAACATCTCTAAAAATATTTGTAACGGGTACTTCAGCAGTAGGAATTAAGTATAAATTATCTTGTGCGTCATGATACATTTGTCCTTCCTTATCTGGTAATTGACCTGTTCCAAAACCAGAAGCTTCATTTACTAAATGAGGTACTTGAACTTCGTCATAACCAGCAGCTGTATTTTTATCTAAAAAATAGTTGATTAATGCACGTTGTAATTTAGCACCTTTCCCTTTATAAACAGGAAAACCAGCACCAGTAATTTTATTTCCAAGTTCAAAATCTATAATATCATATTTTTTTGCTAACTCCCAATGTGGCAAAGCACCTTTATGTAATGTTGGAATTTCACCTTCTTGAAAAACAGTTAGATTATCTTCTTCTGAAGATCCTCCAGGAACAATTTCATTAGGAATATTCGGAATTAAATATAATAATTCTTGTAATTCGTTTGCTTTGGCTTGAAGATTTTCAGTTAAATTTTTAGATTTTTCTTTTAACTGAATCGTTTTTTGTTTTAAGATTTCTGCCTTTTGACGTTCACCTGATTTAAAAAATTGACCAATATCTTTTGATAATTTATTAGATTCAGCCAAAATAGCGTCTAATTCGGTTTGAATTGCTCTTCTATCTTCATCTGCCTGAAGCGTATTTGCAATTAATTCTTCGGCATTTTTTACATTTCTTTTTGCCAAGCCTTTTAAAACAATTCCTTTGTTTTCTCTAATAAACGCTACTTGTAACATTACTTTTCTCCTTTAATTGAAAGGCAAATTTAAGAAATTGAAGTGAAAACAAGCTAATTAGTTGCATTTGATTTTAAAGAAACGGTTTCTATTATTTTTGAAATAATTTGAGGCACTTCTTTTATGGTAAATTCAATATCAACTTTTAAAGAGTTGTTATTTGACTTTTTAATATTAAAACTTCCTTTTTTAATTGGAAAATAACCCGTTTCACCTTTGCAATAGCACAAACGACCAAAATATAGTTTTATAGTTTCAAGCTCATTTCCTATTAAAGAAATTTCATTAATCGGGTTGTCTAATTCAGCATATACAATTTCTGTATAATTACTGTCTTGAGTGTTGATGAGGGGTTTTTTGTTATAAGTAAATTTAAAAATAGATTTATTTCCTTCAGAAATTACTGGATATGCAATTCCGAATTCGTCTTTCTTAAATTCAATTGTTTTGTTAGGAATAAACTCAATCGAACATTCCCCATTTTTAGGACAATTTTCAGTTGTTAAAAACATATGTTGTGATAGTTCTATAACTGTATTTTTCGACGTTTTACAAGAAGCTAGAAACACGATACATAATAATAGAATATTCTTCATTTTTTGAATTTACAACAATTATGAATCAAAAAGCAAGCCATTAATAATTTCTAAAGATGTTTCTTTGTCTTTAGCTAATTGATATTTTAAAGATTCAACAGAATCGAATTTTTGTTCTTCTCTTAAAAAAGCTAAGACGTCAATTTGTATCACTGTGTCATATAAATTTTCATTAAAATCAAAAAAATGTACTTCAATAGTTTGATTTTTCCCACTCACTGTTGGACGATATCCAATATTCATCATGCCAAAAATAGTTGAATTATTAAAGCTCGATTGAACTACATAAGCACCTGTTTTAGGTAACAATTTATAGGTTTCTTTAATTTGAATGTTAGCTGTTGGATACCCAATTTTTTCACCTAAGTTTTTACCTTGCACAACAGTGCCAGTTAGCATATATGGGTAGCCTAAATAGTTGGTTACTTTTTCAATTTCTCCAAGCTCTAAAGCATTTCTAATTTTTGTTGAACTAATAGTAAAATTGGCAATTTCTTTTTTTGAAATTTCTTGAACATTAAAACCAAATTTTTCACCATACGATTCTAATTGTTGAAAATCACCTTTTCTATTTTTTCCAAATTTATGATCGTAACCAATTATTAATGTGTCAATATGTAAGGTGTCTACTAAAATATTTTTTACAAAATCTAAAGCCGTATAATTAGAAAATTCTTCAGTAAACTCTTGAATAATAAGCACTTCTAATCCTGTTTTTTCTAATATTTGAATGCGCTCATTAATGGTGTTAATTAATTTAATATTCGTATTGTTTTGTAACACCATTCTTGGGTGCGGGAAAAATGTTAATAATACCGAGGTTGTATTCGTTAAACGCGCGCTTTCTACTAAGTTTTTAATTACTTTTTGATGTCCTAAGTGCACACCATCAAAAGTACCAATGGTAACAAAAGTTTTTTTGTTTGATTTATAAGTAGCTACGTTTTTTAAAATTTTCAAAATTGAAAACAATATTTATTAAAATGAGTTTGTAAAAATACTTTAATTAATTAAAAAAAGCATAGTAATACATTTCAATTACATCAAACAACTATTAAAAACTTGTATATTTGTCAATTATACAGCAATTCTTTACATCAATATGATACATTTCAACCCTAAATATTTTATTTTAACTCTGTTATTAATTACAATATTGTTTTCTGCTCAAGCTCAAGATTCTAATGAGTTTTGGTTAAAAAGCTCTGCTTTAGAAAAAAGCTCAGAAAAAAAAGTATTGAGAAGATCAATTCCGTCTGAATTTGAGGTTTTTCAATTGGATGTAAATTCTATCAAAAATAAATTGGAGAATGCACCTAAAAGAGTTGCCGGAAAATCAAAAGCATCATCAACTATTGTGAGTTTTCCAAATGAGAAAGGAATATTAGAAGATTATGAAATTTTTGAAGCATCAATTATGGAAGAAAGTTTGCAGCAAAAATATCCATCAATTAGATCTTATGCTGGAAAAAGTATCAATAATCCAGGTTCAACTATTAGATTTAGTGTTACACCTTTAGGCTTGAATGCTATGATTTTCCATAGTACAGGTCAAGCTATTTTTATTGATCCTTATACATCAAACAAAGAGTCGTATATTATTTATTCTAAGAAAAATGTACCTCTAATAGATCCATTTGAGTGTAAGGTGGAAGATGTTAAATTAACCGCAAAACAAACAAATTCTGTACTAAATTCTAAAGCAGAAAATGCCGATGATGGAAATTTAAGAACTTTTAGGTTGGCAGTTGCTACTACCGGAGAGTACTCTCAATTTCATTTAAATAGAGAAGGAGTAAGTGCTACAGCAACAGATGCTGAAAAAAAAGAGGTAGTGTTAGCCGCTATTGCTAATACGATGACTAGAGTAAATGGTATTTTTGAAAGAGATGTTGCATTAAACATGCAATTAGTTGCGAACAATGCAGCTGTTATTTATTTGGATGGCGCTACTGATCCATTTACAAATAATGATGGTGGTACTTTAATTAATGAAAGTCAGACAGTAATAGATGCAAATATTGGGACTGCTAATTACGACATTGGTCATACTTTTAGTACAGGTGGTGGCGGATTAGCTCAATTAAACTCTCCCTGTACAACCAGTAAAGCCAGGGGTATAACAGGATCTAATAACCCAATTGGTGATACATATGATATTGATTATGTGGCTCATGAAATGGGACATCAATATGGTGCAAATCATACGTTTAATAGTGATTCTGGCGGATGTGGTGGTGGAAATAGAAATAATGCTACCGCTGTAGAACCGGGAAGTGGTTCAACAATTATGGCATACGCTGGGCTTTGTGCTCCTAATAATGTTCAGTCGGTGAGTGATTCTTATTTTCACTTGGTAAGTATTCAACAAATGTGGGCAAATATATCCGCAGGAAATAGCACTTGTGCAGAAATTACAACTACTAATAATAGTACACCAACAATTGAAGCATTGTCTAATTATACCATTCCAGTATCAACACCTTTTGTTTTGAATGCAACAGCAAATGATATTGATGGAGATAATTTAACCTATACTTGGGAACAATTAGATACGGAAGTAACCCTTCATCCTTTGCAATCAACAGCGACTGGAGGCCCTGCATTTCGATCTGTTGCTCCAAGTTCATCGTCTCAACGATTTTTCCCAGAACAAAGTACTGTAATTGCAGGAAGTTTAGTGACTACTTGGGAAGTGATTCCTTCAGTAGCCAGAACTATGCAATTTGGCGTTACGGTAAGAGATAACAATGCAGCAGCAGGTCAAACGGCGAGTGATGAAACTACGATCACTGTTGATGATACTTCAGGACCTTTTGTAGTTACATCACAACCTACAGCTGTAGTTTGGGATGCAGGAACTTCACAAACAGTTACTTGGGATGTTGCAAACACCAATGTTTCGCCTGTAAATTGCTCATTTGTTAATATTTTACTTTCAGAAGATGGTGGTTTAACGTATCCAATTACGTTGGCATCATCTGTTTCGAATACAGGCTCTTATGAAATTGTAGTTCCAAATAATGCGACTACAAAGGGAAGAATTAAGGTGGAAAGTGTAGGAAATGTATTTTATGCTTTGAATGAAGGAGCTATTACTATTCAAACTTCAGAATTTATCATGGATTTCACTTCATATAATGAACAAATTTGTAGCCCAAATGATGCGGTTTATACATTTACATATACTACATTTTTAGATTTTACTGAAGCCACTACGTTTTCTGCAGCTGACAATCCTGAAGGAACAATAGTTTCCTTTAATCCATCTTCTGCCACAGCAAATAATACCTTAGTTGAAATGACGATTACGGGTATTAATAACACGAATGTTGGGAATTATAATATTTCAGTTACGGGTACTGCTGCTTCAACTTCAAAAACAACAGTTATTAATTTAGGGGTGTATACATCAACATTAGTTGCTCCGTTATTAGTAGCTCCTGAAAATGACGCAACAAATGTTTTAAAACCATACCCATTAAGTTGGAATAGCGATGTAAATGCTTTGAATTATACTATTGAAATTTCGGAATCTAGTACTTTTTCATCTTTAACTGAATCGGCAACAATACCTACTAATTTGTACGAGCCAACTTTATTGCAATTAGATACTCAATACTTCTGGCGGGTGAAATCTATAAATGATTGTGGGGAAAGTAATTTTTCTGAAATTAATAACTTTACTACGGCAAATGAAGTTTGTGGATCTTTAGACTCGTCAGATACTCCATTAAATATACCTGATGATAATAGTGTAGGAGTAAGCTCTACAATAAATAGTGTTGAAAATAAGTCCATTACTGATATAAATGTTACTACTAATATTACTCACCCTTGGATTGGAGATTTAACTTTAACTTTAATTAGTCCAAAAGGAACTTCAGTTATTTTAGTTGCCAGTAGAACTGATGATGGTGATAACTATACAAGTACAACTTTTGATAGTGATGCCGAAAACCAAATATCCGATGGAACTGCACCATATAGCGGAGTTTTTCTCCCTCAAGGAAATTTAGCGATTTTTAATGGTGAAGAGTCTTTTGGAGATTGGACTTTAAAGGTTGTAGATAGTGGACCTGCTGATGTTGGACAAATTGATAATTGGTCTATTGAAATTTGTGGTGTAGTATTGCCAAGTGATAATGATAATGACGGAATAGATAATGCGATTGATAATTGTATCGATACTCCAAACGCAGATCAAGCAGATTCGGATGGAGATGGAATAGGTGATGTTTGTGATACAACACCAAATGGAGATGATGATAATGATGGTGTAGATAACTTAATAGATTTATGCCCAAATAGTGCAGCAGGAAGTTTAGTTGATGCTACAGGGTGTTTATTATTACCTTCAGATAATTTTAATATTGAAATTGTTAGTGAGACATGTCCAGATAAAAATAATGGGCAAATTAGCATTACAGCTAATGAGTCGCATAATTATTCAACCACAATTAATGGAGTAACAACTAGTTTTATAACAAATTTAACAGTTTCTGATTTAGCGCCAGGCACTTATAATTTTTGTATTTCTATTGAAGGAGAATCTTTTGAACAATGCTTTGTAACTGAAATTTTAGGAGGAACTGTTCTTTCAGGAAAAGCAAGTATTGAATCAGGTAAAGCTAATATAGAAATATTAGAGGGAACAGCACCATTTACTATTTATGTAAATGGAAAAGAAAAATTTGAGACTAATTCTACAGAATTTAACATAGATGTAAAGCATGGAGATTTACTTGAAGTTAAAACTGCAGTAGATTGTGAGGGGGTATATTCAAAAACTATTGAGTTATTAAGTGAAATAGTAGCATATCCAAATCCAACGAGAGGTGTATTTGAGATTGCTTTGCCACTTTTAGAAAGTGATGTGATGATTGAGGTTTATTCAATACATTCACAATTAATTTCTAAAAAAATGTATTCAATAACTGGTGGTAGAGTTCAATTATCTTTAGAAAATCAACCAAGCGGTTTATATATTGTTAAGGTATATGCAGAAGATCCAGTAATACTTAAATTAATAAAGAATTAATTAGGTTACTTAAATGTTTTTTTAATAAAATCATTCAGATAATTATAAAAAAATAGCAAGACTTTTCAAACAAAAAGTCTTGCTATTTTTTTATGTGTTAAGTACAGCATTAATTAAATACAAGCTAATATGTTTTTAATTTAATTAGTGATAATTTTTAGTTTCTTGTGACGATAATAAATACAGATTTACTCATTGTATTCTTTGAGTATTTCTTCAACTCCATCTAAAGTTACACGTCCATAAACTTTTTCTCCCACAAGTACTACCGGCGCTAAACCACAAGCTCCAACACATCTTAAACTACTTAATGAAAACTTTTCATCTTTGGTTGTTTCTCCAACTTTAATATTTAAATGTTCTTTAAATTCATCAAGAATTTTTTCGGCTCCTCTAACATAACAAGCCGTTCCTGTACAAATGTTAATTGGGTATTTTCCTTTTGGAACCATGGTAAAAAAGGAATAAAAAGTTACCACACCATAAACATGAGCTAAAGAAGTGTTTAAGTTTTCTGCCACTATACTCTGTACTTCTTCTGGTAAGTATCCAAATGTGGTTTGAGCTTTATGTAATACATTTATTAATTCGCCTTTTTCATTACCAAATTCGCTACAAATTGCTTCTATTTTGGCTACATTATTTTCGCATATTGTCATCATTGCTAATTATTTTTTATCTGTTTATTAATAAATTATTCTTTGGTAATTTCTATGTGATTACTCTTGTCGAAATAATTTGTATGTAATAAATGATGTGCTTTTTCGCTATTTGGAGCACCTAAAAAATCATCATATAGTTTTATAATAGATGGATTTTCATGAGATTTTCTTATTACCTTCGACTTGTCTTCTGCGTATAATGCTTTTTGCCTTGCTAATAAAATATTAGAATCTCCGTGATGTAAAGGTTGACCACCTCCACCAATGCAACCGCCTGGGCAAGCCATTATTTCAATCGCATGATATTCCGATTTTCCATCTCTAATTTCTTCTAAAAGTTTGCGAGCATTTCCTAAACCATGCGCAATTCCAATTTTTATTGGAGTTCCGTTAAAATCAATGGTAGATTCGCGAATCCAATCCATTCCTCTTAATTGCTGAAATTCTACTTTATGAAGTTTTTCTTTAGTGAATACTTCATACGCCGTTCTAACTGCTGCTTCAATTACACCACCAGTTGTTCCAAATATAACTGCTGCTCCAGACGATTCTCCCATTGGATGGTCAAACTCTGCAGGTTCTAAACTTTTGAAATCTATACCTGCTTGCTTTACAAGGCGCGCTAATTCTCTAGTGGATAATACAAAATCAACATCAGGGTTTCCATCTGTTGAAAATTCATCTCTACTACGTTCATATTTTTTTGCCAAACAAGGCATAATAGAAACAACAATCATATCCTCTCTTTTTACACCTAATTTATCAGCTAAATAGGTTTTGGCAATTGCTCCAAACATTTGTTGAGGTGAACGAGCAGTTGATGGAATGTCCTTCATATCTGGGAAATGATGTTCAAAGAAACTAACCCATCCCGGACAACAAGATGTTAATAATGGTAATTTTACTGTTTTATCTCCATTTAGATGCCTTGTTAATCTATCTAGAAGCTCTGTTCCTTCCTCCATAATTGTTAAATCGGCGGCAAAATCGGTGTCAAAAACATAATTAAAGCCTAGGTCTTTCAACGCTGCAGTCATTTTACCAGTAACTAATGTTCCTGGATCATATCCAAATTCTTCACCTAAAGCGGCTCTCACGGCTGGAGCTGTTTGAACAATAACAGTTTTTGAAGGGTCTGCCAAATGTCTAATTACTGTTTTAGTATGGTCTATTTCTGTTAGCGCTGCTGTTGGACAAACGGCAACACACTGACCACAATATGTGCATACACTTTCTTCTAAATCCATTTGAAATGCAGGAGCCACTACAGACATAAAACCTCTATTAATAGAAGATAGAGCTCCAACAGTTTGAACTTCATTACACATGGTTACGCACCTTTTACAGCCAATACATTTATCCATATCTCTTTTAATAGCTGCTGATCTGTCTTTAATGTAAGTGGATTGTTCTCCTTTGTAATAATAATGTCTAATTCCCATTTCTTGAGCCATACTCTGCAAATCACAATCACCATTTTTAGGACAAATCAAACAGTCAGATGGGTGATCACTTAAGATTAATTCCAGCACTGTTTTTCTGCTATTTAAAACTCTTATTGTTTGATTTTTTATTTTCATTCCAGGCGTACATTCAGTAGCGCAAGCTGGAACAAGATTTTTACGTCCTTCAACTTCAACAACACAAATTCTGCAGCCAGTTGGTTTATGTGTTACATTTAAATCGTGTAAATGCATATGGCATAGTGTAGGGATTTTAACCCCTACGCTTTTGGCCGCTTCAAGAATGGTAGTTCCTTTAGGTACTTGAAAATTTTTATTGTCAATTTTAATATTTATCGTATCCATAATACTTTCTTTTAACAAAAATTAATTGAGGTAAACAGCATCGAATTTACATTTGTCTATACATACTCCACATTTAATGCATATCTCGTGATTAATTATATGAAGTTTCTTTTTTTCTCCAGAAATAGCATTTGTTGGGCAATTTCTAGCACAAACCATGCAACCAATACAATGCTCTTCATCTATATAATATTTTAAGAAAGAAGTACATTGTCCGCTCGGACATTTGTGATCTTCAACATGAGCTTTATATTCTTCATAAAAGTTTTTCATTGTTGAAAGAATTGGATTTGGAGACGTTTGTCCCAAACCGCAAAGTGAGGTATCTTTTACAACTACACTTAAGTTACGAAGCAAGTCTAAATCTTCTGGCGTACCTTTATCATTGCATAATTTCACAAGCATTTCGTGCAATCGTTTGTTACCTATTCTGCAAGGTGCGCATTTACCACAAGATTCCTCAACTGTAAACTCTAGATAAAATTTAGCCATCGCTACCATACAATCATCTTCATCCATAATAATCATACCTCCAGAACCCATCATGGAACCTGCTTCAGAAAGGGAATCAAAATCTATAGGTAGATCTAAATCTTTTTCGGTTAAACAACCTCCTGAAGGTCCTCCAGTTTGAGCTGCTTTAAATTTTTTATCATTCACTATTCCGCCACCAATATCATAAATAACCTCTCTTAA
>NZ_JABDRI010000009.1 GCF_013041805.1 Lutibacter sp.
GAATTATCACTTAATGTAGTAATTATTTTATTTGGTTTTTCTTTTTTCATTTCTATTAATTAGACTTTTATTAAACCGTATGGTTTAATGTGATTTTAAAAATTCTTCAATTTTTTTTACAGCATGAAAATAGGATGCTTTTAAGGCACCCACTGAAGTGTCAAGAACCTCAGACATATCAGTATATTTCATTTCATCAAAATATTTCATATTAAAAACCAATTGCTGCTTTTGAGGTAAGGTAAAAATAGCTTTTTGCAATAATTGCTGAATCTCATCACCTGAATAATTTTGATCATCTTGTAACTCATCAGCCATTTTATGCTGTAATTCACTGATATCTACTTGTTGTTTTTTAGCTTTTTTGTTTATAAATGTAATTGCTTCGTTTGTTGCAATTCGATACATCCAAGAATATAGTTTGCTATTTTCTTTGAATGAATGTATGTTTTTAAAAATTTTAATAAATGTATTTTGAAGGACATCATCAGTATCATCATGTGATAAAACAATTTTACGAATATGCCAATATAAACGTTCTTTATAGAGCGACATTAACTTTCGAAAAGCTTGTTCTTGCGAATCGGGATTTTTAAGTTGGGAAACTAGTAATTCTTCGTCTTGCACGTGCTACATTTTAATATTAGACGTTGAAAGTTACTAAAGGTTTAATTTAAAAACAAAATTTACTTCAAATTCTCAAATCTTATTTTGAATACCCAAATAATCGATCTCTTTTAATAATTTCAGGAATTCCAATAGGAAGCATTTCTTCCCAGCCATTCTCTCCATTTGAAATCATTTCTAAAACCGTTCTTGAATATACGCCTAATATATCAGGATTGTAATCTTTAATGTCTACAACCTTCCCATTGTATTTAAAGAATTTATATAATTCTTTCATACGCGGATGTACCATTAAATTTTCACTTGTTTTAATTTCTCCAGTATTTCTATCTTTAAGAGGGTATAAGTATACCTTAAGGTCTTTAAAGAATAATTTACCAAAAGCTTCTAAAATTCCTCCACTTAAATTACGGTAATATTTTTCGTTAAAAATTTGCACAAAATTACTGACACCCATAGCTAAGCCAATACTCCCTTTTGTGAATTCAGATAAATATTCAACCAATTTGTAGTATTCTTGATAATTGGTAATCATAACATTTTGGCCAAGAGAACAAAGTAACTCAGCTCTTTCTAAAAAGTCTCTTTCATCAATTTCTCCCTCATCAGAAATTAAGTTTGTTAATGTAATCTCAAAAATAATTTTAGTATTGTCTTTGTTAACCTTTTTTTTATTGATAAATAGTTGTTCTGCAAGTTCAAGCATGTCCATATTTACTTTAGTTACAGGTCTAAAACTACCTCGCAGCGCTAAAATATTTGCTTTATATAGTTGTTGAGCAGGTAATAGATTATTTCCATCTGGCCCAAACATTACAGCATTAGTCATCCTGTTTTTAACTAATAATAAACTCATTAATCGGTTGTCAACATCTGAAAAACAAGGTCCAGAAAAATTAATCATGTCAATTTCAAGTTGAACTTCATGCAAGTTATCATACAATGATTTCAATAATTCTTTTGGCTTATTATTTAAGTAAAATGCTCCATAAATTAAGTTTACACCTAAAACACCCAGTGTTTCCTGTTGTAATTTTACGTCAGTTTCTTTAAATCTAACATGTAAAATAATTTCATTATAATTTTCCAAAGGATCTAATTGAAACTTTAATCCAACCCAACCATGTCCTTTAAACTTTTTGGCAAAATCTATAGTCGTTACTGTGTTTGCATATGAAAAAAACACCTTTCCAGGGTGATTTTTTCTGCTTAATCTATCTTCTGTAAGTTCAATTTCACGATGAAGTATTTTTTTCAATCGTTCTTCGGTAACATAGCGACCATCCTCTTCAACACCATAAATAGCATCAGAAAAATGTTTATCATAAGCACTCATTGCTTTGGCAATAGTTCCTGAAGCTCCACCAGATCTAAAAAAATGACGAACAGTTTCTTGGCCAGCACCTATTTCAGCAAATGTTCCATAAATATATTTATTCAAATTTATTTTAAGCGCTTTTGCTTTACTTGATGGAACATCATTTATTTCTGTATCACCTTTTAACTTTAGAGTCATTTTAATTTTTTAGTTTTTGCAAAAGTACTAAAAAAGGAGAGTTATTAGAAATTAACAAAAAAAGAAGGGTGAAAAATTAATTTGCACCCTTCTTTTACGCGTTTTATCTTATGAAATATTACATATTCTTAAGTTCACTTACCAATTCAGTTAATGCACTCTTGGCATCTCCAAACAGCATAGAAGTCTTAGTGTTAAAGAACAACTCATTTTGAATTCCTGCATAACCAGCATTCATAGTACGTTTGTTAACAATAATATGTTTGGAATTTTCAACATCTAAAATTGGCATTCCATAAATAGGACTAGATGGATCGTTATGTGCAGCTGGATTCACAACATCATTAGCACCAACTACTAAAACAACATCTGTATTTGGAAACTGAGGGTTGATATCATCCATTTCAATTAACTTGTCATAATCTACATTACTTTCAGCTAATAAAACGTTCATATGACCGGGCATACGACCTGCTACTGGATGAATTGCATATGATACATCAACACCTTTTTCAGTTAATACTTGTTCAAGTTCGTGAATTACATGTTGTGCTTGTGCAACTGCTAAACCATAGCCTGGTACAATTACCACTTTATTTGCATAATTTAAGAGTACAGCAGAATCACTTGCAGTTGTTTTTTTAATAGTTCCACCTGTTTTTCCTGTTGCACCGGCAACTACAGCATCACCACCAAATGCACCAAAAATTACATTAGAAAGCGATCTATTCATACCTTCACACATTACAAAGGTTAAAATTAAACCAGCAGAACCAACTAAAATACCACCAACTAACATCACCATGTTTCCATATAATACACCAGTTATTGCAGCTGCAATACCAGTTAAAGAGTTTAGTAACGAAATTACTACAGGCATATCAGCACCACCAATAGGGAATACAAATAAAAGCCCATAAATAAGTGAAGCGAAAAGTAAAGCATAAATAAGAAGTGTGCTACTTGCACCTCCCATTACTATATAAGCACCAAACGCAACGAGACCTAAAAATAATACATTGTTTATTAAATTATATTTCGGTAATCTGATGTCTTTTAAAGAACCATTTAGTTTTCCGAAAGCAACTAAACTTCCTGAAAAAGTAATACTACCAATAATTATAGCTGCAATTACAGTAGAAGTTTGTGCAATATCTCCTGAATTATTTCCATATTCTACTAATCCAATTAGCATAGCACTTGCTCCTCCAAAACCATTGAATAAAGATACTAATTCTGGCATTTTTGTCATTTCAACTTTCATAGCTATTAGCCATCCAATTAAACTACCAACAAATAAGGCTGCCCCAATTAGTATATAATTAATATTTGATACTGTAAAGTCATGTAAAAATATAGTACCAATAATTGCAAGAACCATACCTACAGCAGCAATAAAGTTACCTTTTTTAGCTGTTTCTGGATGTCCTAACATTTTTAAACCTATAACAAATGTTATGGTTGAAATCAAATAGATAATACTTAACGTTATACTCATTATTTTCTCTTTTTAAACATTTGTAACATACGGTCGGTTACGGCAAAACCACCAACTACATTTATAATTCCTAATACTACAGCAACAAAACCTAAACCTAAAGCTAAGTAATCATTTGGATCTGCTTGTAACATTACTAAAAGTGCACCAACAATTACAACACCACTTAAGGCATTTGCTCCTGACATTAGAGGAGTGTGTAATACCGATGGTACATTTTTTATTAATTCTACACCAATAAATATCGCTAAAATCAGGATATATATTAATTCTAAATTATTGCTAATAAATTCTAATAATTCATTCATATTTATTCAGTTTTAGTTTTTTCTAATTTTTCCTTCATGCACAATTAATGTACCATCGGTTATTTCTTCTTCTAATTCCCATTTGAACTCATTGTTTTCATCTGTTAAGTGCAGTAAAAAAGTATACATATTTTTTGCATACAACTCACTAGCATTTGTAGAAACACTTAACGGAGCCATAGTTGTTCCAATAATTTTAACACCGTTTTTAATTATAGTTTTATCCATTACACTTAACTCGCAGTTTCCGCCTTGCGCAGCTGCTAAATCAATAATAATAGCACCATTTTTCATTTGTTCAACTTGCTCTCCAGAAATAAGTACAGGTGCTTTTCTTCCAGGTACCATAGCAGTTGTGATCACTAAATCAGCTTGGAATAATGATTTATTAACAGCCTCTTTTTGTCTTCTAGCATAATCTTCAGAAGCTTCTTTGGCATAACCACCTTCCGATTCTTCACCAGTATTATCAACAGAAATAAATTTAGCACCTAAAGATTCAGTTTGCTCCTTAGTTTCCATTCTAATATCAGTAGCTTCAACAACAGCACCTAAACGTTTTGCGGTAGCAATAGCTTGCAATCCTGCAACTCCTACACCATAAATTAATACTTTAGCAGGAATTATAGTCCCAGCAGCAGTCATCATTAATGGAAATATTTTGGTCATTTCTTGCGCTCCAGTAATTACAGCTTTATAACCAGCTAAGTTACTTTGAGAACTTAACACATCCATATCTTGTGCTCTAGATATTCTAGGCATTGCATCCATAGAAAAGGCAGTTGCGCCAGTTTTAGCAATTGCCTCTATTAATTCTGGCTGTGATTTATAATATAACTGACTCATTAAAATTTGACCTTTAGAAACATGTTTCAAATCTTCTTCATCAAATGGGTTAATTTTAATAAGGACTTTAGAGTCTTTAAAAACAACCTCTTTTTTTGCTATTAAAGCTCCAACTTCTGTATAGTCAGAATCTTTGAAAGAGGAGGCAGCTCCTGATCCTTCTTCAATTACAACCTCAAACCCTTTTCCAATAAGTTGTTTGGCTATATTTGGAGAAATAGATACGCGTTTCTCTTTCGTTTTTGTTTCATTTAATACGCCTATTTTCATATATGTATTGTTTTATGATGTGAAATTATATATAATATTTGAACTTTTAAATTTTTGCTAAATATATAAATAAGAAAACTAGCAGAAAGGCTAGTTGAAATTATGTGTGAACTAAAAATTATAGATATAAATAGGACTACAAAAACAATGATAATTTCATAAGATGAATTTATATAATATTTTTTTTTGTTATCCATATGGGTTATTAAAAAATAATGATGCAAAAGTACATTATTAACTGTTTACAAAGGTTGACAAAAATCAAGTTTTGTTAACATTTTTAGATTATCATTTTGTATATATTTATAGTAAAGATTTAAATAAGGTAGTTTTGATGCACAACTTGTTTTTTAAAAGCGTTTGTGCTTTTTAAATTTAAATTATATTTGCTTTTTGAATTAAATTAATGAAAATTAAAATTACTTTTTTAGGTACTGGTACATCACAAGGTATTCCTGTTATTAATAGTGTTCATCCGGTTTGCTTATCTACTGATAAAAGAGACAAGCGTTTAAGGGTTTCTATTTTGGTTGAATGGGATAATTTTACCTATGTGGTAGACTGTGGACCAGATTTTAGATATCAAATGTTAAGAGCAAATGTTTCTAAAATTGACGGAGTGTTATTTACACATGAACATGCTGATCATACAGCAGGTTTAGATGATTTAAGACCTTTTAGTTTTAGTTTGGGAGCTGTACCTATTTATGCACATAACAGAGTTTTAAAGTATTTAGCAACTAGATTTGATTACATTTTAAATGACAACAACAAATATCCCGGAGCACCTAGTGTTAAGCAAATAGAAATTGATAAACAACCTTTTTTATTGGGAAATCTAAAAGTGATTCCAATTGAAGTTCAACATGGAAAACTTTCTATTTTTGGATTTAGATTTGATAATATTGCTTATTTAACAGATGTTAAAACAATTTCGGAAGAAGAAAAAGTAAAGCTTGAGAATTTAGATGTGTTAATTCTAAATGCAGTAAGAATTAAACCCCACCATTCTCATTTAAATTTAGAAGAAGCATTAGCTTTGATAGACGAATTGAAACCAAAAAAAGCTTATTTAACACATATCAGTCAATATTTAGGGTTTCACGCTGAAGTTGAAAAGTTACTGCCAACAAATGTATATTTAGCCTATGACGAATTAGCTATTGAAGTTTAAAATAGTACTTAGACGTTAATCAAACCATTTCTTTTTTTTAATAAAATAGAGATTAATTAGAGTCAATAGAATCATAATGGCTAGAATAATAAAATAACCAAATTCAGAATCTAATTCGGGCATGTTTTTAAAGTTCATACCATAAATTCCTGCTAAAAATGTGAGTGGTATAAAAATCACAGAAATAATTGTGAGTGTTTTCATAACTTCATTCAATCTATGATTTTGAATATTGAAAATTAAGTTAATGCTACTTTCAAATTGCTGTAAATCAAAATCTATATCATCAATTAAAAAACTTGCTTGTTCCTTCAATTCACTAAAATAGTGTGTCTCAAAATTTTCTAGTTCTAGTTTTTCAATTCTGCTTATAGCTTCTCTTAAACTACTTATGGCTTTTTTAAGAATAAATAAATTTTGTTTATTATTTTCAATTATAATAGCGAATTCTGGGCTTGGTTTTACTTTTGAGAGATCTTTTAATTCTGTACTCTTTTCAACTAATTTTTCATATGCCAAATAGTAATTATCAATTATTGCTTCTATAATTCTATAAAGTAAATAGTCAGCTTTCTTTTTACGTATCGTTCCTTTGTAACTCGCAATTCGCTCTCTAATATGTTCAAAATAATCTCCAGATTTTTCTTGAATACTCCAAACATAATTTGGTGATGCAATGAACATCATTTGTTCATCATAGAATGATGAATTTTCGTAATGAAAAGTTTTAAGTGTTAAAAAAATACAATCACTTAATTCAATCACTTTATTTCTTTGATCAGTATCAATTATTAAATTCGATAAAAACTCATCAAAATTATTTTGTTTAATTAATTTTTTTAAGATTTCTTGATAATTAAAGCCATAAACATTTAACCATTCAACAGATTTTACACTGTTTTTAAGTACAATTTCATCAGTAGAAATAAAAGTATTTCTTGTGAAATCACTTTCTGAGTATTCAATAATTGATGAGTTTTTTAAAAAAGACTCAATCTTTTTATTTTCCATTTGGTTTAGTGAAGCAGTCATTTTTTTAATTTTAGTAAGTCAGGTATACTTTTTAAATATACAATTTTTATTCTTTTAAAGCCCATTCTACTGCTTTTTCGGCATGGATTTTTGTTGTATTGAATATTGGTATTGTAACATCTTTTTCTTTAATAAGTAAAGGAATTTCTGTACAACCTAGAATGACTCCTTGCGATCCTCTTTTTTCTAAATTATGAATGATATTTTTATAAACTTCTTTAGAGCTATTATTTATTTTACCTTGAACCAATTCATTATAAATAATATTATGTACTAATTGCCGCTCCTTTTTTGTTGGAATTAAAACTTCGATTCCAAAATTATTAGTTAGGAGTTCCTTATAAAATTCTTTTTCCATTGTGAATTTTGTTCCTAATAAAGCAACTTTTGAAAGTTTCTTTTTATTAATTTCTTGTCCAGTAGCTTCGGCAATATGCAAAAAAGGTATTGAAATATTTTTAAGAATAGCTTCACTGCATAAATGCATGGTATTGGTACAAAGTACTACTAAATCTGCTCCTGCCAATTCTAAATTTTTTGCAGCATCTGCCATTAAAGTGTTGAGAGCTTCCCAATTACCTTCATGTTGTAACTTTTCTACTTCTGCAAAATTCACTGAAATCATAATATTTTTACATGAATGAAATCCACCCAATACTTCTTGTACTTTTTTGTTTATGAGTTCATAATATACTAATGAAGATTCCCAACTCATTCCACCAATTAATCCTATTGTTTTCATTAAAAAGTTTATTTAGTATTTAGTATAAATTAGTTCTAGTGTTTTATACATTGTGTTCTTAATTTCTGAAGTTGATTTTTGATAATGATTATTCATATAGCTAAAAATTAAAACTGTACCTTTTTTTGTAATTAAATAACCACTCAAATTATAATTGTTTGACAGTGAACCTGTTTTAGCAAATATGTATGGATTTTTATTCTCATTCCAATTTTTTAAAGTTCCTGATTTTCCTGCAATTGGGAAATAATTTAAAAGCGTATCTAAACCTATTTCATTGTACATTTTATCTAATATATAAACAAAATTATTTGGGGTAAATAAATTATATCTTGATAATCCAGAGCCGTCGACCCATCGAGGTTTTTGAGGTATATCGTTTAAATAATTTTCTAGAGAGTATTCAATTGCTGATTCTACGGAATATACATTTAAAACTTCTTTTCCAACTTGAAGAAGTAATTGTTCGGCAATAAAATTATCACTTTCGATAAGCATTTTTTTATAGAGCTCATTGTAATGTATACCTCTTAAAACTTTAAAATTATACTCTTTTAAAGCAGGAATTGCTTTAATCTCTTTTTGAATTTGATCACCTAATAACTCAGCTACTAATTGATTAGATGTTATGAAAGGCACTTCCTTTTCTACTTTGCTATCTTTTTGAAGGTAAAAATTATTAGTAAATAATTCTCTATAAAATGAGGTGGAATCAACAATTTTTACTTGTTGCTTAAAATAGGAGGGAGTAGAGCTAACCAAACTATCAGTCATCGAAAATTTTACAATATTTCCATAGATGGGAAATAAATTTTTCTCAGGCATATAGTAATATTGATAATCATCCCAAGCCCAGCCACTTCCGTAAGCAGTTTCTTTTATAGCTTCATCTAGTAAATAAATAGGGGCAGTTTCTTTGTGTAAGAAATCTATAACTTTAGTAGAATTAGCTCCATATAAAAATGAAGGGTCTGCAGTTCCTTTGATGATCAAAGAATCTTGTGATTTATAATAAGCTAAACTGGCAACAGAATCTTGTAATGCTTTATAAGCCGCATAAAATGTAAATAATTTGGTGTTAGAAGCCGGTGTAAAATATTTTTGCCCGTTGTAATTAATTAGTTCTTCTTTTGTTGAGGGATTGTAAAGTACAAATCCTTTAAACGATGCATTTACGTTATTTTCTTTTTTAAAATTACGAGTAATTTTATGAGTTATACTGCACGATACAAGTATGAGTATGCTAATTAATAAGAATAAAAATTTAAATAGATAGTTCAATATTTCGTAGAATAGATTATTTATTAAATGTAAGTAATTATTTTATTTTTGATTCATTTCTATCAGTGTTGTTATTAATTTTGTTAAATCAATATCCTCTGGTACTGGTATAAAAAGTTCTTCGTTATGAGACAAAGTTCTATCGGTATAATAATAAACGAAATTAAGACCATAAAAAGGAGATTCAATTTTTTGTACTTTTTTTAACCCTGAAAGTGGAAAATCCCAGTTATGAAAATACCCATTAATATAGGCAT
Source organism: Lutibacter sp. (assembly GCF_013041805.1). Classification (GTDB taxonomy): domain Bacteria; phylum Bacteroidota; class Bacteroidia; order Flavobacteriales; family Flavobacteriaceae; genus Lutibacter. The sequence continues at coordinate 9,552 of NZ_JABDRI010000009.1, forward strand.
ATTTTGCTCCAATTAATATTTTTCCATCACCTTTTAAATTACTTTTTTTGTAATAAAATGGCATTCCATATGAGAAGGAAGCTAAAAATAAGATTAACCCAATGAGTATTAAAAACATAAATAATTTCCCTTCATCAATAACTAAAATAAATATTCCAAAAACAACAATTGCTATGGCTGCAATTGAATATAATATGAACTTATTGTTATTTTTTTCATTCTCAAATAAATAGTTTGCATAACTTTCTTTTTGTTCACTTGTTAATGTCCACTCAGCTAATAAATTTTCACCAGTAACTAAGGTTTGTTTTTTTTCTTCTCTACTTTTAAACATATAGCTTATTACAATTGAAGATAAAACAATAAAGAAAGATAGAAAGGCAATAGCAGGATGTATAGGAAGCATATCTAAGTCTAGAAATGCAAGTATAACAATTAGTAAAAAAAATCCTGTAACGTATTTGGCTATTTTTGAGGCGTTTAATTTGCTATTTCCACCTGAAATTTCTCTATTTATTTTAGAAAAGTTTTTTGTGTTCGTTGTTGGCTCTTTAGATTTAATAATCGTATCCCTACTTTTCTTGGGTTGTTCATTTTCTTCAATAGGAACCTGAATGATATTTCCGCAATTAGTGCAAAATTTTGCATTCATTTTTAATTTAGCACCACAGTTTTTACAATAGTTCATTTACTTTAATTTTAGTAATTAGATAACTTTATTTACGTAAACTTTGTATTTGATATCTAATAGAGAGAATAGAATTAATTAATGTGTTTAAATAATTATCAACAGGTGCAATTAATACTTTTCCTGTTCCTGTAAATGTATTTACAATTCCTTCTCCTGAAATTAGTGTTGAAAAAATTCCTTTAGTTGCTTTTGAAACATTTAATTCAATGCCAGATGTACGAGCAATAGCAAAAGCACCATCAACAACCAATTTTCCATTAGTTAATTCTACTTCTTCAATTGGACCCGCTGATGTAATAATTACTTTGCCAGTTCCTGATACCACTGTTTGAAACCATTTTTCACCTGAAAATATGGCGCTTATTGCTTTATTTGTATACGAGCCTATTTCTATATTAATGTCTGATGCAAAGTATGCACCTCTGTCTAAAATCCATTCTTCATTCTCTAAATTTAAAATAGTAAATTCACCAAATGAAGGCTGTAAAAACACGGTTCCTGAGCCTTTTATAACTGGTTTAACAATGGCTTCTTTAGTTATCATTGATTTAAAAATTTTACCAATTCCAGGAGCCTTTGATTGTAACTCAAGATTACCATTCATATAGTGCATTGCACCTGATTCATAGCGAAAGGCAGCATTATCCAACTCAACTTTAATTAAGTTTAAGCGCTCTTTATTTACCACCTCAAAGGTTACTTCTCCTAAAATTTCTTCGATTATAGGTTGAGTTTCTACTTCTTTGATTTGAGTACCGCAATTTTCGCAAAATGCACTACTTTCATTTAACTTGCTTCCACAATTTGAACAAAATGCCATAATTTAAATTTTTAATTTTCCTTTAATATAGATAATATAAACGCTACCAAAGGAATCATAAAATATTTTTCCTTCAAAATAGTCGTTAGATTTTAATTGAATTATATATTTCATTCTTTCTTTTTCTTTACCAAAACCTTCGGTATAAGAAAATGTATATAATCCATCTTTTAAAATAGGGTTGTATTTATAAAGAAACATTAAACCCCTTTCGCTTTTTTCATATGTTGCGGAAGGTAAATTTATAAAACCTAAACTTAATGAATTCTTATATTCCTCGTTCATTTTTTTAATAGCTTTTTCTGTATTAATAAGATCTGTTTCTAGTATAACTTTCTTCCTTTCCTTTGATGCACTCATATACTCAGAAAAATTATCCATAGATTCAAATAGCTTTTTTGACTCATAAAAAGACAACTCCCATGGTCCATCAGCTAGCTCTAGTTCTTCTACTTCTTCAATATATCCTAATTCTATCAATTCCTCTCGGTATTTCTCTTTTCCTCCATCAGGGTTGTACCATATTTGTATCAATCTGGCGACTGTTTTTGCAGGGATAATACCACCTTCATTTACGCCTAAAAACCCAACTTTACTTTTTGTGTCTTTTAGTATCATGTCTTTAATTTTGTAAAGCCTATGAAGTCGAAGCTCAAAAGATGTTTGTTCGGTATAGCCAAATCTATATTTGTTTAAAAGATTTGCATCTTCAAAAATTTTGATAAGCTTAATATTTTGTTCTTTTAACTTTTCAATTTCCTTTTCTTCTTTTTCTCGTTGTATAAATTTTTTTCTTAAATTTTCTTTTGTTTCATCTTCAATGATTTCTAAGGCTCTAGTACCTAAATCCTCAACCTTAACACCTTTTGAAAGGGCATACTTTGCTTTTGCATCTCTTAGTAATTGAGGTTTAAGCCCTTTCATTTGTATCCAAACTTCATCAAAATTTCCAGGTTCAACATCGTAACCCCAAAAAGGAACAGCACTCTGTGATCCATTTACAAAAACTTTATATGCAGCTTCTAGTTCTTGATCTCTCCATCTAACTATTTGTTGGTCAGTTATTTTTGCAGCTTCTCTAAATAGTTTTGTCATTGGAAATGAATTTATAATTTCATTTGATAAATCCTTTGCTGCTTGCTCTAAATTGCCTTCAGATAAAGCACGAGCAATATTTATTCCAGTATTTATCTTAGAAGCATTTTCTGTGATAGAACCTAAAAGTGTTTTTGCGTTGCTATCTTCGGTAACAACTTTAACTATTGTTTTACCAGCTAATATAGCAACGTCCTGACCGAATTGATCCATTTTATTATCATTATAACTTACTAAAAGTTTTTGGTAATCACTTTCATTCATAATTGATTCTACAATGTCTTGGGTTAAACTTTTATTCCCTAAACCCAAATACTTACCTAGAACTTGTTGAACAATCTTTTCCGTGGCTTGTCTTGAGGGGGCATTGTTATTTTTAGTTGACCATTGCTCAACGGCTGCTTTATCAGCATAATCATCAATCCTTTCTTCTTTTGTTGGTTTTGTTTTAGCAAACAAACTGAAATGATAAGTTTCAAATGTTAAATACTTATTTTTTAAGTTAATTTCTGAAGGTTTAAAATAATCCCATTGTTTTCCATTAAAGTATCCAACCCATAAATCTTCAGGATGTTCTAAATTAGAAATTTCTTCATCAAATAATTTTAGTTTTATGGTTACGGGTTCATTTAGTCGTTTTGATTTCTGATCTATTGAAATATTAAAAGGTTTTCCAAATAATTTAGCTCTTTTTTTATCAAAAACAGGTATATTTTCTGATACAACAACATTTAAATTTACTTCTTGATCAAAGGTATTTTTAGGTATTTCTAGTTGTATTTCATTTTTATCTAATTCTCCAATGATGGTTTCAGAAAATTGAAGGTTTTCATTTAATTCCTCTCTATCAGTATTATCGTCTGAATAATCAACTATTTCTTCTTGTGAAATAGAAGTAACTTCAATATCCTCATCTGAATCATCGCCTAAATGATAAAGGATTATAGAACCTATAATAATAAATGCTAAAAAGCCTACTATAATTTTTCCTATTGTTTTTAAAATGCCCCCTTTTTCCTTTTTTATAGTAGGATTTGATGTTGTAGTTAAGATTGGCTGTGGTTTACTTTTTCGGATTATATTTTTCTCAGGAACCACTTTGTTTGTTGTTACTCCTTCAATTATTTCGGTTCCACATTCAGCGCAAAATTTTTCATCTTTTTCAAATAGAGTATTGCATTTTGGGCAAGTGTTTACATCAACTTTTATTACTTGGGTTTGTTGAATTATTTTTTCTCCACAGGAACCACAGAAAAGAGCTCCTTCATTTAGTTTATTTCCGCACTTTGGACAGTTTATCATAGTTTATTTTTTAATACCTGCTTTTAGTAATATGTTTTAGTTTTTTTGATTTCTCTTCCTTTCCTTTGGAAATATTTAGTACTTCAACAAACAATAGAGCAATATTGTATTTTTTTATTCTTCGTAAATCGCCTTTTCATATATATTTATATATTTTCCATTCGCTCCTTTTTCCTTCCCAGAAAAATAATAATAATAACCACTTATAAATTTACCATTTTGATATATTCTTTCCTTTCCAATTCCTCCCGGTATTTCGGAATCATATTCTATTTGAGTACCGTCTTTTTTGCCATCTTTGTAATTCTCAATTTTACTCCAATCCTCTTTACTTTTATAATGAATATAAGTTGTTTGGATTCCGTCCAGAACACCATTTTTATAATTTTGGATTTTCTCAACCCCTCCTTGAGTATCTGGTTTTATGAAATACTTTATCCATTTCCCATGCCACAGTCCATTATTATAATTCCCTTCTTGAATAAGTATATTTTCATTGTCGGTACGGTAACGTTTATAAGGACCATGTGGTAAGATATACCATATTGTTTCTTGTCCTTCACCTGGATTCCCCGTAAGCCAAGGACCTTCATTGTTTTCTCCTCTTCCACTGTACACTTTGTCTCTATACTCTTTGGAATATCCAATATGAAACTTGCTTGCAAAATAATGGGATTCAAAGGTCTTACTACCTATCTTAGAAACATCTACAAATTCTTTCAAACCTGAATATTCCACATCAACAGGTTCTTCATCCGCTTCTACTATCTCTTCTTCAATCTCTTCAACCACCTCAATACTTACCGAAGTACTTGCGGTACTCCCCATGCAATCTTTGAGTGTAATAGTAAAATTTTCAATACCAGGTACTACAGATGCATACCAAAACACGGTTACTTCAGAATCATCAGAGATATTACTGTTGATTTCACCAACAGAACTATAATATGGAATACCACCTTTTACAAAAACAGGAATATCAATAGATTGGCCTATATATACTCGCTCAGGCGCAGCTACTCTAGTTATTGAAAAATCTGCGGCATTGGCAATCTTTTCATCAATTAATCTAATGAGTTGCTGAGTTTTAGAGATTGCAGTTAATCCTCCTATTTCTGGATAAATTTTTAAATTATTGTTTAAAATAGTTAGTGCCTCAGCTGCGTATATTTTGGCGATATGTAATTCTACCCCTTTTTTATAAAAATTTGCTGCTTTTTGGTAAGGATGCCTAGCTGTATTTATTACTTCATTAATAAGCTGATTCCGTTCTGCATTCTGTGCTTTGTCTTCTAATTCTCCATGTAATTCATAAAGCTTATCCAGGTCATCAATCCGGTTATTTAGCATAAATTTATCAAGTTTAGAAAGTAAGAATTGTGCATTATTAACTTGCCCTGATTTTATTTTGTTGCTGATATTAAGTAATTGACGACGAACAAGTATGGCATTGTCGATTCTTTCATTCTCCTCTGCATTTTTTGCTGCTTCTCGCTCTTTTACAAGCATTAATACCTCGGTAGTTAATGTTGAAACTCGATCGGCGGTAAAAGCAACAACCAATCCAGGTCCAAAACCACCAATGGCTGTGACAGTAGCGTTGGATGCTGCACCTGCTAATGCAGTCCCAGCTGTACCTACAACATAACCAACCCCTTTGCTTGTGGCATTTATGGCTTTAATTTCGGGTTCATCATCGCTATAATAAATATCATAGGCATCATATAATACAAAAACACCATCAACGACTGCTCCAACAACACCTCCTGGTCCTTTTCCCGGAGTTTCTAAATCGGTAATATTTTTCCAATCGGTTACAGATTTTGTTTTTAAATAATCCAGAAATGCTTTGGCTCTTCCCGGAGGTAAACCATTAGCTACATCTTTTAACTTTGTTATTAAGGCTCTTGGAATTTTCCCTCCACTAGCTATTATATCATCAATTTTAGAGACTGCTTTTAGAGCTGTATTCCCTGCTTTATCACCAACTCCGGCAATAACATTTTTTAAAGCGTTGGTGTTTTTGCCCAAAGTTTCAACAGATGATGCCACAAAACTATTTAATTGACGTGGAGACATCTCGGCTAGCTTTGAAAGATTAGAGCTTGACATTTTTGAAAGCTTAGATAAGAAATCTTTGCTCTGCTTTTCAGTCATATATTTTACAGACTTCCATATTTCTTGTGAGGCTTTTGAAACAAGTGCACGATTATTTTTGTCCATTGCCGCTCTGGTTAATTCTGTTGATATTTTTTTGACAATCTCAGATTGTGAATGAGCAACTTCAACATTAGTCATTTCCTGCTTAAAAGTCTTAGGGTCTTTAATTGCTTTTTGTTGAGCATAGGACAAATTACAAATTAGCAATGCTAGTAGAACAGCAAGTCTTTGTATAAATAATCTTTTCATAATTTTTTATTTACTTTTCGCTTTCTAAAAATTCTAACTGCCATTTAGCGGCTAATGAACCTGCATCGGCAGCCTGTTGTAAAAGCTCTATTGCTTTTTTAGTGTCTTTTTTTACCCATATACCTTGTTCATAATAATCAGCTAGCTCAACCATGGCATCTAAATCACCTTTATTTGCTAATTTTTCGTACAACTCAAATGCTTTATATTGGTCGGGTTCAATACCTACACCAATGCGGTATTTATCAGCTAGATTTTTATTATCGACATCTGATGATCTTACAACTATTTCATTTTCTTCCTTGCTAATGCTACTTGTCTCAATTTCTTCGTTGTTTACATTCTCGGTATTAATTATATCAATATCACTTGTGTTAGTACTTTCCAAATCATCACCTAAATTATAAAGGATTACAAAACCTATGATAATAAATGCTAAAAAGCCGACAACAGTTTTTCCTATTGTTTTTAATATGCTCCCTTTATTCTTTTTTATTGAAGGATTTGATGTTTTAATTGAGATTGGTTGCGGTTTACTTTTTCTGATTATATTTTTCTCAGGTACCACTTTGTTTGTTGTTACTCCTTCATTTATTGCGGTTCCACATTCAGCGCAAAATTTTTCATCTTTTTCAAATGGAGTATTGCATTTTGGGCAAGTGTTTACATCAACTTTTATTACTTTGGCTTGTTGAATTATTTTTTCTCCACAAGAACCACAAAAGAGAGCTCCTTCATTTAGTTTATTTCCGCACTTTGGACAGTTTAGAGATTTCATATAATTGAGTTTTATTTCCTTTTAAGAATGAGATATGATAAATTTGAATTATTCATAAACTTATTGCTGTTCAAAAAATAGTTTTATAAAACAGTTTGAATTATTACTAAAAAAAGAAGTAGAGGGAACCCAATTTTTTTTTCATAATATTGTTTATTAAAATTTCGTTTGGGGAGTTTGATAACAAGTTTGGTTTATAAAAGAAATAATAAACAAACTTTTTTTTAAATAAAAAAGGGGCTAAAAATTATTGTTTTTTAGTGAAATTTTAATTTATTAAAATAAAATTATAAAGTATTTATTAGAAATTAGATGATAAATGTTAGCTAATTAGATTATTAGTGAAATATTTTACTTTATTAATTTTTTTAACTAAGCTAGGGTTAGAATTTTATTTCAATCATTATTGGTAAATGATCAGAAATATGACTTTTAGAAATCTCTAAATCATTTATATGAGTGTAGGATAGAATTGTTAAGTTTTTTGTAAAAAAATAATCGATTTTTTTTGAAATTTCGTCTAAACTGAATCCATTAAAAGTACCTTTTGGACCAATTAAAGGAGTATTTGATAGTTCTAACCCATCATCTAAACTTGATTTTAATAATTGAATGGGAGCTTCTTCAGGTGTAAGATTTAAATCTCCCATTAGAATTAGCGGAAAATTGGTTGTATTTATTTCGTTTATTTTGGTTAAAATTAATTGAACAGAATTTTTTCTTGCAATTTTTCCTATATGATCAAAATGAGTATTAAAGATCCAAACTTTTTTGTGGCTTTTTAAATTTTCAAAAAGTCCATAAGTGCAAATTCTATTTAATGCTGCATCCCAACCTTTTGAAATTTTATTAGGAGTATTTGAAAGCCAAAATGTATTACTTTCTATTACGTTATATTTTAAAGAATCATAAAATATAGCAGAAAACTCACCTTTATTTTTACCATCCCTACCAATACCAATATATTTATAGTTGCTTAGACAGCTATCTATATAGTCAATTTGTTGAATTAATCCTTCTTGAATTCCTAGAATAGCAGGATTGTTATTTTTTAAAAGTGAAATAATCTTGTCTTTTCTGTTATTCCAATTATTTTCTTTATCTGTATTATTAGCATACCTAATATTATATGAAATAATTTTAGTTGATTGCGCTATTGTAACACTTAAATTCAATGATATAATTATTAATAGTAAACAGGATTTATTGAAAAGATTCATATTCTAAATAATTATGAAGTTAAAATTAGCACAAAAAAAAAGCCTATCAAATAAATGATAGGCTTCTACATTGTAAAAAGGTATAAGTATATATTAAATTACTTTTACATTTACTGCGTTTAAGCCTTTTTTACCTTCTGTAAGTTCGAATTCAACTTCATCACCTTCACGTATTTCATCGATTAATCCAGAAATGTGTACAAAATGCTCTTTGTTTGAACCTTCTTCGCTGATAAATCCAAATCCTTTTGTTTCGTTGAAGAATTTTACTGTTCCTTTACTCATTATATTGATATTAAAAATTATATTAGTTGCAAATGTACTATTTTATATTGAAAAAAACAATATTAATTTTATAAAAATAAATTATTTAAAATAACCATTTATTCTGTGAAAAATTATGGGCTATTCTTCAACAAGGACCCAATCTCCTTTTTGAATTAATGGAATCGCCTGTTTATATTTCAATGATTTATTTTCACCGCTCATCACATTTTTGATGGTTACTTTTTCATTTCTACCTATTTTTCGTTCAGTTCTAACTATAGTTTCAACTGCCTGTGGCTGCTGTGTTTGGTTCGTTTGTGCGCCTTCATTTTGATTGGAGTACTCCTCTTTACTTAATTGAACTTTTTCTCTTTTTCGTTCTCTTGCTTGAGAAACTTGATTAGCATCTTGAGAAGGCAGTTCACCTTTAAATAAAAACGATAATACTTCTTTGTTCACTTTATCTAGCATACCATTAAATAATTCAAAAGACTCAAACTTGTAAATTAATAATGGGTCTTTTTGTTCGTATGTGGCATTCTGAACCGATTGCTTTAACTCATCCATCTGGCGTAAATGATCTTTCCAAGTATCATCAATTATAGCCAACGTTATATTTTTTTCAAAATCTGTAACCAATCCTTTTCCTTCAGTTTCATAGGCTTCTTTTAAGTTTGTAACGACTTTTAGTTCCTTAGTTCCATCAGTAAAAGGAACAACGATGCGTTCATATTTATCACCTTGATTTTCATAAACATCTTTTATAACAGGGAAAGCTAATTTAGCACTTCTTTCTAATTTTTCTTTATAATGCTTGTATACAACATCAAAAAGTTGGTCAGTAAGTTCTTGCTCTGAAAGGGATTTAAATTCTTCTTCAGAAAAAGGAGAGCTTGTTGAAGAAAATCGAATTAACTCAAATTCGAAATTTTGATAATCGCTCGTAATTTTATTTTCTCTAACTAATGAGTTACAGGTGTCAAAAACCATATTAACAATATCCACTTGTAAACGGTCTCCATATAATGCATGGCGTCTACGTTTGTAAACTACTTCACGTTGTGAATTCATCACATCATCATATTCCAATAATCGTTTACGAACCCCAAAGTTATTTTCTTCTACTTTGCGTTGGGCTCTTTCTATAGATTTGGTAATCATAGAATGCTGAATAACTTCACCTTCTTTTAATCCCATTCTATCCATCATTTTTGCAATTCGTTCTGAACCAAATAATCGCATTAAATTATCTTCTAAAGAAACATAGAATTGAGAAGAACCTGGATCACCTTGTCGACCAGCACGTCCACGTAATTGACGGTCAACACGTCGAGAATCATGTCGTTCAGTACCTATAATAGCTAAACCACCAGCAGTTTTTACTTCGTCAGATAATTTGATATCTGTTCCACGACCTGCCATATTTGTTGCAATTGTAACAATACCAGCATTACCTGCTTGCTCAACAATATCAGCTTCTTTTTTATGCAATTTTGCGTTTAATACATTATGAGTTATTTTTCTTATTGAAAGCATTCTTCCTAATAATTCTGAAATTTCAACTGATGTTGTACCAACTAAAACAGGACGACCTTGTTCTACTAATTTTACAATTTCATCTATAACAGCATTGTATTTTTCACGTTTTGTTTTAAATACTAAGTCTTCTCTATCAAATCGTTCTAACGGAACATTTGTTGGGATTTCAATAACATCTAATTTATATATATCCCAAAACTCGCCAGCTTCAGTAATTGCTGTACCCGTCATACCCGAAAGTTTACGATACATTCTAAAATAGTTTTGAAGGGTAACCGTAGCATATGTTTGTGTTGCAGCTTCTATCTTAACATTTTCTTTTGCTTCAATAGCTTGATGTAACCCGTCAGAATATCGACGCCCATCCATAATACGTCCAGTTTGTTCATCTACAATTTTAATTTTATCATCCATAATAACATACTCAATATCTTTTTCAAATAGAGTGTATGCTTTTAATAGCTGATTCATAGTATGTATTCGCTCACTTTTTATGCTAAAGTCACGATATAATTCTTCTTTTTTGGATGTTTTATCTTCAGGAGAGCTTTCTTCGTTATCTATTTTTCCGATTTCAGTACTTAAATCTGGTAAAATAAAGAAGTTCTCATCACCGTCATCACCAGATAGAAAGGTGATACCTTTATCGGTTAATTCAATTGAATTATTTTTTTCATCAATCACAAAAAATAGATCTTCATCAATTTTGGGCATTTCACGATTGTTATCTTGCATATAGAAGTTTTCTGTTTTTTGCAGAAGCTGTCTAATACCTTCCTGACTTAAAAACTTAATTAATGCTTTACTTTTTGGTAACCCTCTATAAACTCTAAGAAGTAAAAAACCACCATCTTTTGTATTTCCTTCTTTAATTAACTTTTTTACTTCAGCTAAAACACCTGTTAAATAATTGCGTTGTGTGGAAACAATTTTATCTACACTAGGTTTTAATTCGTTGAATTCGTGACGGTCAGCATTTGCAGTAGCACCAGAAATTATTAAAGGTGTACGAGCGTCATCAATTAATACAGAATCAACTTCATCAACAATGGCATAATTGTGAGGACGTTGTACTAAATCATTTGGTGAATGCGCCATGTTATCACGCAAATAATCAAACCCAAATTCATTATTAGTACCATACGTGATATCTGAATTATAAGCTTTCCTACGTGCATCTGAATTTGGTTCATGGTGGTCTATACAGTCCACACTTAACCCATGAAATTCAAAAATTGGGCCCATCCAAGCAGCATCACGTTTTGCTAAATAATCATTCACGGTTACTACGTGCACTCCTTTTCCTGTAAGCGCATTTAAGTAAACAGGTAATGTAGAAACTAAAGTTTTACCTTCACCAGTCATCATTTCGGCGATTTTACCTTGATGTAAAACGGAACCTCCAATTAATTGAACATCATAGTGAACCATGTCCCAAGTAACTTCTTTTCCTTGCGCATCCCAAGTATTAGCCCAAGAAGCTTTTTCATTTTCTAGTGTTATATTATCTCTTCCTGCAGATAATTCACGGTCAAATGGTGTGGCAGTTACTGTAATAGATTTATTTTCTGTAAAACGTTTAGCCGTTTCTTTGATTACCGCAAATGCTTCAGGCATAATTTCTGTTAATACCTTTTCAGAGGTTTCATATGAGTTATCTTCTAACTCATCAATTTCTGCATAAATTTCTTCTTTTCTATCAACATTTGCATCATGAGCTTCTTCTTCTAACTCTTTTATTTTTGAGGTATATATGTTAGTTTCTTCTGCAATTTTCTTTTTGAAATAATTTGTTTTTTCTCTCAGTTCATCATTGGTTAAGGCAGAAATTTCCTTTTCAAAAAAATGAACATTTTTAACAATTGGTTGTAATATTTTTAAATCTTTTTTCTTTTTATCTCCAACAAATACTTTCAGTACTGAATTTAAAATACTCATAATTTAGGTGTCAATTTTTTAGTGATTCTTTGTTTAAAAAAATCAATATTTTGTTATGTATTATAGTAAGCGAATTTAAAATAATTAATTTTTAAAAGGCTTAAAATATGTTTAAAAGTTAATAATAAAGCAAAAAAAAAGTCTCATCAGAGACTTTTTGAATTTTATTTATTTAATATTCATCTTCATTCCAAAGATAATCTTCTTCTGAAGGATAGTCTGGCCAAATCTCTAAAATACTATCAAAGTTTTCATCCTCATCTTCAAGTTCTTGAAGGTTTTCTACAACTTCTAGGGGTGCTCCAGTTCTAATTGCATAATCAATTAGTTCATCTTTTGTTGCTGGCCAAGGTGCATCTGCTAAATATGATGCTAATTCTAATGTCCAATACATGTTTTTCTTGTATTAATTTTTTGCAAAAATAATTTTTTTACTTAAATAGTCAAGTTTTTTAATGCTTTTTTTCAAAATTATAAAGAACTTATTTTATTCTCTCAGGAATCCATTTAATTTCCTGAGCTCGATTATCTTTTGTCAATTTTCGTGCCAGTACGAAAAGATAGTCAGAAAGTCTATTCAAATAAATTAAAATTTCAGATTCAATGGTGCTTTCATCACTGAGATGCGTACTTACTCTTTCAGCTCTCCTGCAAATACAACGTGCAATGTGACAATATGACACTGTAGTGTGTCCTCCGGGTAAAATAAAATGAGTCATATCGGGCAATAGTTCATTCATTGCGTCAATTTCATTTTCTAATAATTCAATAGAATGTTTGCTTATTTTATCAATATTTAAACGCTCTTTTCCGTTTTTAAGTACCTTTTTTTCAGGCGGAGTTGCTAACATAGAACCCAAAATAAACAATTCGTGCTGAATTTTCAGGAGGATAGTAGACGTATGTTCGTCGATTTTCTGGTCTCTAATTAGGCCAATGTATGAATTTAATTCATCTACAGTTCCATATGCTTCAATTCGTAAATGGTATTTTGGAACTCTAGTTCCTCCAAAAAGAGAAGTAGTTCCTTTATCACCTGTTTTTGTATAGATTTTCATATCGCGAATTTAATAATAAATTCTAAATTTAAATTCGAATCGTGAAATGTTCTTTTTCTTGCTCTTTTCTAAAGAAAATAATTCCCCAAAAGAAGGTGTCAATGCTTACAGTTACTTTCGAATGTTCTTTAATAAAAAGCCAAGCTTCCTGCATTTCTGACGACCAATTTATATCATCAAAAATAAAAACGGAATCATTATGCGCAGCGCTTAAACACAAATTAAAATAGTTTATAGTAGCTTCTTTTTGGTGGTTTCCATCAAAATATATGAAGTCAAAATTACTATTATTCATAACCTTAGGTAAAGTTTTATTAAAATTACCTTTAACTATTTCAATGTTTTTTAGTTTAAACTCATCAAATAATTCTTGAGCAATAGCAGCAGTATTGTTACAACCTTCCAGCGTTGTAATTTTAGATGATGGATTACCAATACTAAGCATAGCAGCGCTTAAACCAACAGAAGTACCTATTTCTAGCATGTTTTGAGGTTTTAAATAATTCACTAATCGTAATAGTAATAAGCCTTTTTTAGTTGAAATACCGGCTATTTTTGTTATATCTTTTACTTTTCGAGTATTACTTTTAAAAACTTTTGATCCTTTTCCAAAATCTGTCACTTTGATCACTGTTTCGTTATTAATCAACCATTTTCTAATACTTTTAAATAAATTTACATTGTTAAAAGTTGCCTTTTTGTAAAAGCAATTAGTAACTAAATTATATACAAAAGGAGAATGAACTCCATGTTGATTGGTAGATTTAAATAAAAATAAAATAAATGATTTAACTTTGAACCACATTAAAATTGAAATTTAACACGAAAATAGTAGAAATATTATTTTAATCTATCATTTAAAATTATATTTGCTTACTACACTAAATTTATATGAAGAAACTTTTATTATACGTATTATTTTTAGGCTCCTTGTCATCTTGCGTTTCTACAAAACAAATGACTTATTTTCAGGGTGAACCAATTGAAAAATCAGATATTTACAAGTTAAATAATGAACCATATCGATTGCAAGTAAATGATATTTTATATATCGATATCAAAGCAGAAAATGCTGAAATTGTATCATTATTTAAAACACAAGCGGGTAATCAAACTGGTAATGCAAATCAGGCAGGTGGTTTGTATTTTTCAGGTTATGCGGTTGATAGACATGGAAATATACGAATTCCTTATATTGGAGAAATTAATGTTTTAGGGTATACAGAAAATGAAGTACGTAAAAAAATTGAATTTGAATTAGGTACCTTTTTAAAAAATCCAGAACTAGTTTTTGTTACTGTAAAATTAGCGGGGATTCGTTTTGTGGTTACTGGTGAAGTTGGTTCACCGGGTACAGTTAATTTAACTCAAAATGAAGTTTCTATAATTGATGCCATTGCAAACGCAGGTGAAATTACTCAATTAGGTAATAGAGAAAATGTGTTACTAATTAGAAAAACATTAGATGGCGTAAAAAAGTACAGTATGGATCTTACGAAAATTGATATTTTTGAATCAGAGAATTTTTATGTACAACCAAATGATATTATTTATGTAGCCCCTTTAAAACAAAAATCTTGGGGAACTGGAACAACAGGATTGCAATCATTCTCAACAGTTGTAACCGTTTTATCCTTTTTAGTTAGTTCTGTTTTATTGGTTAAAAATTTATAAATTGAGGTATGGAGAATAAATTCAACTTTATTGAAAATAGAGCAGAACATATTTCAGATATTAAAGATTATATTTTTCGAGTTTTAGCAAATTGGAAATGGTTTGTATTTACTGTTATAATAGCGTTAGGAATTGCTTATTATTTTAATATTTCCGCTCAAAAAATTTATGGTTTATCAACTACCATAGCTGTAAAAGAGAAACAAAACCCTCTTTTTTCATCGGGTACAAATATTGCTTTTAATTGGGGCGGAGTAAGCGATAAAGTAGAGTCTATTAGAAAATCATTAATATCTAGAACACACAATGAAAAGGTAGTTAGAAGGCTAAAATTTTATATTCAATATTTAAAAGAGGGGCGTTTTAGAAGTGAAGATGTTTACGGTAAAACAAATTTTGAAATTCAGCTTCAACCAAACCAATATCAATTGTTAAATACACCTATTAAGATTAATTTTATTGACGATGAAAGTTTTAAATTATCCGTTGATTTTAACCTAGATTCACAATATAATTTAATCAATTATAAAGATGGTAGTACTAAAAAGCTATCGATTGAAAATGAAACTTTTAGTAGAACTTATTTAATTAATGAATATATTAATTTACCTTTTTTAAAAGCACAAATTGCTATTACCGATAGTTTAAAATCTTTAGAAGGTCAATCATTTTTTATACAGTTAAAAACAATAAATCAAACTACACAACAATATCAGAATATTAGAGCTAAAGGACTTGCAGGCACTTCATTGGTTGAATTATCTTTAACAGGTGCAAATAAAAATAGAATTGTAGATTTTTTAAATAAGACAGTTGAAGTATTATCTGAATATGAATTAGAGCAAAAGACCAATTATGCTTATAGTACTAAACGATTTATTGACGCTCAGTTTAAAAATACTTCTGATAGCCTCAAACTAATAGAGGATAATATAGAAGATTTTAAAGAAAAAAATTCAATTTATAACTTATCAGCCGAGGGGGGTGTTATTTTTTCCGAAACTACAGGTTTAGATAAAATGCAAGAGCAATTAACTGATAGAATTGAATATTTAGATAACTTAGAAAATTATATAAAATCAAATTCAGATTACACAAGAATACCAGCACCTGCAATTATAAATATTGAAGATGGTTCTATTGCTTCAATGGTTGGTGAACTTACCAGTCTTTCCATTAAAAAGGAAAAATTAAGAAATGAAGTTACATCAAATCATCCATCGTTAAAATTGGTAAATGATGAGATAGAAACAGCGAGAAATGTGTTGTTGGAAAATTTATCTTCACTAAAAGATGCTATTAAAGTGAATCTAAAAAATAGTGAGAGACGATTAAACACATATAATTATGAGTTGACAAAGCTACCAAACAAAGAACAGCAATTACTAAATTTTGAGCGTAAATATAGACTAACAGAATCTAATTTTGTTTTTCTAATGCAAAAACGTTATGAAGCAGACATTGCTATTGCTGCGAGTGTATCAGATATCTCAGTTTTAGATTTAGCAAAAGACACTGGGCAAGGAGCTATTTTACCACGAGTGTCTTTTAATTATATGATTGCTTTATTGCTTGGAATTATTTTACCTTTATTTGTGATAATTGCTAAAGAAATTTTAGACAATAAAGTGTATACTACAGAGGACATTGAAAGAATTTCTCCGATTCCGATTTTGGGAGTAATTGGTAAAAATATTGCAGAAAATAACTTAGCTGTTTATTTAAAACCTAAATCATCGGTTTCAGAATCTTTTAGAGGATTACGTTCAAATATTCAATTTTTATTTTCTAGAGATGTAAAAGATAAGTCAAAAACTATAATTGTCACTTCTTCTGTAAGTGGAGAAGGTAAAACATTTATATCTATAAATTTAGCTACCGTTTTTGCTTTAGGAGGTAAAAAAACCATTTTAGTTGGATTAGATTTACGTAAACCAAAAATATTTGGTGATTTTGAAATAACAAATAAAAAAGGTGTTGTAAATTATTTGATTGGTGAAGAGAAACAAAGTGCAATAATTCAACATACTAAAATTGAAAATTTAGATGTTATTACATCCGGACCTATACCTCCTAATCCATCAGAATTATTAATTGGAGATGCAACGGATGAACTGATGAAAAATTTAAAAGAACAATATGATTATATTATTTTAGATACACCTCCAATTGGCTTAGTTTCAGACAGTTTGGAACTGGTAAAATACGCTGATTCTACTATTTATGTTGTAAGGCAAGGGTATTCAGAGAAAGGAATGCTTAAAATGATTAATGATAAATACCGCAAGCAAGAGATCTCTAATATTAGTATAGTTTTAAATGATTTTAAAGTAAAATCAAAATACGGTTATGGTTACGGTTATGGTTATGGAAAATATGCAAATGGTTATCATGAAGTTGAAGAAATGTCTTTTCTAAAAAAATTATTTAGATTTAAAAAATAGTAATTTCCTTAGACTAAATTTCCTTCAATATAGACACTTTCTATTTGGTTATTGCCAAAAGAATAAGGAATAAACCCGTAACTTGGAATTGGTTTAGTGATTATAAAATTAGCTTTTTTACCAATACAAATACTGCCATGAGTTTTCTCTAAACCCATTGCATACGCACCGTTAATAGTCGCTGCGTTAATTGCTTCTTCAGGTGTCATTTTCATTTTTATGCAAGCTGTTGATACTACAAAATTCATGTTTCCAGATGGGGTTGATCCAGGGTTGTAGTCAGATGCTAACGCTAGTGGTAAACCAGCATCAATCATTTTTCTAGCAGGAGTGTATGGAATACTTAAAAAATAAGAGCAGGAAGGTAAGGCAACAGGCATTGTGTTTGAATTTTTTAGCGTTTCAATATCTTCATTTCGCATTTCTTCTAAATGATCAACAGAAAGAGCATTAAATTTGACTCCTGCTTGAACACCACCAATAGCATTAAACTGATTGACATGAATTTTTGGAATAAGTCCATATGTTGCCGAGGCTTCCAATAAGCGTTCAGTATCTTTAACAGAAAAATAACCAGTTTCACAAAAAATATCAATAAAATTAGCTAACTTTTCTTTCGCGACAATTGGAAGAATTTCTTGAATAACAATATCTAAATACTCCTTTTTGTTATTTTTAAATTCAGAAGGTAAAGCATGAGCACCTAAAAAAGTTGCTTTTATGGTAATTGGAAAGTCGTTATTTAATTTTCGAATGACTCTAAGCATTTTTAATTCGGATTGTTTGGTTAGTCCATAGCCCGATTTTATTTCAACAGCACCTGTTCCTAATTTCATAATTTCATGAATACGAATAGCCGATTGCTCGTATAAATCATTTTCAGAAGTAGCTTGTAATTTTTTTGCAGAATTTAAAATGCCACCACCTTTAATAGCAATTTCTTCATATGAAAGGCCATTAATTCTATCAATAAATTCTTGTTCTCTATTGCCAGCAAAAACTATATGAGTATGGCTATCGCACCAAGTTGGTAATATAATTTTCCCAGAAACATCAATACATTCTACAGAATTAAATTTTGGCATATTTTCCATTTTGCCAAAATCTTTTATTAAATTATTTTCAATGAGTAAATAGGCATTCTTAATTGTAGGTAGTAGTTTCATATCTGTGCTACACACCATTTTTTTTGGTCTATCTTCAACTTGAACAAGTTCCTTAATATTTACAAATAATGTACTCATAGTTCCAATAATTTTCTAAATCAAATATACAGCAATTTTTGAACCTATTAACTAAATCGATTTCGTGATAATAGTAGCAATTATTTAATAGAATTTATAAGGAAAAATGGCAATATTGAAGTAACTTTGCAAAAATTTTAAGTAATGAATAAAGCCATATACATAGCAACAAGTGAAGCCAATAGTGGTAAGTCTATTGTTTCATTAGGTCTTATGAGAATGTTATTAGGGAAAACAGCTAAAGTTGGATACTTTAGGCCTATTATTGATGATGTTTCAAAAGGCAAAAAAGACAATCATATTAATACAATTATTTCTCATTTTGAGCTAAACATAAATCCAGATGAGGCTTATGCATTTACTCGTACGCAGTTTATTAATAAACGAAATGAAGGTAAAGAAGGAGAAATTTTTGATACTATAATTAAAAAGTATAAAGCATTAGAAGAAAAGTGCGACTTTATGTTGGTTGAAGGTTCTGATTTTTCTGGAGAAGGAACTGCAATTGAATTGGATACAAATATTTTGATAGCAAAAAATTTAGGTATTCCAGTAGTTATTGTTTCTAGTGGAGTAGGTAAAACCTTGGATGAGTTTATTAATGGCTTACACATAGCTTATGATTCATTTAAAGAAAGAGAAGTTGAAGTTTTAGCAGTTGTAGCAAATAAAGTTAAAGAAGAAAATATTGAACTTGTTAAAACTAGAGTTGAGAAAAATTTACCAAAAAGTGTTTTAGTGAATGTAATTCCAATTATACAATCATTAAATAATCCAACAGTTAAAGAAATTGGAAAAGCAATTGGTGCAAAAATATTATTTGGTAAAGATAATATTAACAATCAATCTGCTAGTTTTAAGGTGGGTGCTATGCAATTAAGAAATTATTTAACTCATATAGAAGAAAATAGTTTAATTATTACACCAGGAGATAGAGCAGATATTATTTTGGGAGCATTACAAGCGAATATTTCTACAAACTATCCTAAAATTTCAGGAATTGTTCTAACGGGTGGCATTTTACCTGATGAACCAATTATTAAATTAATTGAAGGGTTATCTCAAATTGTCCCAATTTTATCGGCAAAAGAAGGAACATTTGAAATTGCAAATAAAATAGGAGGTGTTAGATCACATATGTACGCTGGTAATAAGAGAAAAATAGGTACTTCTTTAAATATATTTGATAAATACGTCGAATTGGAAAAATTAAATGAAAAATTAATTTCATTTCAAAATGATGGAGGTATAACTCCTAGAATGTTCCAATATAATTTATTAAAAAGAGCTAAAACTGTTCGTAAACATATTGTTTTGCCTGAAGGAAATGATGATAGAATTATAACAGCTGTTTGTAGATTAGTTGAAATGGATATTGTTGATTTAACAATTCTTGGAGATGAGGCTAAAATTGCAAATAAAATTATTAGACTTGGTTTAAAATTAGATCTTGAGAAAGTACAAATTATCAATCCTATTAAATCTGAATATTTCGAAGATTTTAAAAATACATTGTATGAATTAAGAAAAAATAAAGGATTAACTATTGATATGGCTGAAGACTTAATTGGTGATGTTTCTTATTTTGGAACTATGATGGTCTATAAAGGTTTAGCTGACGGAATGGTTTCAGGAGCCGCTCATACTACCCAACACACGATTAAACCAGCTTTACAATTTATAAAAACGAAACCAGGAGTTTCTGTTGTTTCTTCTATATTTTTTATGTGCTTAGATGATCGTGTTTCTGTTTTTGGCGATTGTGCTATTAATCCAAACCCAAATGCAGAACAATTGGCTGAAATTGCAATTTCTTCTGCAGACTCAAGTAAAAACTTTGGAATGGATCCGAAAATTGCAATGCTTTCATATTCATCTGGAGCCTCTGGAAAGGGAGCTGATGTTGATATTGTGAGAAGAGCAACTGAAATCGTTAAAGAATTACGTCCAGATTTAAAAGTGGAAGGTCCTATTCAATATGATGCTGCGGTTGACGCTTCTGTAGGAAAAAGTAAAATGCCAGATTCTGAAGTAGCTGGGCAAGCAAACGTTTTAATTTTTCCTGATTTAAATACAGGAAATAATACATATAAAGCCGTTCAGCGTGAAACAGGTGCTTTAGCAATTGGTCCAATGTTACAAGGTTTAAATAAACCAGTGAACGATTTAAGTAGAGGATGTACAGTAGATGATATTTTTAACACAGTTGTTTTAACAGCAATACAAGCACAAGGTATTTAAAATGAAAATTTTAGTAATAAACTCAGGTAGTTCTTCCATTAAATATCAGTTATTTAAAATGCCTCAAGAAGAAGTTATTTGTTCGGGATTGGTAGAACGTATTGGTTTAAATGATGCCGAAGTTCATTACAAATCTACAAGTAATACTATTGATGAAGTATTAGATATTCCAAACCATAAAATTGGTTTAGAAAAAGTTGTAACTCTTTTGCTAGATGAGAAGGTTGGAGTTATCAAGTCTACTTCAGAAATTGAAGCAGTTGGGCATAGGGTTGTGCACGGAGGAAGCACTTTTTCTAAAACAACTATAGTTAATAAGGAAGTTAAAAATAAAATTAAAGAACTCTTTTCATTGGCTCCACAACATAATCCTGCAAATTACGAGGGAATTGTTGTTGCGGAAGCTATGTTTCCAAATGCAAAGCAAATTGCAGTTTTTGATACGGCTTTTCATCAAACAATACCTGTTGAAGCTTATAAATATGCTATTCCTAATAAGTTTTTAACTGAAGAAAATATTCGCTTGTATGGTTTTCATGGTACAAGTCATAAATATGTTTCCGAAAAGGCTATTGACTATTTAGGACTGGATAAATCTAAAATTATTACCATTCATTTAGGAAACGGTTGTAGTATGACTGCAATTAAAAATGGTAAAAGTATTGATCACACCCTTGGATTTGGCCCTGTGACAGGATTAATTATGGGAAGTAGAAGTGGAGATATTGATCACGCAATTATTTTTCATTTAGTAAATAATTTAGGATATTCTTTAGATGAGGTGAATACGATGCTTCAAAAAGAAAGTGGAATGTTTGGTCTAACAGGTTTTAGTGATTTAAGAGATATTGAAGCTGAAGCTGAAAAAGGCAATAAAGAATGTCAACTAGCTTTAGAAATGAATGCTTATCGAATCAAAAAGTATATTGGTTCTTATGCTACAATAATGAATGGGCTAGATGCAATTATTTTTACAGCCGGAATTGGTGAAAACTCAATTACCATCAGAAGATTAGTCTGCACCAATATGGATTATTTAGGAATTGAATTGGATGAAGCAAAAAATGATATTAGAGCTAAAAAAATAACCGAAATTCAAAAAGAATCGGCGAAAACTAAAATTTTAATTATTCCAACCAACGAAGAAGTTGAGATTGCAAAGCAATCTTTTGAATTGATTAATTAAATCAATTTTACCTTATAAAAAAAGCATTGAGAATTCTCAATGCTTTTTTATTTTTATGAATTTTTGAATTTATTTCAGCGAACCAATCATATCCTCTGGTTTTACCCATTCATCATATTCTTCTGGTGTTACATAACCTAAGCGAACCGCTTCTTCTTTTAAAGTAGTTCCGTTTGTATGTGCTGTATTTGCAATTTCTGCGGCTTTATAGTAGCCTATTTTAGTATTTAAAGCAGTAACTAACATTAAAGAGTTGTTTACTAATTCATTAATACGAGCGTGATTAGGTTCAATACCTACAGCACAATTATCATTAAAACTTAAGCAAGCATCACCTAATAAACGAGCAGATTGTAAGAAGTTTACAGCCATTACAGGTTTAAATACGTTTAATTCGTAATGTCCTTGAGTTCCACCTACAGTAATCGTAACATCATTACCCATTACTTGAGCACAAACCATTGTTAATGCTTCAGCTTGTGTAGGATTTACTTTTCCTGGCATAATTGAACTACCAGGTTCATTTGCAGGCAACATTAATTCACCAATACCAGAACGCGGCCCTGATGCCATCATACGAATGTCATTTGCAATTTTATTCAACGAGACAGCAAGTTGCTTTAAAGCGCCATGACTTTCAACAATTGCATCGTGTGAAGCAAGTGCTTCAAATTTATTCTCTGCAGTTATAAATGGTAATCCTGTAAAATCAGCAATCTTTTTTGCAACTACTACATCATATCCTTTTGGAGTATTTAATCCAGTACCTACGGCTGTTCCTCCCAATGCTAATTCTGCTAGATGAGGCAGGGTGTTTTTTAACGCTTTTAAACCATGATTTAATTGAGAAACATAACCTGAAAATTCTTGGCCAATAGTTAAAGGTGTGGCATCCATTAAGTGTGTACGACCAATTTTAACAACATCTTTAAATTCTTCTGATTTAGCTTGAAGTGTATCTCGAAGGCTTTCAATACCTGGAATTGTAGTATCAATAATCATTTTATAGCAAGCAATATGCATTCCTGTTGGGTATGTATCATTACTTGATTGAGATTTGTTAACATCATCATTTGGTTGAATAATTTTTTCACCTTCACCAATTACTCTACCTGAAATTTCTTGCGCACGATTCGCAATTACTTCATTACAGTTCATATTGCTTTGAGTACCTGAACCAGTTTGCCAAACAACTAAAGGAAATTGATCATCTAATTTTCCTTCTAAAATTTCATCACATACTGTTGAAATTAAATCTCTTTTGTCTTTAGGTAAGACACCTAGTTCGCAGTTTGCATGGGCAGCAGCTTTTTTAAGATAAGCAAAGCCATAAACTACTTCTAATGGCATAGAACCTGCAGGTCCAATTTTAAAGTTATTTCTTGAACGTTCAGTTTGAGCTCCCCAATACTTATCAGCAGGAACTTGAACATTTCCCATAGTGTCTTTTTCTATTCTATATTTCATAATATTATGTTTATCTAAATTTCTGATTAACAAAGTTACAAGCTAAATTTTTTAGTGTATCAAAATTGCATAATTTTTTTGATTAATTTAGTGAGAAATGTCACGTATAAAAAAAATTAAAAGAAGTGTTGTTTATTAAAAATAAATATTATTTTTGTAAAAACATATAAGCAAGAACGTATTAATTATGGATTTATCACAATTTTCTGGATTTTTAGTATTTTTAACCATTTTGACAATGGGATTTTGGTTAATGATTTTATTAATTACATTTATTATTCCTTACTGGTTGGTGGGATATTTTAAAGAGGCTTGGAAATATAGAAAAGAAGATAAACTTGCTGCAAAAAAAGAATAATTTATTTTAAGATATAAAAAAAGGGATAGTTAAATTTACTATCCCTTTTTTTATGCTATGCTTTAAACATTTCTCCATCTCCATTGCCTTCAAAATCTCCTTGAGATCTTTCACGCTTTTTCTTCTGATTAAATCTATATGTGAAATTCAATAGTACTTGTCTTTGTCTCCATTGAAATTCTCCATAAGTCTCAGTAGTTGGTGAAAAGCTTGTAGATTGTCTTTTACGCGAATTAAATAAATCACTTACATTTAATGAAATAGTTCCATTATCTTTTAAAATATCTTTGCTAAAGGCTAAATTTACACTTAGCATTCCTTTATTTATGTTTTGAGCTCCTTCTGATCGTCCTCTGTAAAAACCAGTGGTTTGCCAATCTATTTCACCTGGTAAAGAGATTCTTGATACTAGTCTAGTAAACCAGCTTACATTTTCAGCATCAAAATTGATTCCTTCAAAATCTCCTTTTGTCACAAATTTAAATAAGTTAAAGCTATTTGTCAATTTCCACCATTTAACAGGATTATAGTTTGTTGTAAGCTCAAACCCATATCTTTCCTCAGAACTTAAATTAATAGGACTTCTTAGTATTACTATAGTTGGTACTCCATCAATATCTCGAAGATCTTCAGTTTGAACCATTTCAATATTATTAATAGCATGTTGATAATATATTGAAGAATTTAAAGTTATTTTATCCCATCTTTTTAAATACCCTAATTCAAAGGAACTTGTAAAAGTTGGGTCTAAATTTGCATTACCTGTTCGTACAAAAGTTTCACTTGTTCTATTCTCAAAAGGATTTAAATACCAGCTTCTTGGGCGTCTCAATCTTCTGCTATATCCTAAGGTTAAACTTTCTTCATCACTAAATTCAAAACCTAGATTTAAGGTTGGAAATAATTCTGTAAATTTTCTATTGAATATTCCATTAGTTTGAATTAAATTAATTTTTCTATCAGTTGTTTCCATTCTAAGCCCTAATAAATAGGAGAATTTATCAATTTTTTCTCCATATTGAGAATAAAGAGCGTAAATATCTTGCTGAAAATCGAGTGTATTAGAAAAGTTTGTGTTATTAAAAAAACCGTCCGTATTCGTATCAAAGTCTTCTACTAAATAATCAGAAAATAGATCGTTTAGATCAACTCTAAAGCCAAATTCAAATTGCGCATTTTCTCCAATAGGTAGTACATAATCTCCTTTAATTAAAATATCTTTAGATTCTTCATCCGTCGAATTTCTTTCAGGATTATTTTGAAGAAAAGTTGGAAATGTATCAGAATCGGTAATATATGCATTACCGTTTTCAATACTTTTTCCGTACTGAAAATCAAGTATTAGCGTATGACCTTCTGTTTTGAAGTTCTGAGTAAAATTTAGCGAATATTGGATTGTTTCATCATCTTCTTTTTCCGTTTCAATTCGTTCATTATTTCTAGTTGATAAATTATTTGAATCTAATATATCAATGTAATTGGTTGAAATATCAGTACCCTTTGATGTTCTATATAAAATAGATCCAGTTAAAGAGGCTTTGTCATTCAAGAAATATTCAGCCCCAAAACGGGAGTTAAAACTATTATTTTCTCGGTCGTACTTTTGATTTTCATTCCTATAACTTGAAACAGCTCCAATTTCATCAAAATAAATAGTATTGTTACTCGAGTTTCCTGGAGCATTTCTATAATTATACCCCGTACTTGTAAAATAGTTCACCTTATTTGTTCTATAATTAAAGTTCATTGCAGCTCCAAAATTATCAGGATTTCCGGCCGTAGTGTTTATGGATC
>NZ_JABDRI010000018.1 GCF_013041805.1 Lutibacter sp.
AACAACTAGATCTAGGGAAGAACAGCGCAGGTTAAATGGAAGTTTACAAGATGAATATGACAAACAACTAAACGAAACAAAAAAAATTGAGGATTAGAAAGAAAAATATTTTTTTTGGAATAGATTGGCTACTTATACTCCTCTATTTCGTGTTAATTTTCTTCGGATGGAATAATATATACTCAGCTACTGTTAATGAAGAAGCTGTTAATTTAATAAATTTTTCAACGGAATATGGAAAGCAATTAATTTGGATTGGACTTAGTTTTCCCATTATTATTTTAATATTATTTTTTGATGCTAAATTTTATGAAAAATACGCCTCACTAATTTATTTGGTTGGGTTATCATCATTAGTTGGGCTTTTTATAATTGGGAAAAATATTAATGGGGCAACTTCGTGGTATGATTTTGGAGGATTTAGTTTACAGCCTTCAGAATTTGTAAAAGCGGCAACCGCTTTAGCAATCGCAAAACTAGTAAGTGATAAACAATTTAACTTAAAGAAATGGAATACTCAAATACAATCTTTCCTGATTTTATTTTTCCCAGCTATCTTAATTACTTTACAACCAGATCCGGGATCAGCATTAGTGTATACTGCCTTTATTTTTGTTTTATATAGAGAGGGTTTACCTATATATTATATAACAATTGGGTTTGTTGCAATATTCTTATTTATTGTAACACTTTATTTTGGCTATGTAAATGTAATTTTAGGTTCTTTTGCCTTTCTTATTATAATTCTTTTATACTTCAATTTTTACAGGAAAAAGGCATTAAAAAAAGGTTGGATTAGAATACTTGGAATTTATTTAATTTCTTTCCTTTTTATAACGAGTGTTGACTTTGTATTTAATAAAGTTTTTGAACAAAGACATAGAGACCGATTTGATATATTACTCGGTAAAACAAAGGATATTAAAAGTATTGGATACAATACAAACCAATCCGTAACAACAATTGCATCTGGAGGTATTACTGGAAAAGGATTTCTAGAGGGAGAACGAACTCAAGGTGATTTTGTTCCTGAGCAACAAACAGACTATATATTTACTACAGTTGGAGAGGAATGGGGCTTTATTGGTAGCTCAATAGTAGTAGTGATATTTATTTTATTTCTATTGCGAATAATTCATATCGCTGAAAGGCAAAAAACTAAATTCAGTAGAGTCTATGGCTACAGCATTACTGCAATATTCTTTACTCATTTTGCTATTAATATAGGTATGGTATTAGGTTTATTACCTACTATTGGCATTCCACTTCCCTTTTTTAGCTATGGTGGATCAGCCCTTTGGGGATTTACTGTATTACTATTTATATTTATACGGTTAGATGCTAATCGTTCAAACGAATGGTAAAAACAATGATTTTATTTTAAAACAAAAAAACATCCTAAATAAGGATGTTTCTTTAAATATTATAGTAAATAAAAATTAAAGAGCAGCTACGTACTTCGATAATTTAGATTTTAAGTTACTTGCTTTATTTTTATGGATAATGTTTTTCTTAGCCAATTTATCAAGCATAGCAACAACTTTTGGAAATAATTCCTCAGCTTCCTTTTTCTCAGTAGTAGCACGCAAATCTCTAACAGCATTACGTGTTGTTTTGTGCTGATATTTATTTCTTAATTGCTTTACGCGACTACTTCTAATTCTTTTTAATGCTGACTTATGATTTGCCATTTTTAATTTTTTAATTAATTTCTTGTAGTCCGTAGGGGAATCGAACCCCTGTTACCAGGATGAAAACCTGGCGTCCTAACCCCTAGACGAACGGACCATTTTTGTTTTTGCCTTGACATTATTCCGTCATTGCGGATGCAAAAATACAACTATTTTCTTATCTGCAAAACTTTTTTTAAAAAATTAATAAGCTTTTGCAAATAATACTCTTTGAGTCGACTTTTTACCTGAATATATACACTTTCCTTCTTCCAATTTATTGTTCAAAGGTATACATCTTATGGTAGCCTTAGTTAAATCTTTAATTTTATCTTCGGTCTCTGTTGTTCCATCCCAATGCGCTGAAACAAAACCAGCTTTTTCATCTAAAATAGTTTTAAATTCTTCAAATGTATTGACTTCAGTAATATGATTATCTCTGTAATCTAAAGCTTTATTAAATAAATTATTTTGAATTTCTGCCAAGGTAGTTTCAACATAGGAAACAACATCATTTTGAGAAATACTATTCTTTTCTAATGTATCTCTTCGTGCAATTTCAAGAGTTCCTTGTTCTAGATCTCTTGGACCCATAGCAATTCTTAGAGGTACACCCTTTAATTCATACTCTGCAAATTTCCAACCTGGCTTATAGGTTGTTCTATTATCAAATTTCACTGAAACACCTTTCTTACGTAACTCTTTAACTATGACATTAACTTTTTTTGAAATAGCATCTAATTGTTCATCATTTCTATGAATAGGAATTATTACAACCTGAATTGGAGCTAAATTTGGAGGAAGAACTAATCCTAAATCATCTGAGTGTGTCATAATTAACGCCCCCATTAATCGAGTTGAAACTCCCCAAGAAGTTGCCCAAACATGTTCTCTTTTACCTTCTTTAGAAGTAAATTGGACATCAAATGCTTTCGCAAAATTCTGACCTAAAAAGTGCGAAGTCCCAGCTTGCAAAGCTTTTCCATCTTGCATTAAACCTTCAATACAATATGTTTCTACCGCACCAGCGAAGCGCTCACTTTCAGTTTTCAACCCTTTAATAACAGGCATTGCCATGTAATTTTCAGCAAAATTTGCGTATACATCTAAAATTAATTCTGCTTCTTCAACAGCTTCTTTTTTAGTAGCATGAGCCGTATGACCTTCTTGCCATAAAAATTCTGCAGTTCTTAAAAATAGTCTAGTACGCATTTCCCACCGAACAACATTTGCCCATTGATTTATCAATAAAGGTAAATCTCTGTATGATTCAATCCATTTTCTATATGTATCCCAAATAATAGTTTCAGAAGTAGGTCGAACTATTAATTCTTCTTCTAATTTCGCATCAGGATCAACTATAACACCACTACCGTCTTCAGCATTTTTTAGTCTATAATGCGTAACCACAGCACATTCTTTAGCAAATCCTTCAACATGTGCCGCCTCTTTACTTAAATATGATTTTGGAATAAAAAGGGGAAAATATGCATTCTCATGACCAGTTTCTTTAAACTTTCTATCTAGCTCTGCTTGCATTTTTTCCCAAATTGCATAGCCATATGGTTTAATAACCATACAACCTCTTACTCCTGAATTTTCTGCTAAATCTGCCTTTACAACTAATTCATTATACCACTTAGAATAGTCTTCATCTCTCTTTGTTAATTTCTTACTCATAATTAAAGGTTTGGCATAAATATTGCATATTTTTATAATAAAAATACTATTTTCGACAAAACTAGTTATTTTTAGATTGTTCAACAATAAAATTTACAACTGATTATGGAAGTTTCAAAAATTATTAATGTAAAAAACTTACAACGAAGCATTTTATATGTATTTGCTGTTAGTTTATTTTCTTGTGGGACATATCAAAGTGCTTATAATTATGATGATGATGGAATTTATGCCTCAAGTCAAAGAAATAATCAGGACCGAGACAATGTTGTAATTGTTGAAAATAACTCAACATTTGATAAAAATTATTTTTCGCGTCAGTTAGAAGATCTTCAGAACATTCGTAACGAAGACACCTTTACAAATATAGATGAATATTATTATGATGATGGCACTTATGAAAATGACAGCATATATAGTGATAATTACAATGGTCCATGGGAATATACTAATGATGTAACGATTACATTTAATAATGGATTTTTCGATCCATTCTTTTATGGGAATGGTTTTTACGGGGATCCTTTCTTTAATGGTTTTAGTTTCAGTAGATTTGGTTTCAATGGATTTGGTTTCAATAGATTTGGTTTTTATGGGGATCCTTTCTTTAATGGTTTTGGTTTCAATAGATTTGGTTTTTACGGGGATCCTTTCTTTAATAGATTTGGTTTCAATGGATTTGGTTTCAATGGATTTTACAATCCTTACTGGGGAGGTTATTATCCTTTTAACAATTTCTATTCAAATTCTAATTTTGGATTGAATAGATTTAATAGGTATGATTCATATGGGAAAAGAAATTCGTATGCTACAAACTCGAGAAGATCTAATAACCTAACAACTAACAGAAGAAATATCTCAAACACAAACACTAGAACTAATAGAGATTTGAATTCTTCAACCAGAAGAATTAATAATTCTACCAGAAACTCGAGCACTAGAACCTATAGACAGCCTACTAGAATTAACTCTTCGTCTACTCGAAGTTCAAATGTTAGAAGTTCTTCAACAAGAACAAGAACTATTAGAAATTCAGCATATAATGAATCTAGAATTAGATCTCCTCGTTATGCTTCAAGTCAAACACCTAGAGTAAATTACAACCGATCTAGTTCTAACAATAATTCATCTGGAAACACTAGTAGTGTAAGAAGTTCGAGTTCTAGGAATAACTCTAGCGTACGACAAAGTAGTTCTTCTAGCTCAAATTCATCTAGATCTAGTACTTCTAGATCTTCCTCTAGATCATCATCATCAAATAGAAGTTCAAAACGCAATTAAACAACATATTATGAAAAAATTATATTTTATAGCAATGCTATGCGTTGCATATATTTCTAGTGCACAAACTTTAAGCTATAATGATTTAGGTACTTTGTTCTCAAAAGAATCTATTAATGGTACTGCACGATATAATGCAATGAGTGGAGCTTTTGGAGCACTCGGTGGAGATTTATCATCGGTTGATACAAACCCAGCTGGTGCGGCTGTATTTTTGAAAAGTGAATTTGCAGTATCCTTAAATATTCGAAATATTGAGACTACTTCAAATTTTTATAATACAAATGAACTTGTAGAAAATGACTATTCAAACCTTTCACAAGCAGGTGGTGTTTTTGTTTTTAACACACATCAAAATTCCAATTGGACAAATTTTGCCATAGGCTTTAACTATAGTATAGCAAATGATTTTGAGAATTTTTGGTTCGCTAGTGGAAATAGCGGCTATGCTCCTATTACAGATTTTTATGATAGTGATCCTGTTATTTATGGAAATTCTGATGGGCAATATGCTGAAAATTATACTGATGGACGAAATAATAAGTACTCATTCACTTTTGCTTCTCAGTATGACAATGATTTATATGTAGGTCTATCTATCAATACTTATGATTTAGAATTCTATCAAAGTTCTCTAATTGATGAATATAATAGTGATGGAAATGGAAACATTTTTGATGTTTCTCAAACACAAGAATTACTAACCTATGGAGATGGCTATTCCTTTTCTTTAGGTTTTATTTCAAAACCAACAGACAATATTAGGTTTGGGTTAGCATACCAATCTCCTGTATGGTATACTCTTTCGGAAGAATTTATTGAATTCGACGTAACTATCTTTGAAAATGACTTAAATATCACCAATGAATTCTCAATAGGCGATACCTATTCAGGAATTAATGGTTTTGATTATGAATTAAGAACACCAAGTAAATTAACTGGAAGTTTTGCATTTATTTTTGAAAAACAAGGACTAATTAGCCTTGACTACATTTATAAAAATTACAGTAATATTAAGTTAAGTAACTCAAATTTTTCACAAGAGAATATTGCTTTTAATAATGATTTAGAAAGCACTGGACAATTGCGCTTAGGAACAGAATGGCGTTTCGACAACCTATCACTAAGAGGTGGTTATCATATCGAAAAAAGTCCATTTAAAGATGCATTAGACTCTGACAACTTAGAAGGATTTTCATTGGGTGCTGGTTATAAATTCAGAGCAGGAAAATTTGATGTCTCTTATCAAAAATCTAGCAACACTTCTAGTTATAATTTTTATCCTCAATACAATCAAATTAATAGCACCAAATTAAATTTTGATCAATCCTTATTTACGGCAACTTTAATATTAAATATCTAGTAGTTATAAATAAAAATATATGAACGCCTCAAAATTGAGGCGTTTTTTATTTTTCAACTCAAATCATAAAGTATGTTTTAGTACTTTTGCACAAATAACTAAAAAAATGGAAAAAATTACTTTAAAAATAGAAAAAACAACATCTGAATCAATCATAAAATTTACTGCTAACACTGTTTTAATAAGTGGGAGTTATGAATTTAATACTATTGATGAAGCTAAAAACTCTCCTTTAGCTCAACAACTATTTCATTTACCTTTTATAAAACGTGTTTTTATTTCTGCAAACTTTATTGCAGTTGAAAAGTTTGATATAGTTGAATGGAATGATGTACAAGAGGAAGTAAAAGAGCAAATTGAACATTACCTTAATAATCCTGGTGTTTTAGTTTTAGAAGAAACTAACTCTCCTCAACAAAAAATACCTGTTGAAGTTTATGCTGAGTCTACTCCAAATCCTTCAGTTTTAAAATTTGTTGCTAATAAAAATTTAGTTGAAACCGATTTTGAATTCAAGAATAAAGAAGAAGCTAAAAATTCTCCTTTAGCTCTTAATTTGTTTGATTTCAAGTACGTTAAAGAAGTTTTTATTTCTGAAAACTATGTTTCCGTATCAAAAACCGAAGCTATTGATTGGGGAGAAATTACCGTTGAACTTCGAAGCTTCATTAGAGAATACATAGCAAATGGTGGAAAAATTATAAATGAAAATTATAAACAAGAGAAGAATTCTCAAACTGCAGCCAGTGAAACAGCTAATCTAGACGATGTTTCTAAACAAGTAATTGATTTGTTAGATCAATATGTAAAGCCTGCAGTGGCAGCTGATGGTGGCAATATAGCATTTCAATCTTATGATGAAACAACACAAACAGTAAATGTGATCTTACAAGGAGCTTGTAGTGGATGTCCTTCGTCTACAGTTACTTTAAAAAATGGCATTGAAAATATGTTAAAACAATTAATCCCAGGTAAAATAAGTCAAGTTGTAGCTATTAATTTGTAAAAATATATGAGCAAAAAAGTAAAACCTTATAAAAATTCCGAGTTAGGAAAGAAAGAACAGGTATCAAAAATGTTTGACACTATTTCTAAGGAATATGACGGCTTAAATCGTGTAATTTCTTTTGGTATTGATGTAAAATGGCGAAAAAAAGTTGTAAAAATTATTGGAGATACTCATCCAAAGTCAATCTTAGACATTGCAACTGGAACGGGTGATTTAGCAATTAATTTAGCTGAAACAAGTGCTACAAAAATTATTGGTTTAGATATTTCAAAAGGAATGCTAGATGTTGGAAGAGAAAAAATTGAAAAATTAAACTTAAGCAACACCATTGAAATGGTTTATGGAGATTCAGAAAAAATGCCTTTTGAAGATAATACGTTCGATGCTATTACAGTAGCCTTTGGTGTTCGTAATTTTGAGAATTTAGAAAAAGGCTTAGCTGAAATATTTAGAGTTTTAAAACCCGGAGGCACTTTTGCTGTATTAGAAACATCAATACCCACCAAAACGCCTTATAAACAAGGTTATAAATTCTATTCAAAAAACATTTTACCACTTATTGGCAAAGTATTTTCAAAAGACAAATCTGCTTATAAATATCTCTCCGATTCGGCAGCTGCTTTTCCTTATGGAGAGACTTTCAACAATATTTTACAAAAAATTGGGTTTATAGCTATTGAAAACAAACCTCAAACCTTTGGGGTTGCGTCTATTTATATCGCAAAAAAGTAATTTATGAAAAGAAATTTTGTAACGGTTATTTTAATTTTATTTATTGTAAATAATAGTACTGCGCAAAAAAGAGATATTGTTTCATATAAACAAAACTGGGATAAACAAGTTGTTTTTTGGGGTTATTATTTAGGATTAAATCAAAAAAGTTTTAAAATATCATATACTGAACCAGACACATATGTAAACGTTACTAGCACAAGTGGTTTTGAAGTTGGTTTAATTGGTGATTTAAGGTTACATAAAAATATTAATTTGCGTTTAGAACCTGGACTGTCTAGTAATACAAAATTGCTTGAATTTATGCATATTGAGGGATCAGAATATGTTAAAACAAGAGAAGTTAATGGTACTTATTTAAGGATACCTTTATTGTTGAAATTTAGTGCAGATAGACTAAATAATATGAGGCCCTATGTAATTGGTGGCGCTTCCTATGATTTTAATTTTTCAAGTAACCAAGACAATCCTAATGATAATTTAGATGGGGAATTTAGGATGACAAAAAACAATTTTACTTATGAAATTGGTGTGGGTGTTGATTTATATTTACCCTATTTTATTTTTTCTCCTTCAATAAGAGGTGTTTTCGCTATAAATAATGAACTCGTTAGAGATGTTGACCCTAATGGAAATATTGACCCTAATAGTCCTTGGACTGGACCCATAGATTTTTTTGGAACTAGAGGTATTTTTATAAAATTTGCGTTTCATTAAAAGAATATTACATTCCTCTTTTAAACTCACTTAATAAGATAGCTGTTGCTGTAGCAACATTTAGACTTTCAGTTTGTTGATTCTCTCCAAATCTTGGGATTGAAATTGAATTAGTTAGGTATTTTAAAATTTCTGAGCTTATTCCATTAGCTTCATTACCCATCACTAAAATTGCATTACTTGGCAAACTTGTTTTATATACATTTTCACCCTCTAACAATGTTGCATATTTAGGTAAATTCATTTTATTTAAATATATCTCCAAATCGACATATAAGATTGAAACCCGAGCTAAAGACCCCATAGTTGCTTGCACCACTTTTGAATTATAACAGTCTACAGTATTAGCTGAGCAAATAAGTTGATCTATCCCAAACCAATCACATAAACGTATAATAGTTCCCAAATTTCCAGGGTCGTTAATATCATCCAATGCAAGAATTAATCCTTCACTTTTAATACTTTCTACCGCTGGAATTTTAAACAAACCAACTACATTATTTGGAGATTTGTAGGTACTAATTTTTTTTAGTTCAGCTTCTGAAATTTTAGTGACATTTTCAATATGTAAATAGTTTGAATTGTCAACACAAAACAACTGATCCAATTCAAAAATTGAGTTTAAAAATTCATTCACAACCTTTGTTCCTTCAGCAATAAATAAATTATTTTTTAGGCGGTACTTTTTTTGCTGTAAACTCGTTATTAGTTTTAACTGATTTTTACTTAAACTCATATTTTTAATTATAAAAAATTGTAATTTGGTAAAACCTTTAAAAGGCTTACTTTTGAAACAAATTTAAACTCTTATTTATTGAAAAACAATATTATAATATTAATTCTATTCTTAGGAATATCTTATAGTTTTTCATCGTGTAATTCTATTAAGTATGTCCCAGAAAATAAATCCTTACTCACCAAAAACACTGTTTATGTAAATGACAAAAAAAATGTTGATGATGAAATTAATGATTATATTGTTCAACGTCCAAATCAATTAGTCCTTGGGGTACCCTTCCCTCTCCACTTTTATAATATTGGTAACAAAAATTTTGAAACTGATTTTGACAAATGGAAACTAGAAAATCCTAACTGGTATAAATTTACCGCTGGAGTTTTTTCAGAAAAACAAGCCAAAGGAATTAGAAACTTTAAGTATAAAACGCATCAATGGTATCTTAATAATGGTGAATCTCCAGTTATTTTAGATGAAAAAAAATCAAAACAAACCGTTGAAAATTTAACAAAGCATTATTTAAATGAAGGTTTTTTTAAAGTAAATGTCTCATTTGAAGAAAATCAATTAAAAAATAAAAAAAGTGAAATAAATTACTTGATAAAGACTGATGAGCCCTATACTTTAGACAGTGTCTCAACTACTATTAAAGCCTCTATTTTAGATTCTATTTACAATGCGAATCTCATCAATTCTTTTATTAAAAAAGGAAATCAATTTAAATTATCTTCTTTTATAAATGAACAAAATAGAATTTCTAAATTATTTAGAAATTCTGGAGTTTTTAGATTTAATAAAAATGCTATTACATTTGAAGTAGACACCTTAGACTATACTGCAAATGTTGATCTTATTATTAATGATAGTATTGGTAATGTTCCTTTTAAAGTTCAAAAAATTAAGAACATTAAAATTTACACTGACTTTTCGTATAATAAAAAAGATGACCCGGTAAAAGACAGTCTAAATTATAATGGATTTTCTTTTATGGCCTATAATGAGATAAAATATAATCCTAAATTATTATTGAATTCAATATTTATTGAGCCAAACTCAATTTATAAAGATGAAACTCGAGAATTAACTCGTAAAAACTTGAGAGGCTTATCAAATTTTAGATCGGTTGATATAAAATATACCGAATTAGAAAATGATATGCTTGATGCTTCCATTTATTTAACGCCTCTTAAAAAATATTCCTTAGGGTTTAATACTGAATTAACACATTCAAATATCCGTCAACTTGGAATATCAGGAAAATTATCTTTTTCCAATAGAAATATTTTTAAAGGTGCTGAAATTCTGAAATTTTCAGTTCAAGGCTCCTTTTTAGATTCGAAAGATGCTGCTGATAACGAAAGATTACTAAATGCTTGGGAGATTGGTGGAGATGTTTCATTAGAGCTTCCTCGATTTTTATTACCTTTTAAGACTGATAAAATTATATCTAAAAGAAAATCTCCCAAAACAACATTTACAATAGGTACTAGTTTGCAAAAAAATATTGGTTTAGACAATCAAAAATTTACTGGAATAATTGATTATACGTGGGAATCCTCTATTACTAAAAAACATAGTTTTCAATTGTTAAACGCACAGTTTATCCAAAATTTAAATGTAAGCTCCTATTTTACTATTTATAATTCTGAATTTACCCAAATACAAAATATTGCAGACACCTATTTCAATGAAACCATAACAACAACAAACGCTATTGAATTTATTAATACCAATATCAATTCTAGTTTTGAAGCAACAAACCCATTAGAATTTAAAGTTGCGCAGAATGTGAAAAATAGGTTTAATATTATCACTGAAGATGTTTTTGTTCCATCAGTGTCCTATACATTTACTTATAATAATAGTAAAAACTATAAAGATATTGACTTTTCATTTTTTCGAGCTCGTCTTGTTTCTTCTGGTAACTTAACAACATTATTAACAAGTCAAAAAGACGCTAACAATGTAAAAACATTACTTAAAACACCAATTGCACAATATTTAAAAACAGATTTTGAATATAAAAAGTTTTGGAATTTATCTTTAGAAAATGTACTTGCATTTAGAAGTTTTTTAGGAGTTGCAATTCCTTATGGAAATTCAAGCACAATACCATTTAATAGAAGTTATTTTGTAGGAGGACCTAATGATTTACGCGCTTGGAAAATATACGATTTAGGTCCCGGATCAACTCAAAGCGGTTTAGAATTTAACGTGGGGAATTTAAAGTTTATAAGTAGCTTAGAATATCGATTTAAAATAATTAACAGCATAAAAGGTGCATTATTCGTTGATGCAGGAAACATTTGGGATATTACAAATTCTGCTATCACAACCTCTGAAGCAAAATTTAATGGTTTTAATTCACTAAAAGATATTGCCATTGGTTCAGGATTTGGAATCAGATACGATTTAAGTTTTATTTTGTTACGTTTAGATTTAGGTTTTAAAACGTATGAACCATATCTATCCAATCAAAATAAGTGGTTTAACAATTACAACTTCCAAAAAACTGTATATAATTTTGGTATAAGCTATCCGTTTTAAGTTTAAACTATTACGATTTCGCGTATTTTTCTTTTTAAATTACCTTTTAAAAATTATTATTCATTAATTTTGCTAAAATCAAAAATATCAATACTAATTACACATAAAATATTATGAGTCATACAATTAAACCAGGAGTAGCGACAGGAAAAAATGTTCAAGAAATTTTCAAATTAGCAAAGGCTAAAAATTTCGCTTTACCTGCAGTAAACGTTACAGGTTCAAACACAATAAATTCAGTTTTAGAAACTGCAAAAGAACTAAATGCACCCGTTATCATTCAATTTTCTAATGGAGGTGCTCATTTCAATGCTGGAAAAGGATTATCTAACGAAAATCAAAAGGCTGCAATTGCTGGTGCCATTGCTGGTGCAAAACACGTTCATACCTTATCAGAAGCTTATGGTGTTCCAGTAATTTTGCATACAGATCATTGTGCAAAAAAATTATTGCCTTGGATAGATGGGTTATTAGATGCAGGAGAACAATTTTACAAAGAAAATGGTGTTCCACTTTTTAGTTCTCACATGATTGATTTATCTGAAGAATCTCTTGAAGAAAATATTGAAATTTGCAAAACGTATTTAAAGCGTATGAGCAAAATCGAAATGACTTTAGAAATTGAATTAGGAATTACAGGAGGTGAAGAAGATGGTGTTGACAATTCTGATGTTGATGCGTCAAAATTATATACACAACCTGAAGAAGTTGCCTACGCCTATGAAGAGCTTAAAAAAGTAAGTGACTGCTTTACAATCGCAGCATCTTTTGGAAATGTGCATGGGGTTTACAAACCAGGAAATGTTAAATTAACACCGAAGATTTTAGATAATTCTCAAAAATATATTGAAAATAAATTCAATACTGAAAAGAATCCTGTAGATTTTGTATTCCATGGTGGTTCAGGTTCTGCCCTTGAAGAAATTAGAGAAGCAATTGGATATGGAGTTATTAAAATGAATATTGATACTGATTTACAGTTTGCA
This sequence comes from Lutibacter sp., assembly GCF_013041805.1. GTDB lineage: Bacteria > Bacteroidota > Bacteroidia > Flavobacteriales > Flavobacteriaceae > Lutibacter. The sequence goes on from NZ_JABDRI010000018.1 coordinate 12,722, forward strand.
TTTACTGAAGGTATTAGAGATTATATGACCGGGAAAATTGATTATTTAAAAACACAAATTGGTAATCCTGATGGTGCTGATCAACCAAATAAAAAATATTACGATCCAAGAAAATGGTTACGTGAAGGTGAGCAAACTTTTAAATCACGTTTAATAAAAGCCTTTGAAGATTTAAATAATATAAACACTTTATAATCAATACTATAAATTGCTAAATTTATAAAGAGAACATTTTTTTAGGTGTTCTCTTTATTTTTTTTAGTAATTTGCACTCCAATTTCAAACCTAAAACAAAATAAGTTATGTCATCTTGGTTTCAAAGAAAAGATAAAGGAATTCAAACTCCAACTGAAGACAAAAAAGATGTACCAAAAGGCTTATGGTACAAAACACCAAGCGGTAAAGTTATTGATACTAAAGAACTAAAAGAAAACTACTATGTAAGTCCAGAAGATGGATATCACGTAAAAATAGGTAGCGCCGAATATTTTGAAATTCTATTTGACAATAATGAATTTAAAGAATTCGATAAGAATATGGTGTCAAAAGACCCATTGAAATTTTCTGATAGTAAAAAATATACAGACCGATTAAAGCAAGCATACGAAAAAACGAACTTAAAAGATGCTGTAAGAACAGCCGTTGGTAAATCGTTAGGTAAAGATTTAGTAATCGCAGCCATGGATTTTAGTTTTATTGGAGGCTCTATGGGAAGTGTTGTAGGAGAAAAAATTGCTCGAGCAATCGACTATTCTATAAAACATAAGATTCCTTTTTTAATGATTTCAAAATCTGGAGGAGCTAGAATGATGGAAGCCGCAATATCATTAATGCAATTGGTAAAAACATCTGCTAAGTTAGCACAACTTGCAGAGGTTAATATTCCTTATATTTCTTTATGTACAGATCCAACAACTGGGGGAACTACAGCATCGTACGCTATGCTAGGTGATATTAATATTGCAGAACCTAATGCATTAGTAGCATTCGCAGGACCAAGAGTTGTAAAAGATACTACGGGTAAAGAATTACCTCCTGGATTTCAACGTTCAGAATTTGTATTGGAACATGGTTTTTTAGACAAAATTGTGGAACGCAAAAATTTAAAAAAACAAGTAAATTTATATATAGATTTAATTCAAAATTTACCAATTAGAAAATAAAAAAAGCGAGCTATTTACAGCTCGCTTTTTTATTTAAAATGTGTTTTCACATACCTCTTCTCAAAGTGATTTCAGTTTCTACACCTTCACTATTAGTGAAAATTGCGATATTATCGCATGTTCCATCCCCAAAATTTAAAGTTCCTTTTCTATCATTCTTTTCTAATTCTACTAAACCACTCACCATAAATCTACAAGCCATCTCTCTTCGTAAAGGCTCCAAAACTTTTGAAGAAACATTAGTACCATCTCTAAAAGTTGCTGACCAACTACCAGTAATTAAAAATACATTATCTCCAAAAGGTCGTGTATCAGCACCTTCTACCCATTCTCTAACTTTTACACCTTCTCTAGAGGCATAAACTCCATCAGGCCAAGTTAAAGTTGTTCCGAATGTTATAGAAGATTGTGGATTTCCTTGATTATTTTCTCGGATCCTAACAATTGAATTAATACCTTCAACACTTATCTCATTAAAATAAAAGTTTTCATAAGCATGGATAACCGTTAATGAGTTTACGTTTGAATCAATTGCATAACTCATTAAAATTTTTCCACTTAAAACATTTCCACTTGGCAATTCGCAACCTTCACCAAAATCTAATGTCACTTCTTTTGTTGTGGTAGTTAATACAATAGTTTTTATAACACAAGGTAATAAATCTTCTATCTTTCCTTCAGTATCAGAACTTTTAGAAAAATCTTCATTTTCAATTAGAAAATCATCAATTATATTACTGACCTCATCAGTCACATCATCTAACTCCGCAAGAAGATTTGCTTCGTTTGCAGTAATTGGCTCGCTCAAATCAACAGTATCACTTTTATTACAACTTACTAAAAAGAAACCGCTAATAACAAAAACAATTAACAGTTTTGGATTTAAAATTTTCATACGTTTACTATTTAAATTGGTTTAACAAAAAATTAACTTTTAATATATCTAAGACCTTACTAATTTGAAAAGGTTTAATTTGATGAATATTTTAAGATGATAAGGCTGTTAATTGTTAATCAAAATAATAATAGTATATTTGCGGCCTGATTGCTTACTTTTAAGCAATTATACATAAAAATTATTAATAAAAATTAATGTTAGCATGTACTTAACAAAAGAAAAAAAAGCAGAAATTTTTGCTAAACATGGCGAAAATGCAACAAACACAGGTTCAACCGAAGGTCAAATTGCATTATTTACTTTCAGAATTAACCATTTAACTGAACACTTAAAAAATAATCGTAAAGATTATAATACTGAGCGTTCATTAGTTAAATTAGTAGGTAAAAGAAGAAATTTACTTGACTACCTAATTAAAAACGATATTGTAAGGTATCGTGAAATTATTAAAGAATTAGGTTTAAGAAAATAATTTCACAAAAAGAGGCAACTATTGCCTCTTTTTTTTTAAATTAAAACCCCTTTAAAAAAGCATATATTAAACTTTTCATTGGTTCATATACAACACAACAACAAACCAAATTGTTTAATTAAATTAAAACACTATTTATGATACCAAAGGTATTCAAAGAAATTATTGATTTAGGAGATGGAAGAACTATCTCTTTAGAAACAGGAAAACTAGCAAAACAAGCACACGGTTCGGTTGTTGTTCAATCAGGAAAATGTATGTTATTATGTACAGTTGTTTCCAATTACAAACAAAGTGATGTTGACTTTTTACCGTTAACAGTAGATTATCGCGAGAAATTTGCAGCAGCAGGTCGTTACCCTGGTGGATTTTTCAAAAGAGAAGCAAGACCAAGTGATGGCGAAGTATTAACTATGCGTTTAGTGGACAGAGTTTTACGTCCACTATTTCCTAAGGATTATCACGCTGAAACGCAAGTAATGATTCAGTTAATGTCTCATGATGATGACGTAATGCCAGAAGCAATGGCTGGATTGGCTGCATCTGCAGCAATTCAATTAAGTGACTTCCCATTCGAATGCGCTATCTCTGAAGCTAGAGTTGGTCGAATTAATGGTGAGTTCGTTATAAACCCAACACGTTCTCAATTAGAAGAATCAGACATCGATATGATGATTGGAGCTTCAGCAGATTCAGTAATGATGGTTGAAGGTGAAATGGATGAAATTTCTGAAGAAGAAATGGCAGATGCAATTAAATTTGCTCATGAAGCTATTAAGGTTCAAATTGACGCTCAAATTCGTTTAGCTGAAGCTTTTGGCAAAAAAGAAGTTCGTGAATATAATACTGCTGAAGATAATGAAGAATTACAGAAAAGAATACACGATTTAGCTTACGATAAATGTTATGCTATTGCCAAAATGGGAACATCTAAAGCTGAGCGTAGTGCTGCATTTGCTGAAATAAAAGAAGAGGTAAAGGCTTCATTTACTGAAGAAGAGATGGAGGAATTTGGTCATCTTGTTGGAGGATACTATAGCAAAGCAGAAAAAGAAGCTGTTCGTGAATTAACATTAAGTGAAGGCTTGAGGTTAGATGGTAGAAAAACTGATGAAATCAGACCAATTTGGTGTGAAATAGATTACTTACCATCCACACACGGATCTGCAATTTTTACTAGAGGTGAAACTCAAGCATTAGCAACAGTTACTTTAGGTACATCTAGAGAAGCTAATAAAATTGATATGCCGTCTTTCGAAGGAGAAGAATCATTTTATTTACATTATAACTTCCCTCCTTTTTGTACAGGTGAAGCACGCCCATTAAGAGGTACTTCTCGACGTGAAGTTGGTCATGGAAATTTAGCACAACGTGCATTGAAAGGAATGATTTCTGAAAATTGTCCTTATACAGTTCGTATAGTTTCTGAAGTATTGGAATCTAACGGATCATCGTCGATGGCAACCGTTTGCGCTGGAACAATGGCACTTATGGATGCTGGTGTAGAAATGAAAAGACCTGTATCTGGGATTGCAATGGGATTAATTTCTGATGGAGATCGTTATGCTGTGTTAAGTGATATACTTGGTGACGAAGATCATTTAGGTGATATGGACTTTAAAGTTACTGGTACTGCTGATGGTATAACTGCTTGCCAAATGGATATTAAAATTAAAGGTTTATCATATGAAATTTTAGTGAACGCACTAAAACAAGCTCGTGATGGTAGATTACATATTTTAGGAAAAATAACTGATACTATTGCTGAAACAAATGCTGAAGTTAAAGCACATGCTCCAAAAATGATTTCAAGAAGAATTCCTAATGAATTTATTGGTGCTTTAATTGGACCTGGAGGAAAAGTTATTCAAGAAATGCAAAAAGAAACTGGATGTACAATTGTGATCAATGAAGATCCTGTTACTGAAGAAGGTATTGTTGAAATTTTAGGAACAGACCCTGCTGGTATTGAAGCTGTTTTAGCAAATATTGATTCATTATTATTTAAACCAGAAGTTGGAAGTGTTTATGAAGTGAAGGTAATAAAAATGTTAGACTTTGGTGCTGTTGTAGAATATACAGATGCTCCTGGTAATGAGGTTTTATTGCATATTTCTGAATTAGCTTGGGAACGAACTAACAACGTTAAAGACGTTGTTAATATGGGTGATGTTTTTGATGTTAAATATTTTGGAAGAGATCCGAAAACAAGAAAAGAAAAAGTATCTCGTAAGGCAATTTTACCAAAACCAGAAGGTTTTAAAGAAAGACCTCCAAGAGAAAGAGATGATAGAGGTGGACGCGATAATCGCGGAAGAGATAGAGATAGAAAACCTAGATCTAGAGATTAATTCTCGAAAATTATATTTTATAAAAAAAGCTTCTCAAATTGAGAAGCTTTTTTTATGTTAAGATTTCTAACCCAGAAATAATTTTAATAATTCAGTTATTTTGAGAGTTCCAATCACTAGCTATTACTAATGATTGGCTTACTAACTCTCTTTTTAATAGAAATAACTAACCCAAGCATCTCTATTAATCTTTATCACAAATTTCTGCTTTTACAAAAATATTGTTACCAATATTATTTACTTTATTTCTACTTTTTGATCAACAAAATATTTAATTGGCAACACTACTATGCCTTCCTTTGTTTTAATAGAAATAAATATATTATCAATTTGCTGAATAACCCCTTCAATCTTTTTAGTTTTTATATGCTGGCCTATTTCAAAGTTTTTTCGAGAATAAAAACCAAAAAGTAATCTCGTAACTATATCTCTTGCACCAAGTCCAAAGGCTATTGTAAATGAAACCAAAATTGAGCCTAATATTAAGGTAATGTTGCTAGTAATAATATCGGTATCAACACCCGCTTGGTTTAAAGCCGTTATTGAAATAAATATTACTATTAAATAAAACACAATATTCCCAACCAAATTACCACCAGTAAGCTCCATTGATTTAAATGTGTCTTGAATCGTTTTTTTTATTATTGACCCTGCGTAAATCCCTAATACAAAAATAAATAGAGAACTTATTAAGATCGGTAAATAAGCTATAAAACTTCCGATTCCTTCAGACACCATTTTTAAACCTAGCATATCTGAAGCAATAACTACAAAACCTAAAATCAATAAATATTTTACAAACTTTAAAACAATTTTAGAAGGTACTACACTATAATCGCTTTTACCAAATAACTCAGCGTCATTCAGTTTTGTTGTCAAAGAATCTATTTTTGAGGTTTTCAATAACTTTTTAAGTACAACATGAACAACTTTTAAAATTATCCAAGCAATTATAATAAATCCTATACCCAATAAAATTTTAGGCATTACGTGTAAAAATTGGTTCCATAAATCTTGTGCAAATGTTAAGTTAACACTTTCTAATTGGATTATTGTTTTCATTTTATATTCAAATTTGGGTTAGTAAACTTTAGTTTTCTTTCTTTTTATTTTTAATAGGTTTTTTTTCAGTATCTAAAATTTCTCCTATCGTATTAGGATACTTTATTACAAACAAATCTGCCATATCAATAGAGAGTTTTATTAATGAAATATCATTAATAACTCGTTCTCTAAGTACTTTTGGTACTTCTTCATTATGTAATATTTTCTTAAACGGATTTTCCATTATTTAAGATTTTTATATACACTAATTAATTTTTCCTTTGCTCTTTTCAATCTCATTTTTACTGCACTCTCACCAATATCCATTGCCTCCTGAATTTCTTTTATCGAAAAATCATCCTGATATTTCAATAATAAAATCATTTTCTCATTTGGATCTATTCGTTCTAATGCCTTTTTTAATGTATCAGATTTCATGTTGTAAATTGATTCATCACTTGAATCTGTCCTTTCTGAATCATCTGATAACTCTCCTTCAAAATTCTTTTCATTTTTCTTATAATTATTTCTGCTAACATAATTCACACAAAAATTATAAGTAAAAGAATAAAGCCAAGTTGAAAACTTAGCAGTTCCTTTAAATGTTCTAAGCTTAACAAAAAGTTTAATAAAAACATCATGTGTTAGATCTTGCGCTTCTTCTTTGGAAGATGCAAATCCATAACACTTATTATAAACTACACCCACGTAACGATCATATAAAATAGCAAACAAATGAGTATCATTGGTTTTTACAATTTTAACAATAAGTTCGTTGTCACTTAATATCGATATTTCTTCTTTTGATTTCAAATATCTACGCTTGGGTTATAAGTTTTAAGACACATTTATTAAATAGAAGTCACAAATTCATAATTTATTAAACATTTTGTAACATTTTCAAAAATACTACGTATAATATAATGTACACCATATACTAACAAAAATATCTAAACTATTTAAATGAGACAACTTAAAATTACCAAACAGGTTACTAACAGAGAAACTGCATCATTAGATAAATATTTACAGGAGATTGGAAAAGTAGATTTAATTACTGCTGAAATGGAAGTTGAGTTAGCTCAACGAATTAGAGCTGGTGACCAAGTTGCTTTAGAAAAATTAACAAAAGCTAATTTACGTTTTGTTGTTTCTGTGGCTAAACAATATCAAAATCAAGGATTAACACTACCAGATTTAATTAATGAAGGAAATTTAGGGTTAATTAAAGCTGCTAAACGTTTTGATGAAACTCGTGGTTTTAAATTTATTTCATATGCTGTATGGTGGATTCGTCAATCAATTTTACAAGCGTTAGCTGAACAATCTCGTATTGTACGTTTACCATTAAATAAAATTGGCTCCATTAATAAAATAAATAAAATGTATGCATTTTTAGAGCAAGAAAACGAGAGACCTCCTTCTGCTGAAGAAATTGCAAAGAAATTAGATATGACTATTAATGACGTTAAAGAATCTATGAAAAATTCTGGTCGTCACGTATCTATGGATGCTCCATTAATTGAAGGAGAAGATTCAAACTTATACGATGTGTTAAACACTGGCGAATCTCCAAATCCAGATAGAGCCTTATTACACGAGTCATTAAAAGTTGAAATTGAACGTGCTCTTGAAACCTTAACACCTAGAGAAGCTGATGTAGTTCAGTTATATTTTGGTTTAGGTGATGCACATCCAATGACATTAGAAGAAATTGGAGAAACATTTGATTTAACGCGTGAACGTGTTCGTCAAATAAAAGAAAAAGCTATTCGAAGACTTAAGCATACTTCAAGAAGTAAAATATTAAAAACTTATTTAGGATAATAAAAGAAAAACGCTCGAAAATTCGAGCGTTTTTCTTTTATTATAATACTTTTGCAAAAACAACAATTAATAAAATGAATAAACTAATTGCTCCTTCAATTCTAGCCGCAGATTTTGGCAACTTACAACGTGATGTAGAAATGGTAAATAATAGCAAAGCAGACTGGTTTCATATTGATGTTATGGATGGAGTTTTTGTACCAAACATTTCATTTGGAATGCCAGTTATAAACGCTATAAAAAAGCATGCTACTAAAACTATGGATGTTCATTTAATGATTGTTAATCCTGACAGATATATTACAGACTTTAAAAAAGTGGGTGCTGATATTTTAACAGTGCATTATGAAGCCTGTAGCCATTTGCATAGAACCGTGCAAGCCATAAAAGCTGAAGGGATGAAAGCAGGGGTTTCATTAAACCCACACACACCTATTGCCGTGCTAGAAGATATCATAATTGATTTAGACTTAGTGTTAATTATGAGTGTAAATCCTGGATTTGGCGGACAAAGTTTTATTGAAAATACCTATAAGAAAGTTGAACAACTAAAACACTTAATTGAATATACAGGTTCTAAAGCAATCATTGAAGTAGATGGAGGTGTAACTGATCAAAACATAGAACAGCTTTCTGAAGCTGGCGCAGATGCCTTTGTAGCTGGAAGTTTTGTATTTAAAAGTGAAAACCCTACAAAAACTATTGAAAATTTAAAAAATTTAGTCTCGCCAGAATAATTAATTCAATTCTAATTCATACTGATTCAACAAATATTTTAATATATCTGTTGTTGTAACTATTCCTACTAGAATATTATTCTCTACAACAGGTAATGCATGAAATTCATTCTTGGATAATATTTCCACAACCGATTTAATAGTAGTAGAAGAATTTACTTTTATTAAATTTTTAACCATTAGCTGGCCAATATTTAACATATTATAAATTGCATTATCAATTTTTGTTTCACTTGCATCAAATGCATCTAAAAAACTAATCCGCTCTAAATCTGTGAATCCAAGCATTCCAATTATATGTTCATTTTCCACAATTGGTATATGACGAATATGATGTTCTTTAAATAATTTTTCAGCCTTAAATAAATCATCCATTAAAGTTAAGGTTACCAATTTTGTTGTCATTATTTTCGATACGGGATCCAAACGATTCATACTGCATAATTTTATATTCAACATAAAGTTCGAGAAATATAATGTGAATTACTATGATTTAAATCATTAATAATTTGCAAATAAGTCAGTATAATTGTTCCTAACCTTTACGATTAACCTTCAATTATACACAATATTAAAGAAACCTTCAACTTATCAGATTGAAGGTTCTATAGTGACCCCGACAGGATTCAAACCTGTAACCGCTGGAGCCGAAATCCAGTGCGCTATTCAGTTGCGCCACGAGGCCTATTAAATTTTATCCTAAAAGTTGCTTTACAACTGTAGAAATCGCTTTTCCATCGGCTTTTCCAGCTAGTTGCTTAGAGGCAATTCCCATTACTTTACCCATATCTTTAATTGAAGTTGCTCCAATTTTTTCCATAATTTCAGCAATAACTTTCTTTAAATCTCCCTCACTCATTTGCTCTGGCAAAAATTGCGCAATTATTTGAACCTGAGCTAATTCTGGTTCGGCTAAATCATTTCTTCCTTGCTCAATAAAAATAGAAGCACTATCTTTTCTTTGTTTCACTAATTTTTGAAGTAACTTAATTTCTTCCTCTTTAGTTAATTCACTTGCCGCTCCTCCTTTTGTTTGAGCTAATAATATTTCAGATTTTATTGCTCTTAAAGATTCTAAGGATACTGTATCTTTAGCTTTCATAGCTTCTTTCAACTTACTCATTAACTCTTGTTGTAAACTCATACTTAACTATTTTTAGTTTGCTAAGATAAAAAAAAGAACCCGAAAATCTTTATTTTTAGTAAAGGTTTCCGAGTTTAAAACTTAGAAAATTCATCTAAGGGCAATCGTCTTTGGGCAATATTTTAATCTACATTGTCATGTAGAAATGAATTATTAGATCTAAATTGAATATCATCATTATCATCTACTTCAAGAGTTGTTCTTGATTGAGTAACTTCTGATGAGTGAGAGGTTTCATCAAGTTCTACTCCCATTCTTTTATAGGCTGGTTGTTTTTCAATTTCGTCAATATTTTTATTTACTTTATTTACAAATTTATAGTTGAAATTTTTCATTTTTTCTCGTCTTTGAGCAGCTCTTTTTTGTAGCTCTTCAATAGTTAAATCCAAAGGTGAAATTTCTTTATGGTCTATAACTTCATAATTTTCAATACTTACTTCAGATTCTTCAGCAGTAGCTTCAGACCTGAGCGTAAAGTGTAAATCCTCATTTACTGGTTCCTCATCTGCAGCTGGTTTAGATGCTTTTGACAAATTAGCTTCTAATTCAGTGTAATCTTCTAAAGAAAAATAAATATCTTCTTCCACTTCTTTTGGAGCGCTTACTATTTGATGATCAACAACATTTAAAGAATTAATATCTGTTTTTGGCTCAACATTTTCAATCTGTTTTTTTGTTTCAGAAATGGGTAAATCAAAGGTTAAGGATATTTGATTTTCTTCATCTTCTTTAATTTCAACCTCTTGTTCCTTATTTTCATTCATTGAAGTGATTACAAAATCATCAGCTAATGTATCTGTTGAAACTTCTTCATAAACCACATCAATATTTTTAATAAACTCAGTAGTTGGAATTATTTCGAATTTTTCTTCAATTTCTTCACCTAAATCATAAACAATTTTATCTTCAACCTTAGGAGAATCTTCAATATGGGTGCTAACTGGATTTTTAAAAGAAGTATCTATATTTTTCTTAGAAAAATCATGTGTTGCTTCTTGTTCATCACCCAAAACATGCTTAATGATTTTAGGGTCAGTATTTGAAATTTCATGCTGTTGATCTTTATTAAAGCCTGTAGCTACTATGGTAACAGAAATGGCATCTCCTAAAGACTCATCTTCTCCAACACCCATAATTATATTTACATCAGATTTGGCTTCAGATTGGATAAAATCGTTAATTTCTCCAATCTCATCAATAGTAATTTCTTCTGCACCAGAAACAATTAGAAGTAATACATTTTTAGCTCCAGTAATTTTATTGTCATTTAACAATGGAGAATCTAATGCTTTTGAAATTGCATCTTCAGATCTATTCACTCCACTAGCACTTGCAGAACCCATAATAGCCGTTCCACTATTAGAAAGTACTGTTTTAGCATCTTTTAAATCGATATTTTGAGTATAATGGTGCGTAATAACTTCTGCTATACCTCTTGAGGCAGTTGATAACACTTCATCGGCTTTAGAAAACCCTGCTTTAAAGCCTAAGTTTCCATAAACTTCTCTTAATTTATTGTTATTAATTACAACCATAGAATCTAAATATTCACGTAATTTTTCAATACCCTTTTGAGCTTGTTCATTACGCATTTTACCTTCAAAACTGAATGGAGTAGTTACAATACCAATTGTTAATAAATCGAGTTCCCTAGCCACCTTAGCAATAATAGGTGCTGCACCTGTACCAGTACCACCACCCATTCCAACAGTAATAAAAACCATTTTAGAGTTTGAAGAAAGCATATCTTTTATTTCTTGAATACTTTCTAAAGCTGCTTGCTCACCAACTTCTGGATTTGCACCAGCTCCTAATCCCTCCGTTAATGAAACTCCAAGTTGTATTTTCGTAGGAATTGGACTGTTTTGTAATGCCTGAGCATCGGTATTACATATCACAAAATCGACGCCTTTTATTCCTTGTGCATACATATGATTGACAGCATTACTACCTCCACCACCAACTCCTATAACTTTAATAACGTTGGATTGATTCTTAGGTAAATCGAATGAAATGTTGCTAAAATCTGAATTGCTCATAATATATTTTTATTGGTCTTTTCTTAATTTATTTTTATTCTGCATTGTCTAAAAAATCTCTGAACTTATCTCCCCATTTTTCAAAAATGGATTTTTTAGGTTCTTCAACTTTTTCATCTTCTTGTATTTCTTCTTCAATAGGTTCTGCATTAGCTGATTGAGATTCTTTTTCTTTATTTTTCTCAATCTTATTTAACCCATTCATTAAAAGTCCTACCGCAGTTGCATATTGCGGACTTGACAAACTTTCATCTGAATCTCCAGCTAAATTTTCATTAGGATACCCAATTCTTGTATCCATTCCAGTAATATATTCTACCAGCTGCTTAATATGCTTTAATTGTGCACCTCCACCTGTTAATACAATGCCTGCAATCAATTTTTTCTTAGGCTCCTCATGGCCATAATTTTTAATTTCTAAAAATACTTGCTCAACAATTTCTACCACCCTAGCATGAATTATTTTAGATAAGTTTTTTAGTGTAATTTCTTTTGGATCTCTACCCCTTAATCCAGGAATTGATACAATTTCATTGTCCTTATTTTCTCCAGGCCAAGCAGAACCAAATTTTGTTTTTAATAATTCAGCTTGTTTTTCAATTATTGAACAACCTTCTTTTATATCTTCTGTAATAACATTTCCTCCAAAGGGAACTACAGCAGTATGCCTAATAATTCCATTTTTAAAAATGGCTAAATCTGTTGTTCCTCCACCTATATCAATTAATGCAACCCCAGCTTCTTTTTCTTCATTACTTAAAACTGCTTCAGCTGATGCTAATGGTTCTAGAGTTATTCCTGCCAAATTTAATCCAGCACTTTTAATACATCTACCAATATTTCTAATGGAAGAAACCTGACCCACCACCACGTGAAAATTTGCTTCCAACCTTCCTCCATACATCCCAACAGGTTCTGTAATTTCAGCTTGTCCATCAACTTTAAATTCTTGTGGAAGCACATGAATTATTTCTTCTCCAGGAAGCATTACTAATTTATATACTTGTTTTTCTAACTTTTCTAAATCTTCATCTGAAATAACTTCTTCAGAATTTGGACGGGTTATATAATCGCTATGTTGTAAACTTCTAATATGTTGACCTGCAATTCCTACAACAGCTTCATTAATTTTAATTCCTGATACAGCAATTGCTTCATCAACTGCCATTTGAATTGATTGTATTGTTTGGGTTATATTATTAACAACACCTCTGTGCACACCTAAGCTTTTGGCCTTACCTATTCCAAGCAACTCAATTTTACCATATTCATTTCTGCGCCCAATCATAGCAACAATTTTTGTTGTTCCTATATCTAGCCCTACTGAAATATCATCATGTTCCATATTTTACATTTTTGTACACACAACTTGCTTGTTGTATTTTAAATTAATTGTACTGTACTTTTCTATTGTTTTATCTGCCATTGTTTTATTAAAAAACGATTTCAAATTTTTAAACTTCTCTTCCAAATTAACTAGCCTTCCCAAAATAATTTTTTGACTACCAACTCTAGTCTTTAAAACATACTCATTATTTAGAATCTTTGTAACGCTAATAATTTGTTTTTTTAAGAATTCGTCTTTCAAAATTCTTGTAACTAATACATGTATATCTTCTATATTTTCATCTATTATATCACCATAAACCAATAGCACTCTAGCTGTATAATTTTTTGATAGCGGCATTGCTTTCCCTTGTTTATCAATATAATAGCTCTTTGCGCTTGATAAAACTCTTGCAATAGGGGTTCGTTGTTTTATCTTAGCTTTCAACAAACCATCAACTGTTAAAAAAATGGTTGCATCTTCCACCATGGAGTGTGATAGTACATTTAACTCTAATTGATGTAAATCTATAACAGATTTCGGTTGGTTTTTAACTGTTAGATTATTTTGTATTAACAATTTATTAACTATTTCATGACTCATAAACATGTTCTTTCCTTCCTCAAATTCAATCACAATATCCTTTACTTTTTTTACATGATTTTTCTGGTATGAAAATCCATACAAAAATGCTACAAGTCCAAGTAAGACAAAACCTTTTATGTAAATCCAATTAATTTTCAACACTCAAATTATTTTTTATTACATCAACTAATTCACCTATATCTCCTGCACCAATCATAACAATTACTTGTGCATTAGATTTTAAAACGTTTTCTACTAATTTTTCTTTTGAAGAAACCTGTTTATTATTTCCAATAATTTTACTTAACAACCACTCTGAAGTTACTCCTTCAATTGGTAATTCACGCGCTGGGTAAATATTGAGTAAAATTATTTCGTCAAATTTTGACAAACTTTTTGCAAAATCATCTGCAAAATCTTTTGTTCTACTAAATAAATGAGGTTGAAAAATACCAAGAACTTTTTTAGTTGGATACATTTCTTTTACGGAACTAATAACTGCATTTATCTCTGTTGGATGATGTGCATAATCATCAATTAATACTAAATTTTCTGTTTTTATTTTATAAGAAAAACGTCTTTTTATGCCTTTGAATGTTAGTAAAGCTTTAGCAATGACAGGAATAGAAATTCCAAAAATTGTTGCCATTGCCAAAGCCGCCACCGTATTTAGCACATTATGTTTTCCTGGTAAGTTTATTTGTATATTTTTTATGTATTCATTTGGGGTTTGAATATCAAATTGATAAGTCCCGTTTTGAATTCTTATATTTTGAGCATCATAATCTGCTTGCTCTTCAATTCCAAAAGTAATACCATGAAGTGGTAACCCTTTTCGTACTATTAGAGTATCCGAAACTTTAGCCGCAAATTCGCTAAAAGATTTTTCCAATTCAGAATGATTTCCATAAATATCTAAATGATCTGCATCCATAGAAGTAATGCATGCAATATTAGGAGAAAGTTTTAAAAATGATCTATCAAATTCATCGGCTTCAACAACAGTAACTTCAGTTCCTCCAAAAATTAAATTTGAATTATAATTCTCAGAAATTCCACCCAAAAAAGAGGTTGCATTTACATTTGCTTCATTTAAAATATGACCTAAGATAGTTGACGTTGTTGTTTTTCCATGTGTACCAGCGACCGCTAAACAAATAGAATTTTTAGTAATTTCACCTAAAATTTCAGAACGCTTAACTACACTAAAATTATTGGTTAAAAAATAATTAAGCTCAGAATGATTTATAGATACAGCCGGCGTATAAATAATCAGTGTTCCATTTTTTTGTTTAAATTCTAAAGGAATTAAATCTATTGAATCTTTAAAATGAATGGCTATTCCATTTTTTTGAAGTGAATTGGTAATTTGGGAAGCGTCTTTATCATATCCAGCAACGTTTTTGCCGCTACTTTTAAAATAACTTGCAATGGCACTCATTCCTATGCCTCCAATACCTATGAAATAAACGTTATGTATATTTTTTATATTCAAACTACTTAACTAATTAATAATTTTTCAATTTCCTTTACTATATTTTTTGTTGCATTTGGTAATGCCAACTTTTTAATATTATCACTTAATTTTTTTTGTAATTGTTCGTCATTTAACAACTCACTAAACATTGTTTGAAACATATTTAACTCTGATTGTTTCAATAATAGCGCAGCATCTTTTGTTACAACAGCCAAAGCATTTTTTGTTTGATGATCTTCAGCAACATTTGGTGATGGAATAAAAATGACAGGTTTACCAACAATGCATAACTCAGAAATTGAACTTGCTCCTGCTCTGCTAATTAAAAAATCAGCTGCGGCGTAGGTTAAATCCATTCTGTTTAAAAAAGCATAGGTTTTAACCCCTTCTAATTCATCATATTTTTTAAATTCATCATAGTACAATTTACCCGTTTGCCAAATTACTTGAACCTTATTAGAAACAAGCCATTTAATATGTTTTTCAATTAAATTATTAACTGCTCTTGCCCCTAAACTTCCTCCAATTATTACTAATGTTTTTTTATCAATATCTAATTTAAAATGAGCTTTTGCTTCTTCTTTTTTTCCTTCAATAGTTAATAGATCTTGACGAACAGGATTCCCTGTTTTTATAATTTTTTCTGAAGGGAAAAAACGTTCTAATCCATCATAGGCAACACAAATTTTATCTGCTTTTTTTGATAATAATTTATTGGTAATTCCTGGATATGAATTTTGTTCTTGTATCAGCGTTTTTATACCTTTTCTATTTGCCATAAACAAAGTTGGGCCACTTGCGAACCCTCCAGTTCCAATTACAATACTTGGCTTAAACTTTTTGATTATTTTGTGGGCATTCCACAAACTACTTATTAATTTAAATGGAAATGATAAATTTTTTAATGTTAATTTCCTTTGAATTCCAGAAATCCATAAACCTTTAATATCATATCCTGATTGAGGCACTTTTTCCATTTCCATTCTATCTTTTGCTCCCACGAACAAAAATTTAGCTTCTGGATATGAAACTTTTAGCTCATTCGCTATAGAAACCGCTGGATAAATATGTCCACCTGTTCCTCCTCCACTTAATATGATATTAACCGATTGCTTCATGTAAAATATCTAAAGGGTTTTCATCATTATCTATACTCTCTTTTTTTTCTTTATCAGCAGTTACACTTAATATAATACCCAATGCAAAACATGTCATCCAAATTGAGGTACCTCCACTGCTTATAAGTGGTAATGTTTGTCCAGTTACTGGAAATAAATTAACCGCAACCGCCATATTAATTATTGCTTGAAAAATAATGGGTAAACCAACTCCAATGATTAATAATGTAGCAAAAATGCTTGTTGCTTTTTTTGCTGCCATCACAATTCTAAAGAGCAATAAAAAATACATAAGTATTACAACTGAAGCTCCTAACAGTCCATATTCTTCAACAATAATGGCAAAAATAAAATCGGATGATGATTGTGGTAAAAAGTTTTTCTGAATACTCTTTCCAGGTCCTCTTCCTTGCAAACCACCACTAGCTATTGCTATTTTGGCTTTTTCTACCTGATAACCTTCTTCAGCATTCTTGTTTGAAAAATTTTCTATTCTACTCATCCAAGTATCAACTCTATTTGGCATTGCATCAGGAAATGCTTTTGCAACAAGCACAAATAGAGTTAAACTTAGAACACCTATTCCCACAACAGATGCAATATATTTTAATGGATAACCACCAATAAATGACAGTAATAGTATCATGCAAAAAACAATAGCAGTAGTTGAAAAGTTAGCAGGTAAAATTAAAGCTAAAATACAAGCGACTGGTAACCATAATTGAAGTGCTGTTTCTTTAAAAGTTATGTTTTCATTATCTTTATTACGAGCTAAATAACGCGCTACATAAACCATTAATACCAAACCGGCCAATGTTGAAGTTTGAAAACCGATTCCAATAAATGGAATTTGAATCCAACGACTTGCATTTGCACCTCCAATAGTAGTTCCTTGTGTAATGGTATAAATCAATAAAAATATAACCAGCGGAATCATTAATACTGACCCTCCACTGAAATACCTAAAAGGAATTTTATGAACAGCATAAATAATTAAGAAACCACAAATCAATAAAAAAGCATGCTTGAATAAATGAAACGTAGTAGTTCCATTATTTACTACATATACTAAATTTGTACTTGCACTATATACTGGTAAAAACGACAACACAGCCAATATGGTAACTATTGCCCAAATTGCGCGATCTCCTTCAATATTTTTGAGTATATTTTTCAAGTTCTAGCTTCTAAAAATTAAATTATAATTCTCTAACGGCTTGTTTAAATTTATTTCCTCTGTCTTCATAATTTTCAAATAAATCAAAACTAGCGCATGCTGGAGACAACAAAACATTATCTCCTTTTTCTGCAATTTTATATGCTACTTTAACCGCTTCTTCTGCACCTGCAGTTTCCACGATTAAATCAACAACATTGTAAAATGTTTCTACAATTTTTCTATTATCGACCCCTAAACAAATTATTGCCTTAACTTTTTCTCGTACCAACGGCATTAAATCTAAATAATCATTTCCTTTATCTACTCCTCCAACTATCCAAAGTGTTGGAGATTGCATACTATCTAATGCATAAAATGTTGCATTCACATTTGTTGCCTTTGAGTCATTAATATAATCAACTCCGTTAATTGTTAACACCTTTTCCAGTCTATGCTCAGCACCTTCAAAATCCTCTAAACTTTCTCTTATTAAGTCTTTTCTAACTTTTAGTATTGAAGCTGCCATAGCCGCTGCCATAGCATTTTTTGTGTTATGTTTTCCTTTTAATGCTAGATTTGAAGTCTTCATTATAGTATCTTCTATTTTATATTTTATTATTATTGTATCTTCTTTTAAATAAACACCTTTTTCTACTTCTTTTTTTAATGAAAATGGAACTAAAGTTGCCTTTACCTTATTGCGTTTTAACCAATCTAAAATAACTTCATCATCCGCGTCATAAATTAAAAAATCATCTTCTGTTTGATTTTTTGTAATTCTAAACTTTGAATTGATATAATTTTCAAATTGATAATCATATCTATCTAAATGATCAGGAGTTATATTAGTAATAATTGCAATATGTGGTGCAAAATCTTCAATACCATCTAATTGAAAACTACTTAACTCCAACACATGAAATGCTGAATCTTTTTCAGCAACTTGTTGTGCAAAACTATTCCCAATATTTCCTCCCATACTTACATTAAGTTTAGCTTTTTTTAATATATTATTTACTAACATTGTTGTTGTAGTTTTACCATTTGATCCTGTAATACCAACAATAACTCCATTTGTAAATTTTGCCGCAAACTCAATTTCAGAAATTACCAAAATCCCTTTTTCCCTCAATGCTCTCACCACATTAACAGAATCTGGAATTCCCGGACTCTTCATAACCAAATCAGCATCAAAAATTTTAACTTCTGTATGATTTCCTTCTTCAAAAGAAATATTATTATTTAAAAGAACTTTTTTATACTTTTTTGCAATTATTCCTTTATCAGAAACAAAAACATTATATCCTTTTTGTTTTCCCAAAATGGCTGTTCCAACACCGCTTTCACCTGCTCCTAGGATAACTAATTTCATTTATCGCAACTTTAAAGTTACTATTGCAAATACCGCTAATAAAATTCCAATAATCCAAAAGCGAGTAACAATTTTACTTTCATGATATCCAGTTTTTTGATAATGATGATGCAATGGTGACATTTTAAAAATTCGCCTTCCTTCTCCATACTTTTTTCTAGAATATTTAAAGTAACTTACCTGAAGTATCACTGATAAAGTTTCAATGAAAAACACTCCTGCTAAAATGGGAATTAATAATTCCTTACGAACTGATATTGCTAAAACAGCAATAATACCTCCAATAGTTAAGCTACCTGTATCTCCCATAAAAACTTGAGCGGGGTAGGTGTTATACCATAAAAACCCAACTAAAGCACCAACAAACGCTGCGATAAAAATGGTCATTTCTCCAGAATTTGGTATGTACATAACATCCAAATAATTAGCGAAAATAATATTACCCGAAACCCACGCAAAAATCCCTAATGTAAGAACAATGATTGCCGAAGATCCTGCCGCTAACCCATCAATACCGTCTGTTAAATTTGCTCCATTCGAAACTGCAGTTATAATAAAAATTACAATAGGGATAAAAATTATCCAAGCGTAATCCTTCAAACCTTTTCCAAACAATTCCAAAACACTCGCATACTCTAATTCATTATTTTTTAAAAATGGAATTGTTGTTTTTGTAGATTTCTCAGCATCCGCAAATAAAACTGGAACCCCCTTTTCTGTAACATATTGATCCTTTACAGGTAACTTTTCTTTCATAGTTACACTAGGATGAAAATAAAGCATTGCACCAACAAAAATCCCCAAAGTAACCTGACCCAAAATTTTGAATCTTCCTTTTAGTCCGTCTTTGTCTTTTTTGAAAATTTTAATATAATCATCAATAAACCCAATTGCACCCATCCACAAGGTTGTAACAATTAACAGAATTATATATATGTTATCTATTTGAGCAAATAATAATACCGGTATTAAGGTTGCTAAAATTATAATTACACCTCCCATTGTTGGTGTGCCAGCTTTTTCTACTTGTCCTTCAAGTCCTAAATCCCTCACCGATTCACCTACTTGCATTCGCTGTAAATAATTGATAATTCTTTTTCCATAAATTGTTGAAAAAAGTAATGAAAGAATAAAAGCCAATGCAGATCTAAAAGAGATATATTGAAATAACCCTGCTCCTGTTACATTGTAATGATTTTCTAAATATTCAAATAAATAATATAACATGCTTTTAGCTTTCTATGGATTTTAACAGTTTAGTTATTTTTTCATAATCGTCGAAATGCGATCGCTTTCCATTCACTTCTTGATACGTTTCATGCCCTTTTCCTGCTATTAAAATAATATCTCCATTATGAGCAAATTTGGTTGCTGTTTTAATAGCTTGTTCTCTATCTAAAATCGATACTGTTTTTTTAAAATTTTGAGGCTCAACTCCAGCTTCAATTTCCTCAATAATTGATTGTGGATTTTCACTTCTTGGATTGTCTGAAGTAAAAATCACCTGTGTACTCAACTGAGAAGCTATTCGTCCCATGATTGGACGTTTGGCTTTATCGCGATCTCCACCACATCCCACAACGGTAATAATTTGTTCATTACCCGTTTTTATATTATTAATGGTTTCTAATACATTTTTTAAAGCATCTGGCGTATGTGCATAATCAATTACAGCTGTAATACCATTGCTAGAAATAAAATGTTGAAACCTACCGCTGACACTTTCTAATTCACTAATATGTGTTAGTGTTTCCGTAGAATCTAAACCTAACAAATTAGCAACTCCATACACAGCAACTAAATTATAAGCATTAAAACTACCTGTTAATTTTGTCCAAACTTCATTTCCATTGATATTGAGTAATAGCCCTGAAAATTGATTTTCCAAAATTTTAGCTTTAAAATTTGCCATCGTTTTTAAAGCATAGCCGTATTTTTTTGCAATTGTATTTTGAAGCATTACTCCTCCATTTTTATCATCAATATTTACCAAGGCAAAAGCAGACTTTGGCAAACCATCAAAAAATGATTTTTTTACATCTCTATATTCCTTAAATGTTTTATGATAATCTAAATGATCGTGTGTTAAATTTGTAAATACACCTCCACTAAATTGCAACCCTTCTGTTCTTTTTTGATGAATTCCGTGAGAACTAACTTCCATAAAACAATAATCAATACCTAACTCAACCATTTCATTTAAGTACTTATTAATTAAAACAGAATTTGGTGTAGTGTGAGTCGCTTCATATTGAAATGTATCAACCATAATTTTAACAGTTGACAAAAGCCCTGTTTTATAACCCGCTTTTTGAAACAATTGATATAATAGCGTTGTAATTGTAGTTTTTCCATTTGTACCAGTAACACCAACTAATTTTAATTTTGAAGAAGGATTATCGTAAAAATTGGAAGCTATAATTGCTAATGCGCTATTTGAATCCTCAACTTGGATATAGGTAACATTTTCAACTATTTTAGTTGGTAAATCTTCACAAACAATTGCACTTGCTCCTAAACTAATTGCTTTATCAATAAATTTATGTCCATCAAACACAAGACCTTTTTGAGCAACAAACAAACTATTTGACTTAACTTCTCTAGAATCAAATTCAATGCTTTGTACTTGTTTTTCAGTACTGCCATAAATAGCATTGATACTAACCTTATATAATATGTCTTTAATTAACCTCAACTAAATTAATTTTAATACTATTGTTGCTCCTTTTACTAGCTTTTCACCAGCATTTATTGATTGTTCGTTCACTTTCCCCTCACCTTGAAAATTTACAGTTAAACCTATATTTTCAAGTAAAGAAATGGCATCCATAGCTGCCATTCCTTTTACATTTGGGATTGAAGTAAATTCCTTGTTTGATTTTGAATAATATGTATCATAGCTATTTTTAACACTTGCAAAATTTGGTGCAACATTATCAATCTTATTAATAATATAATTTGAAGTATAAATTTTTTGTGCTATATCTTTAAATACTGGGCCAGAAACATCAGCTCCATAAAAACCAGTTTTAATATCAGGTTTATGAATAACTACAATGCAAGAGTACTTGGGATTTTCAGCTGGAAAATACCCAGTAAATGACGAAATATACTTCTTGTCTTTTTGCCATTCCACACTATTTCCATATTCTGTTCTGGCAGTACCTGTTTTACCTGCCATGGAGAAATGTTCGTCATACAATTTTTGACCAGTTCCTCTTACCACTACATTTTTCAAAATTTCTTGAACTTTACTAATCGTCTCTTTTGAGCAAATTTGAGGGTCAATTACTTCTTTTTCGAAAACTTGAACATTTTTATTCCAAGCACGAATTTCTTTTACAAATTTTGGTTTTATCATTTCACCATTATTTGCAATTGCATTGTAAAATGTCAACGTTTGTAAAGGCGTTAATGTGAGATTGTAGCCATAAGCTATAGATGCTAATGCATTTTTACTCCATATTTCATCTCCTGGACTTGGAATATTTGGCTTCCCTTCTCCTTTTATTGATAGCCCAATTTGATTATTTAAATGCATTTTTTTTAAGCTATTTATAAACTTGTCAGGTTGCTCATAAAAATTTTCATCAATCAATCTGGCAAATCCAATATTTGAAGAAACCTCTAAGGCACGGGCCGCAGAAATTTTACCATATCCACCTCTTTTAGAATCATTAATATATCTTCCGTGCATTTTAAATCTTCCTTCACCAGTATCAACAACTGTGCTTGTATCAATTGCTCCTAATTCTAAAGCTGCAACCATTGACATTACTTTAAAAGCTGATCCAGGTTCATGAGATTCATAAATTGCATAGTTTCTTTTCTCATAATATTTCCCTTGGGAACTTCTTCCTAGGTTAGAAATTGCTTTAATTTCACCTGTCTTAGTCTCCATAACAACTACACAACCATGCTCTGCTTGATAATACTCCAATTGTTTTAACAAAGAATGATGAGCAATATCTTGAATGTTAATATCAATAGTGGTTACAATATCTTTACCATCAATTGGCTCCTTTTCATTTGTATCATTTATTGGTTTCCATTGACCTTGAGCAATTTTTTGTTTCATTCTCCAACCGTGCTTTCCTTTCAAATAACTTCTGTATGCACCTTCAATTCCTGGCCCACCTCTGTAATCATCATAACCTATAGTTCTTTCAGCAACTTTACCTAGTGGATGTGCTCTCACTGTAGACTGCTCTGCAATAAAGCCTCCTTTATACATTCCTAACTTAAAAATTGGAAAACTCTTAATCTTCATATAATCGTTATATCCCAATTTTTTAGTAATAAACAAATACCGGTTTCTATTGTTTCGTGCTTTTCTAATTTTTGATTCCCAATAAGAAGCTTTATTTCCAAGCATTGTTGATAACTCAACAGAAAGATTTCTTATTTCATTTTCAAATACTTTTGCATCAACTGTAACAGCATCCATTCTAATTTCATATTGAGACATTGATGTTGCTAATAAACTCCCATCAGCTGAAAAAACATTTCCTCTATTTGCAAAGATGGTGTCGTTTCTAAGTGTCAATTGTTCTGACAAGTTTCTATATTTTTCACCATCAGCAAATTGAATAGTTGTTAGTCTAAAAATTATAGCTATTAAAAACAACGTGATAAATACGAATACAACGTATAGTTTATTTAATATGTTTTTTTGTGTAACAGCCAATTTTAGTTGTTTTTTGAAGTTACCCTTATAACTTGTGGCGGATTGTCACTTGGTTTTAATTCCAAATCCAATACTTTATTTCTAATTGTTGATTCTAATTTTAATTTCATTGAAATTGAACGCGTATCAACAAATTCTGATTGCAATTCTTTTATTTGTTTATTTAATCTTGCAATCTCCATCACTTTTTTATCTGAGCTATGCGAACTTGCAATCATTAGCAACATTAACATCACCACAAACAAAATAAAGCGCCAATTTTTAAAGGAATTATCACTTACTAAAAAATTCCCTTTTAATATATCGTATATGCTTCTCTTGAATGTTGACATTATTTTAATGTTGCTATTCTCAATTTTGCACTTCTAGCTCTATTATTTTCTTTTATTTCCTGAAAAGAAGGAACAATCATTTTTCCTACTTTTTTCATCGGAACATTTATATTTCCATAAAAATCCTTTTCTGGCTCACCCTCAAAAAGTCCGTTTCTAATAAATCTTTTAACCAATCTATCTTCTAAGGAATGATATGAAATTACACTCAAACGCCCTTCTGTATTCAACACTTCCGGTATCTGTAACAAAAATTCTTTCAATACTTCAATCTCTTGATTTACCTCTATTCGAATAGCTTGAAATATTTGAGCTAAAACCTTATGTTCAACAGATTTTGGCACAAATGCACTTAATACTTCTTTTAATTGAAAACTTGTTCTAATTTTCTTTTCAGCTCTAGTTTCAACTATTTTTTTCGCAATAGCTCTAGCATTTCTTAACTCTCCATATTGAAACAATACATCTGCTAATTTTTCTTCAGTATAGAAATTAACCACTTGAAAAGCTGATAACTCATCTGATTGATTCATTCTCATATCCAAATCCGCGTCAAATCTTGTTGAGAATCCACGATCAGCTTCATCGAACTGATGAGATGAAACACCCAAGTCTGCTAAAATTCCATCTACTTTTTTCACTCCATAAAAACGCAAATACCTTTTTATAAATCTAAAATTCTGAGGAATCAACGTAAAACGTTCATCATCAATTATATTATTTTTTGCATCATCATCTTGATCAAAAGCAAATAGTTTTCCTTTTTCATTTAACCTACTTAATATTTCTTTTGAATGACCTCCACCACCAAAAGTAACATCAACATATACTCCGTTTGGCTTTATATTCAAACCATCCACACTTTCTTTAAGTAAAACAGGGTTATGATACTCCATCATCATCGTCAAATTTTACAGTTCCCATAACCTCTTCCGCTAATTCTCCAAAACCATCAGCTAAATCTTCAACTACTTTTTCGTATGCTTCTTTGTCCCAAACCTCAATAATATTCACTGCTGAAGAAAGCACTACATCTTTCGTAATTCCCGCAAATGTTTGTAAGTCTTTCGGAATTAATAGTCGACCTGAAGCATCTAATTCAATAATTTTTACACCTGCTGTAAACCTTCTAATAAAATCATTATTCTTTTTTACAAATCTGTTAAGCCTGTTAACTTTTGACATCAAAACATTCCATTCCGACATTGGATACAATTCTAAACATGGATGGAAAACAGCACGTTTAATCACAAACCCTTCTTGAAGAATGGGTGAAAGCTGTTTCTTTAATGCTGACGAAAGGGTAAGTCTTCCTTTAGTATCAGCTTTACATTCGTATGTCCCAATTAAATTTACCATGGTTAAATTGACTGTATTCAAAAATATAAATTTTTTCCCACAATTCCCCACTTTTACCCACTTTGTTAATAACTTTTAGAATTCCTACTCTTGAAACAACTAATTTTTTGAAAAACAGCGAATTAAATTTTTATTTACCTTCAATTATAAAAAAGTGGTATTTTAGAAAAAAAAACTACCTTTGTGGTCAGGATAAAAATTGAAATTTAATGGGTAAAACTCTTATAAAAGAAGGAAAATTTAGTTATTTAGAAGCTGGAGAAGGACAGCCAATAATTATACTTCACGGGCTAATGGGAGCTTTAAGTAATTTTGATGATGTTTTGAGCTATTTTTCTGCTAAAGGTTACAAGGTAATTATTCCTGAACTTCCAATTTATTCTTTACCATTGTTAAAAACAAATGTTAAAAGCATTTCTAAGTTTTTAAAAGAATTTATGATTTTTAAAAATATTGACAATGCTATTCTACTCGGAAATTCTTTAGGAGGACATATTGCCTTATATTTTACAAAATTAAATTTAAAAAATGTTTCTGGACTTGTACTTACAGGAAGTTCTGGCTTGTATGAAAAATCGATGGGAGACACTTACCCTAAGAGAGGAAATTACGAGTATATAAAAGAAAAAACACAAGAAGTATTTTACGATCCTGAAATTGCAACTAAAGAGGTTGTTGATGAAGTATACTCTTCAGTTAATGATAGAAGCAGAGTTATAAAAACACTAGCAATTGCTAAAAGTGCTATTAGACATAATATGGCGAAAGATTTGCCAGATATGAATACTCCAACCTGCTTAATTTGGGGTAAAAATGACCTTGTAACTCCTCCTGAAGTTGCTATCGACTTCCAAAAATTAATGCCAGATGCGAATTTATATTGGATTGACAAGTGCGGACACGCCCCTATGATGGAGCATCCTGAAGAATTTAATAGAATTCTAGAAAACTGGCTAAAAGAAAGAAACTTATAACTAATGAAAATCAAAACAGCTGATTTTGTAATTAGTAATTCCGATGTGGCTAAATGTCCAAAAGAAAGGTTGCCAGAGTATGCATTTATTGGACGTTCTAATGTTGGAAAATCATCCTTAATTAATATGCTAACTGGTCAAAATAAGTTAGCGAAAACCTCAGGAAGACCCGGAAAAACACAACTTATTAATCATTTTAAAATAAATAACAATTGGTTTTTAGTGGATTTGCCAGGATATGGTTATGCAAGAGTTTCCAAAACTGTTAAAAAAACTTTTCAAAGTTTTATAAAAAATTATTTCTTACAACGTGAGCAACTAATCTGTTCTTTTGTACTAGTTGACTGCAGACATGAACCTCAGAAAATTGATTTAGAGTTTATGGAGTTTTTAGGTGAAAATGAGATTCCATTTTGTATTATTTTTACAAAATCAGATAAATTAAAACTCTCTGAATTAAATAAAAATATCAAACTGTATACTAAAAAAATGACGAGCACTTTGTGGGAAACAATGCCACAATATTTCGTTACTTCAGCAAGTTCCTCAAATGGGAAAGAAGAAGTACTTCAATATATTGATGAAATAAATCAGCAGCTCTCAGATAATTTATAAAATGGCTTCAACCATAAATAATTTAAATGTACTATTTGAAGACAACCATTTGATTGTTGTTAATAAACAATCGGGTGATATTGTACAAGGGGATAAAACGGGTGATACTCCATTAAGTGAAATTGTTAAACAGTATATAAAAGTAAAATACGATAAGCCTGGAAATGTTTTTTTAGGTGTTGTGCACAGACTTGACAGGCCTACAACTGGTATAGTTGTTTTTGCAAAAACATCAAAAGCTTTAGAACGTTTTAACAAAATGCTTCGAGATAAAACCGTTAACAAAACCTATTGGGCAGTTGTAAAAAACAAACCAAAAAAGGATATTGACACCCTTATCGGTTTTCTAAGAAAGAATCCTAAAAATAATAAATCCACTTCCTACTCTTCTGAAATTAAAGGAAGTAAAAAAGCGATTCTTCATTATAAATTGTTAAAATCTTTAGATAATTACCATCTATTAGAAGTTGATTTAGAAACAGGGCGCCACCACCAAATTAGATGTCAGTTAGCTGCCATTGGATCACCAATAAAAGGCGATCTAAAATATGGTTTTGACAGAAGTAATAAAGATGCAAGTATACATTTACATGCACACAAAATTGAATTTATTCACCCAGTATCAAAAGAACAAATTACTATTTTTGCCCCAACACCAAAAGATCCAATTTGGGATGCTTGTAATTAACAAATAATTATAGCTTTTTAGCACTTATACATCAGCGATTTAAGCTTTATTTTTCTTGGCTACTATTTCATCTAAACACAAATTACTAATACTCCCTTTATGCGTATGAACTACATTTTTACCCGGATCAAAGTTACCTTCATTAATGTTTTTCCCAACAATTTTATAGGCGTCTCTAAATGGAACACCACTTTGAACTAATTTATTAACTTCTTCTACACTAAATAAATACACGTATTTTTCATCCTCAACAATATCCTCTTTCACTTGAATATTTTTTAATGAATACGTTAACATTTCTAAACACGATTTTAAGGTTGAAAAAGATGGAATTAATCCCTCTTTCAATAACTGTAAATCTCTGTGATAACCACTTGGTAAATTATTTGTAATTAAAGTAAACTCGTAAGGAAGTGCTTGTAATTTGTTGCATTTACCTCTAATTAATTCAAAAACATCTGGATTTTTTTTGTGAGGCATAATACTTGAACCTGTAGTTAATTCATCAGGGAATGAAATAAAATTAAAATTCTGACTCATATACAAGCAAATATCCATGCTCATTTTAGATAATGTACTTGCTACTGAGCTAATAGCAAACGCTACTGACTTCTCTAATTTTCCTCTACCCATTTGAGCAGCCACGGAATTGAACTTTAAGGTTTCAAAATTTAGTTCTTTTGTGGTAAAATCTCTATCAATAGGAAATGAACTTCCATAACCAGCCGCCGAACCTAACGGATTTTGATCTGCAACTTTATAGGCTGCTTTTAAAAAATAAATATCGTCAATTAAGGTTTCCGCATACGCTGAAAACCACAATCCAAATGATGATGGCATTGCTACTTGTAAATGGGTATAACCTGGCAATAAAACAGCTTTATAATGCTCTGCCAATGTAATTAGCAAGTCAAAAAGCTCGTCAACACCATCTTCAATTTCTTCTAATGCATCTTTTATATACAAATGAACATCCACCAAAACTTGATCGTTTCTTGATCGAGCAGTATGAATTTTTTTTCCCGCATCTCCCAACTTCTCTGTTAACAAAAATTCAACTTTAGAGTGCACATCTTCAAATGAATCTTCAATAGTGAAATTTCCATTCTTTATATCTTCCAAAATTAACTCCAACTCTATTTCTAATTGCCTCAATTCTTTATCCGTTAACAAACCAATACTATACAACATTTTTGCATGAGCAATATTTCCAACAACATCATATTTTGCCAAAATTAAATCAAGCTCTCTGTCGTTTCCAACAGTAAATAAATCTATCTTTTTATCAGTTGAAAATCCTTTATCCCAAAGTTTCATTTTATAAATTTTTAAGCGTTAAATTGTTTAAGTTTTAAATTATAACCATTACACGATTCAATAATTAAAAAGTTTTATATTATTTCATTTAATATTTTAATGTACAAATCGATTCCTTCTTTAATTTCTTGAATGTAAATAAATTCATCAGCCGTATGAGAGCGCAAACTTTGTCCTGGCCCTAGTTTTAAAGAAGGACAACTCAGCACTGCTTGATCAGATAAGGTTGGAGAACCATAGGTTTCTCTTCCTAATTTAATTCCGGCTTCAACAATTGGGTGATTTTTTGGTATGAAAGATGAATTTAAACGAATTGATCTTGGGCATACTTCAGATGTTACGTTTGAGTTTATGATATCAAAAACTTCTTGATTACTATAAGAGTCCGTAACTCTCACATCTACAACATATTTACAACTTGCTGGTATAACATTATGCTGATGACCAGCTTCAATTTGCGTAACAGTCATTTTAACTTTCCCTAGTGTTTCAGACACCTTTGGAAATTCAAAATTTTGGAACCAATTGATGTCTGCAATAGCATTGTAAATGGCATTATCACCTATTCCATGCGCTGCATGGCCCGCAGTTCCTCTAGCTTCACAATTCAAAACCATTAAACCTTTTTCGGCAATTGCCAATTGCATTAATGTTGGTTCTCCAACTATGGCAAAATCTATTCGCGGAATAATTTTTAACATACTATTTAAACCATTTGGACCTGAATTTTCTTCCTCGGCAGACGCCACAATTACAAAATTGTACTTTAAATTTTCTTTATTGTAAAAGTATGTGAAAGTAGCCAGTAAGGACACCAAACATCCACCCGCATCGTTACTTCCTAATCCGTATAATTTTCCATCAATTACTTCTGGCTTCAAAGGGTCTCTCGTGTATCCTTTATTTGGTTTTACCGTATCATGATGCGAGTTTAAGAGTATTGTTTTTTTTGAAGTATCAAAATATTTGTTTTTTGCCCAAACATTATGTTTATCGCTTTCAAACTTGATATCATGACTAGAGAACCACTGCATAATTAAAAGTGCAGTTTCGTTTTCTTCTCCTGAAAATGATTGTTTAGAAATTAAATTTTTGAGTAAATCTATGGCTTCTGTAGTTAATATATCTATCATTATTCTAGACTTAATGTTGTATGTAATTCGTTTGTTCCTTTTATTAGAGATGCATTTCCTATTTTCACTTTTTGAACACCCTTCTGTAAACAATTAAAACAGTTATGAAGTTTTGGAATCATACCTTCGGAAATAATACCTTGTTCAACTAATTTTTCATATTTGTTTAAATTAATTTTTGAAATAACAGAGTTTTCATCTTCAATATGCTCTAAAACTCCTTTTAATTCAAACACATAGTTTAATTGAACATCAAATAAATTACTCATCGCTATTGCAACTTCTGATGCAATTGTATCTGCATTTGTATTTAATAATTGTCCATTTTTATTATGTGTTATAGCGCAAAAAACAGGAGTAACTTTATGCTGTAATAACGCATTGATAAATTCAGAATTCACACTATCAACATCCCCCGCAAATCCATAATCAATACCTTTTACAATTCGTTTATGAGCTACAATACAGTTTGCATCGACACCAGACAATCCCAAAGCATTACAGTCATTATGCTGTAAGATTGCTGTGATATTTTTATTTAATAAGCCGGCATACACCATTGTTACTACTTCTAAATTAGCTTCATCAGTTACTCGTCTTCCATTGACCATTTTCGGTTGTAATCCCATTTCAGAAGCAATTTCTGAAGCTCTTTTTCCTCCACCGTGAACCAATATTTTAAGCCCTTCAAGTGCTGAAAAATCTTTTAAAAATGAATTTAATTCACTCTCATTATTAATAATATTTCCACCTATTTTAACAATATGCAAGGTTTGTTTAGCCATTATTCTCTAAAATTTTCTTTAATACAATTTGTGCTGAATACGTTCTATTGTTTGCTTGTTCTATCACAATTGAATCCTCAGAATCTAGTACCTCATCAGTTACAATCACATTTCTACGCACGGGTAAGCAGTGCATAAATTTCGCATTGTTGGTAAATTTCATTTTATCAGCAGTAATCATCCAACTAGCATCTGTGTTTAAAACTTGGCCATAATTTTCATAAGAACTCCAATTCTTTACATATATAAAATCAGCATTTTCAAATGCCTTTTCCTGATTGTATTCAATTGTCGAATTTTTTGTTATTTCAGGATTTAACTCATATCCTTTTGGATGTGTAAGTACAAAATCTGCATCTTGTAATTGCATCATTTCTATAAATGAATTTGCCACAGCGTGTGGTAGTGCCTTGGGATGTGGTACCCACGACAATACAACCTTAGGTTTTTTAACAGCTTTATATTCTTCAATAGTAATTGCATCTGCCAAAGCTTGCAAAGGATGGCCGAGAGAGCTTTCCATATTTATAACTGGAACTCTTGCATATTTTTTGAAATTAGTCAAAATGATTTCCGTCTCATCTTTTTCTTTATCTGTTAACGAAGCAAAAGCTCTAATTGCTATAATGTCACAATACTGAGAAATTACTTTTGCAGCCTCTTTTACATGCTCTGACTTATTTTGACTCATGATAACCCCGTCCTCAAACTCTAGCTCCCAACCCTCACTACCAAAATTCATTACAATTGTATTTAATCCTAAATTTTGTGCAGCTTTTTGAGTACTTAAACGGGTTCGTAAACTATTATTAAAAAATAACAAGCAAATAGTTTTCCCCTCTCCTAATACTTTAAATTGCAATGGGTTTTTCTTTAAATCAATAGCTTCTTTTATTGTGCTTTTAAGGTCAACGATATCTGACAAATTGCAAAAATTATTCATCTAACAAGTTTTTTAAATCATTTATAAACTCACTTATTTGTACTGTTGAAATAGTTAATGGAGGTAAAATTCTGAGTAGCTTTTTATTGTTTGAACCTCCTGTAAATATGTGCTTATCAAAAATTAATTTTTTTCGTAACTCTCCGACTTCAAAATCGAATTCTACACCCAACATTAAGCCTTTTCCTTTTACTTTTTTAACTTGAGGAATTGCTTTAATTTCCTCTAAAAAGTAGTTGTAAACTTCATTCACATTTACAATTAAATTCTCTTCTTCAATTATTTCTAGCACAGAAATTGCAGCTGCGCATGCTAAATGATTTCCGCCAAAAGTTGTTCCTAACATTCCTAATTTAGCCTCATATATATCTGAAATTAATACACCTCCAATTGGAAATCCGTTTGCCATTCCTTTGGCAATTGTGATAATATCAGGCTGAATATGATGATGTTGAAATGCAAAAAATTGTCCGCTTCTACCATATCCTGATTGTATTTCATCTAAAATTAAAGGCACATTCTTTTTATTACATATTGCCTGTACTTCTTGAAAAAACTCAGTAGTACCTTCATCTAAACCTCCAACACCTTGAATTCCCTCAATAATAACAGCAGCAACATCGTTTTTGCCTAATTCGTGGATTACCAATTCAATATTATTTAATGGTAAAAAGGTTACTTCTTGCTGTAAATTAATAGGTGCGTTTATATTTTTATTATCCGTTGTAGCTACAGCTGCAGATGTTCGTCCGTGAAACGCATTATTAAAAGAAACTATTCTACTTGTACCTGTTATAAATGAAGCTAATTTTAAAGCGTTTTCATTTGCTTCAGCACCTGAATTACACAAAAACAAGTTGTAATTTTCGCAACCGGATACCTTTCCTAATTTTTGAGCTAATTCTTGTTGCAACGGATTTTGAATTGAGTTAGAATAGAACCCTATTTTACTTAACTGTTCTGATAATGATTTAACATATTTAGGATGTGTATGACCAATCGAAATTACACCATGACCACCATATAAATCTAAATATTTGATATTATTTTTATCCCAAACATAAACTCCTTCAGCTTTTACCGGAGTTACATTATAAAGCGGATATACATTAAATAATTCCATAGTATTTTTTTTAAATCTGATTGATTTTCTCAAAAGAGGTGACTAAACCTTTTATAATTGATGAGCTTAATCCTTGATGTTCCATTTCATTTAAACCAGAAATTGTACAACCGCTTGGCGTGGTAACTTTATCAATTTCTTGTTCTGGATGACTTCCTGATTGGATTAATAAACTAGCGGCTCCCAAACAGGTTTGCATGGCCAATTCCTGTGCTTCATCAGCATGAAAACCTAGTTGAACAGCTCCTTGAGCTGTGGCGCGAATTAAACGCATCCAAAATGCAATTCCACTTGCGCAAATTACAGTTGCAGATTGCATTAATTTTTCTTCAATATATAGTGTATTTCCTAAAGAATTAAAAATCGTTTTTGCGAATTCAATATTTTCCTTCCCTTTTTCATTCGCACTAATACACGTCATAGATTGCCCTACAGAAATAGCAGTATTTGGCATACTTCTAATAATAGCAATTTCGCCTCCAACAATGGCTTCAATCTCATGAATTTTCCTGCCAGTTATCACTGAAATTATAGTGTGTCGCTTAGTATCAATTACGGTTTTAACTTCCTCTAAAACAGCAATCAACTGATTGGGTTGAACAGCAAGTATAATTACATCTGAGTATTGTATTGCTTCTTTATTATTTGATGAAATTTTGACTTTTGGAAACTTTTCAAATGAACTTAACGAACTTTTATTTCGTTTTGTTAAATACAAATTATCTAGGGTAAAGTTATCTTGTGATAAAATTCCTTGTGCTATTGAATACCCTAAATTTCCTGTTCCTATTATTGCTATTTTCATACTATTTTAAAATGACGTTGCTTTTAATTGTAATCCTTCTGTTTCAGAAAACCCAAACAATAAATTCATATTTTGAATTGCCTGTCCTGAGGCTCCTTTTAATAAATTGTCAACAACCGAAGTAATTAACAATTTGTTGTTATACTTTTCTAAATGAATAAAACAATTGTTCGTATTTACTACCTGTTTTAAATGCACAGGTATTTTTGAAATATATGTAAATGGAGCATCTTTATAAAAGTCTTCAAATAATTGAAAAGCTTCATCAGTACTTTTATCAAAATCTAAATATATAGAAGCAAAAATTCCTCTGCTAAAATTTCCTCTATTTGGGATAAATAACAGTTCTTCAGAAAACCCTTTTTGCAATGTCGCTAAACTTTCATGTATTTCGCCTAAATGCTGATGCTTAAATGCTTTATATACTGAAAAATTATTATCTCTCCAACTAAAATGGGTTGTTGCGCTAGGTGAAACACCTGCACCTGTTGATCCCGTGGTTGCATTTATGTGTATCGAACTCTTTACTAATTTATGTTTAACCAATGGTAATAACCCCAATTGTATAGCTGTAGCAAAACATCCTGGGTTAGCTATATTGGATGCATTTTTAATTTTATCTTTATGTAGTTCTGGTAGTCCATAAACAAACTCTTTTCCTTGAAAAAAAGCGTCATTTTTCAATCTAAAATCGTTGCTTAAATCAATAATTTTAGTGGTGGAAGAAAATTTATTCTTTTCCAAAAACCTTTTAGAATTTCCATGACCTAAACATAAAAAAACTAAATCAACATTTGAATTGACAGTTTTGGTAAATTTTAAATCTAATGAACCTAATAAGTCTTGATGTACATTGTAAATATAATTCCCTGTATTTGAAGTACTGTAAACAAAATCAAGTTCAATTTTAGAATGATTTATCACCAATCTAATTAATTCTCCCGCTGTATAACCTGCGCCACCAATTATTCCAACTTTAATCATACTTATGAGTTTACACTATGATAAATTTTGTTTGCTGTTCCTAAAATTTTAATAAATCCTTTTGCATCTTCTGAGGTCCACGCCTTGTTTGTTTCTCCATATTCACCAAATTTAGACTTCATTAAATCGTGTTTAGATTCAATACCATTTACACTAAAATGGTAGGGTTTTAGAGTCACATACACTTCCCCTGTCACTGTTTTTTGAGAATCTTCTAAAAAGGCTTCAATGTTTCTCATTACA
Organism: Lutibacter sp.; assembly: GCF_013041805.1. Lineage (GTDB taxonomy): Bacteria > Bacteroidota > Bacteroidia > Flavobacteriales > Flavobacteriaceae > Lutibacter. Next base: position 47,423 of record NZ_JABDRI010000018.1, read on the forward strand.
GGTTCAAAATATTGGCCGTCGTGCAATAACATTCCATACCAACTCCCTAACTGTTCTTTTAAATTTTGTTGCCATTTAGACAATACATGTTTTTCTAACGTATGATGCGCCTTGATGGTTACTACCGCTGCTGCAGCTTCAAAACCAACTCTTCCTTTAATTCCAACAATAGTATCCCCTACATGAATATCTCTCCCAATAGCATATTTTGATGCAATCTCTTCTAACTTTAAAATGGTATTTACTGAAGTGTCAAATTCATCATTCAAACCAATCAATTCTCCCATTTTAAAATGAAGTTTAATATCTGTTGGGGTTGTTTTTTCTAATTGACTTGGATAAGCTTCTTCAGGCAGAGCTTGGTGAGAAGTTAATGTTTCTACCCCTCCAACACTTGTGCCCCAAATTCCTTTATTAATGGAGTACTTTGCTTTCTCCCAAGGATAATCCACACCATTTTCTTTTAAGTACGCTATTTCTTCTTGTCTAGACAGTTTTAAATCTCTAATTGGTGTAATAATTTCAATTTCAGGCGCCAATGTTTGGAAAATCATATCAAACCTCACCTGATCATTTCCTGCACCTGTACTTCCGTGTGCAATGTATTTTGCCCCAATTGCTTTTGCGTATTCAACTACTTCAATTGCCTGAAATACACGTTCAGCACTCACCGAAAGCGGATATGTGTTATTTTTCAATACATTTCCAAAAACCATATACTTAATTGCTTTTGTATAATATTCTTGTAAAATATTTTTATTTACATGAGAAGTAACACCCATTTCATAGGCTTTTTGCTCAACAACTTTCAACTCATTAGTTGAAAATCCACCTGTATTTACAAGTGCACTATAAACTTCTAAATTTAATTCGTTCATTAAATATTTAACGCAATAGGAAGTATCTAAACCTCCACTATATGCTAGTACTACTTTGTCCATTTTACTTTTTGTTTTTTTTAAGAAATAATGCTTGCTTAATATTTTTTAATCTGCTTAATACTTTTGAATTGTATTGATGCGTTTTTATATTTTTTTCATATTTTGGGTCATATAACATACCAGTACACAAACACATTTTTTTATCTGTTCTCATTAAAACATCATAATTTTTACACGTTTTACAACCATTCCAAAAAGCCTCATCTGTAGTGAGTTCAGAAAAAGTTACTGGTTGATAACCTAACTCATAATTAATTTTTAAAACTGCTAAACCCGTTGTGATTCCAAAAATTTTAGCATCTGGATATTTTTCTTTAGAATATTCTAAAATTCTCTTTTTAATTTTTTTGGCTAACCCTTGATTTCTAAAATTAGGATGTACAATCAACCCTGAGTTTACAACAAACTCTTTGTTATCCCAAGTTTCTATATAGCAAAACCCTGCAAATTCATCATTGTGAATTGCAATAATGGCATCACCTTTAATTATTTTTTTTGAAACATAGTCAGGAGTTCTTTCTGCAATTCCTGTTCCTCTCACTTTTGAAGATTCTTTTATGGTTTCACAAATGATTTCTGCATACTTTATATGCAAATTATTAGCTACAACAATTTTCATTGCTTACTTAGGTATTATAAAAATTAAATATTGATGTTTTTTGAAGAAGAAATCGGACGCACCGTTTTCAATAGATATTTAAGCCCGCAAGGGGCGACGAGGAAAAAAGCGTACTACTACTATAAGTGAATTCTCGTTTTTCATTGGTACAATAGTACATAAAATAATTAATACTAGAGCTATTTCATGTAATTTTTAATAAAATCTCAGTTTAAAGTTAATATTTTTAGTAATTATCGTCAAAATAATCAAAAAACACCCTAAATTAAGAATTGAAACAGCTCCGGTTTTTCATTCAAATATTCACCTAAAAAGCCTTTTTGCTTCATTCTTTCTAACAGAGGTTCAAAATCGTCTTTAGAATCTAATTCAATTCCAACTACCGCTGGCCCTTTATCTCTGTTGTGTTTTTTAGTATATTCAAAATAAGCAATATCATCATTTGGCCCCAACACATCTACCACAAATTCTTTTAGAGCTCCCGCGCGTTGCGGAAATTTGATAATGAAATAGTGCTTCAATCCTTCATAAAACAATGCACGCTCTTTCATTTCTTCCATTCGAGTAATATCATTATTACCTCCACTTACAACGCAAACAATTGTTTTCCCTTTTAATTCATCTTTATAATCTTCAAGAGCGGCAATCGATAATGCTCCTGCCGGTTCTACAACCATTGCATTTTCATTATACACTTTTAAAATTGTTGAACAAATAAGTCCTTCGCAAATTAAATCTGTACTATATAATAAGTCCTTACAAATATTGAAATTTAATTCTCCTATTCGTTTAACTGCAGCTCCATCTACAAAATTATCAATCTCACTTAAGGTTGTGTTAACACCTTTCTCTAAAGAATTTGTTAAAGAAGGAGCTCCAACTGGCTCCACACCAATAATCTTTGTAGCTGGACTCAATGCATTAAAAACACTTCCAACACCCGATGCTAAGCCACCTCCTCCTACTGGAAGAAATAAAAAATCTATGTGAGATTGACTATCATTTAAAATTTCTAATCCCACTGTTCCTTGACCTGCAATAACCTCTAGATCATCAAACGGATGCACAAATGTGCTTTTATGCGTATTACAAAAATCTATTGCTGCTTTTTTACTATCGTCAAAACTATCTCCAAAAAGCTGAATTGAAATAAACTCCCTACCAAACATTTTTACCTGATCAATTTTTTGATGTGGTGTTGTTACTGGCATAAAAATTGTACCGTGAACTTTTAATTTCTGACAAGCATAAGCAACTCCTTGCGCGTGATTACCGGCACTTGCACAAACAATTCCGTTTTTTAATTCATCTTTTGATAAGCCTTGAATTTTATTATAAGCCCCCCTAATTTTGTAGGAACGAACTACTTGTAAATCTTCTCTTTTGAAGTAAATTTTAGCTTGATAGCGGTCAGAAAAATTTTGCATAAAAACCAAAGGAGTTTTTTCTACAACTCCTTTGATATTATGCTGAGCTTTATATATTTCTTCTAATGAAATGCTATTTTTTATAGTTGTACTCAATAAAATGTTATTACAAAATTTGAATTAAACAATTTTTATCATGGCTGTCATAGACTCACGTAAGAACTCCCCAATATCTTCTACTGGATGATTTCTAATTGCTGCATTTACTTCAATTAATTCTTTATTATCAACACTATTAGATCCATCATTAAACGGTCTTCCAATAAAATTACTCGGTGCATTTTTTACATATTCAGCAATTAGTGGTTTACAAGCGTGGTCAAATAAATAACATCCATACTCAGCAGTATCAGAAATTACACGGTTCATTTCAAATAATTTTTTTCGTGCAATTGTATTTGCAATTAATGGTGTTTCGTGCAACGATTCATAGTATGCAGATTCTTCAATAATTCCAGATTCTGTCATTGCTTCAAAAGCCAATTCAACACCTGCTTTTACCATAGCAACCATTAACACACCATTGTCAAAATATTCTTGCTCTGAAATTTCAACAGTAGCAGCCGGTGTTTTTTCAAATGCAGTTTCTCCAGTTGCTGCTCTCCATGTTAATAAATTAACGTCGTCATTCGCCCAGTCTTCCATCATTGTTTTAGAAAAATGACCTGACATAATATCATCCATGTGTTTTTGGAAAAGCGGACGCATAATATCTTTTAATTCTTCCGAAGCTTCAAATGCAGCAATTTTAGCTGGGTTAGAAAGTCTATCCATCATATTCGTGATTCCACCATATTTTAAGGCCTCTGTTACAGTTTCCCAACCATATTGAATTAATTTTGAAGCATAACCTTTTTCAACGCCTTCTTCAACCATTTTATCGAAACATAAAATAGAACCTGTTTGTAACAACCCACATAAAATGGTTTGTTCACCCATTAAATCTGATTTTACTTCAGCAACAAATGACGATTCTAAAACTCCTGCTGTATGACCTCCTGTTCCAACAGCGTATGCTTTTGCATAATCCCAACCTTTCCCTTCAGGATCATTTTCAGGGTGTACGGCAATTAATGTTGGTACACCAAAACCTCTTTTAAATTCTTCTCGAACTTCAGAGCCTGGTGATTTTGGAGCTACCATAATTACCGTAATATCTTTACGAATTTGCATTCCCTCTTCAACAATATTAAATCCATGAGAATAAGATAAGGTAGCACCTTTTTTCATTAAAGGCATCACTGCAGAAACCACCGCTGTGTGCTGTTTATCTGGCGTTAAGTTTATTAATAAATCAGCAGTTGGAATCATTTCTTCATAAGTACCAACTTTAAATTTGTTTTCAGATGCATTTAAAAACGATTGTCTTTTTTCAGAAATTGCAGCTTGCCTCAGCGTATAAGAAACATCCAATCCAGAATCTCTCATATTTAAACCTTGGTTTAAACCTTGTGCTCCACAGCCAACAATTACAATTTTTTTACCTTTTAATGCTTCAACACCTTCAATAAATTCTGAAGATTCCATAAATCTACATTTTCCTAATTGATCTAATTTATCTCTTAAAGAAAGTTTGTTAAAATAATTTGCCATTTGTATCTTTTTTATTCTTTTTAATTAATTTCTGCTAATAATTCTGAAATTGCCATTTTTGGCTTTGAAATTGCAATTCGTCCTGATCGTACAAATTGTAACAACCCAAAAGGTTTTAATTTTTCGTACATTCTATTAATATCTTCTCTATAACCTGAGGCTTCAATAACAAACCAGCGATCTGTTATAGCAATAATGTGAGCTCTTCTAAATTTCATTTTATTTTGAATTTCTTCATTATATAAATGCTCTGAAGAAATTTTAAATAAAGCAGTTTCATGATAAATAATTTCATCTTCAGTATGATAAAAAGATCCAAGAACTTCAATTTGCTTTTCTAACTGACCTACCACTTTTCTAATTAAAGTTTCTGGGACAATTACTACAAATGTAAATCGATGAACGTTCTCTATTTCAGATTTTGAAACCGTCATACTTTCAATATTGATATGACGCTTTAAAAATATTGCTGAAAGTCTATTTAATATTCCTATATTATTTTCGGTATATACCGAAACTGTAAAATTTTTGCTTTCTTCCATAATTAACTTAATCTAATATCTGAAACACTTGCTCCCGTTGGTATCATAGGAAACACATTATCTTCTTGTTCTATTACAACTTCTAAAAAATACGCATCTTTTGAAGCCATCATTGTTTTAATTGCCCCATCTAAATCTTCTCGCTTTGAGACTTTAACCGCCTCAATATCATAAGCTTCTGCTAATTTTACAAAGTTTGGACTTATCATTTCAGTAGAAGCATAACGCTTATCAAAAAATAATTCTTGCCATTGGCGAACCATTCCTAAATAATTATTATTTAAAACTACAATTTTAACTGCAGCTTTAGTTTGTAGAATCGTACCTAACTCATTACACGTCATTTGATAACCACCATCTCCAATAATTGCAACTACTTCGCGTTCGGGTGCTCCCATTTTCGCCCCAATGGCTGCTGGCAACCCAAACCCCATAGTTCCTAACCCACCAGAAGTTACATTACTTCTTGTTTTATTAAAAGTCGCGTAACGCCAAGCAAACATTTGATGCTGTCCAACATCTGAAACTATAATAGCATCGCCATTTGTTTCTTTGTTAATTCCTCCTAAAACCTCACCCATTGTTAATCCTTCTTTAGTAGGGTTTAACTGATCGTGAATTACAGTTTTATGTTCTATCTCATATAATTTATGAAATTCCTTCATCCAATCTTTATGTTCACCATTATTTACGTACTGCATAATTTTAGTTAAAGATTCTTTAACATCTGCTATAACAGCAACATCTGTTTTTACATTTTTGTCAACTTCTGCAGGATCAATTTCAAAGTGAATTACTTTTGCTTGTTTAGCATATGTTGCTAAATTACCTGTTACACGATCATCAAATCGCATTCCAATAGCAATTAAAACATCGCAAGAGTTAGTTAAAACATTCGGCGCATAATTCCCGTGCATACCAACCATACCAACATTTAAAGGGTGCTTTGTTTCTAAAGCTGAAAGACCTAAACCTGTAGAAGCCGAAGGAATATCAGTTTTCTCAATAAAATTTTTAAATTCTTGCTCTGCACCACCAAGGATAACGCCTTGTCCCCAAACAATAAATGGTTTTTTAGCACTATTAATTAACTCAGCGGCTTCCTTTAATTTCTCAAGGTTCAATTTAGGAATAGCTTTATAGCTTCTAATTTTTTCACATTTTTTATATGAAAAGTCGAATTCTTCAAACTGAGCATCTTTAGTTATATCTATTAAAACAGGTCCTGGTCGACCAGATTTAGCAATATAAAATGCTTTCGCAATTATTTCGGGAATTTCACTTGCCTTTGTAATTTGATAATTCCATTTGGTAACAGGCGTTGATATTCCAATAATATCTGTTTCTTGAAAAGCATCTGAACCTAATAAATGTGAACCAACTTGGCCTGTAATACAAACCAAAGGAGTAGAATCTATTTGAGCATCTGCAATACCAGTTACTAAGTTTGTTGCTCCTGGACCTGAAGTTGCAAATACAATTCCCGGTTTTCCTGTTACACGTGCAAAACCTTGAGCTGCATGCGTTGCTCCTTGCTCATGTCGTGTTAGCACATGATGAAACTGACCTCTATATTTATATATTTCGTCATAAACAGGCATAATAGCACCTCCAGGGTAACCATATGCTAAATTTGCTTCCTCTGCTAACAAACATTTAACAACTGCCTCTGCACCAGTAATTCTAACTGTTGTCTCCGTATTTTTAACTTGAATATCTTTCTTTAACGTCTCCATATTTTTAAAATTTATCCGTTACACAACCTTCAGAGGCTGAAGAAACGGTTTTAGCATATTTATATAATATTCCTTTTTTATGTTTTAACTCAGGAGCTTTCCAATTAGCTTTTCTTTTTGCCAATTCCTCATCAGTTAATTTTACATTTATTGTTTTATTCTCAGCATTAATAACAATTACATCTCCATCTTGTATCAATCCAATTGCACCACCAGATTGTGCTTCTGGAGTAATATGTCCTACCACAAAACCGTGAGTTCCTCCTGAAAAACGACCATCAGTAATTAATGCTACCGATTTTCCTAAACCTGCACCCATAATCATAGATGTTGGCTTTAACATCTCAGGCATTCCAGGACCTCCCTTTGGTCCAACATATCTAATTACTACTACATCACCTCTTGACACTTTTCCTTCTCCAATACCTTTGTTAGCTTCATCTTCACCGTCAAAAACAACTGCTTTTCCTTCAAATAAGTTTCCTTCTTTCCCACTAATTTTTGCAACTGCGCCTTCCGTAGCTAGATTACCAAACAATATTTGCAAATTTCCTGAAGATTTCAACGCTTTTTCTGTTGGGTGAATAACTTGTTGATCTTCTTCAAAACTTAGTGCTTCTACATTGGCTAAATTTTCAGCCAAAGTTTTACCAGTAACCGTCATACAATCTCCGTGTAAATATCCCTTTTCTAATAAATATTTCATAACAGCTGGAGTTCCTCCTACACCGTGAACATCTTCCATTAAATATTCTCCACTTGGTTTTAAATCTGCTATTAAAGGAGTTCTGTCACTTACACGCTGAAAATCTTCTAAAGTAAATTCAATTCCTGCTGCGTGCGCAATTGCTAAATAATGTAGCACTGCATTGGTTGAACCTCCTAACGCATTTACCAAAGCAACGGCATTTTCTAACGACTTTTTGGTGATAATATCTAAAGGTTTTAAATCTAGTTCTAATAAATTTTTAATTGCTTCAGCTATCCTTGAACTTTCACTTTCTTTATGTGGATTTTCGGCTGGAATAGATGAATTGTAAGGTAATGCAAAACCCATAGCCTCTATTGATGAAGCCATTGTATTGGCGGTATACATTCCACCGCAAGCACCTGCTCCAGGTATTGCATTTTTAATAATTTCTTTATAATCTTCTTCAGATATTGCTCCAGACAATTTTTGACCTAATGCTTCAAAAGCAGATACAATATTTAATTTTTGACCTTTATATCTTCCTGAAGCTATGGTACCTCCATAAACCATTAATGAGGGACGGTTTAAACGTAACATTGCCATTATTGCACCAGGCATATTTTTATCACACCCAACAACAGTAACCAACCCATCATAACTTTGAGCGTTCATAACCACTTCAATAGAGTCGGCAATAATATCTCGAGATGGTAATGAATAATTCATCCCTGAAGTTCCCATTGAAATACCATCACTTACACCAATAGTATTAAAAATTAATCCTACCTGGCTTCTTTTATTAACTTCTTCCTTAATTTGAACTGCCAAATTATTAAGGTGCATATTACAAGGGTTTCCATCATAACCTGTACTTGCTATACCTATTTGAGGATTCTTCATATCCTCTTCAGAAAGGCCAACACCATATAACATGGCCTGAGATGCAGGCTGGGTAGGATCTTGGGTAACTCTTTTACTGTGTTTATTTAGTTGCATTTATTTCAACTTTATTATTATTTAATTTTAAAAAACGTAATTATTTGTTCTACTTTTTAAACAAGCTGTAAATTTAATTTAGTTATTTATTTCACATCTTATCTACACCAATCTTTTACAATATCCACCTTGAACATATGAGAGCTATATATCTGTAAACAAGAGTTTTATCAATTTTATTTTTACAATGATTATCCAATAAAAAAACCTCCCTAAAGTTCAGCAGGAAGGTTTTACAATTTTATATAAACTATAATTTATTCCTAATCTACTTGTGAAATAATCACAGAGACTTTACTAGAAATAGTATTAACAATTACTTTTTTCATATGTTTAGACAAAATTGCTATTCATAATTTAATAAACAATTATTTAATTAACTTTTTAGCTTTTTGCTTGATAATATCTTCAACAGGAATATTTTGAATTTTACTCTCGAGCCAAGATAGGATGTCTAAATATAAAAAGGAACGCTTTTCATAAGGGTGGTTTTCAAACTCACTTAATTCTTTATGTAAATTCACAAAAGCCTTGTGAAGATCTTGAGGATACATAGTACTTAATTTTTTCAAAAATGTAATCATCTTGCGCTGCACTTCGTGCAAATCATTCATTTTTATTAAAAATTTATACGTTGAAATAATCAGTTTATCGATATCATAATCTAATCCAGCATCATAATGAGCAACTAAATTCAAAACTCGCGTATAGCATAATAAGTCTTCACGCATTTTTAAGTCTTTATTACTAATTATTTTCTCTAAATAAAAAATACATTCTTCATTTTTACCTGCCCCAAAATACATACACGCAATTTTATAGTAAAAAACCATAATATGATGTACATCAATTTTAGATTCATAATCTTTAATTTGGTCTAATAATTTTAGTGTATAATTAATTCCTTTATGAAATCTTCCTTCTAAAAAATAGAGATTTAATTTATTTTGTGAATAATATAAAAACGTTAATGTATTTGTGTTTTCATTTAAAGCAATATTCTCGTTTTGAATATCAAAATTTAAGTTTTCAAGTACCTTATTGAACTTTGTTTTGTGCTTAATTAAATACAACGATTCTAGTAAATAATTAACACCTTTCAAGTAAAAAACGGGGTTTTGTTTTTTCATTTGAGGTTTTTCTTCAAACAAATCAACCCATTTTTGAGAATATTTATAGCTTAAAACAAAATCTTGCAAGATTAAACTATGCCACAAATAAGCTTGATATAAAAAAAGTTTTTCTCTAAAACCTAGGTCTGACAACTTGTAATCGGGTAATCTTTTTTCAAAATATAGTTTTACTATTTTTGAGTCGGCATCATTTTTTACATATCCTTCTTTAAGCAATAAACTATATAATTGGAGAGATAGATTTGATAATTTGCTAGTTCTAGTATTTTTTAAACTTAGTTCTTTCGCTTGCATTGAAAGCTCGTCTGCTCTATTGCTTAAACTTCTTGTGATATACTGAGATTCTATTACTTTTTCAAACTCAACTATTTCATAGGCTAAATTATTTTCACCATTTGTGAGTGCGAGTTCTTTCGCTTTATCTAAAATTTTTAAGCTTTGTTTATACAAACCTTTATTGTAAAGAATAGCAGCAAAATCAAATTGTTCCCTTATTTGAGATCGTACATTCTGATGAACTGGGTTTAAACGTAAACTCACCAAAATTTGCTTATATAAATGTGCTTTCGTATTAGATATTTGCTGCTTTTTAATTTTAGTTTTTTTTAAAATCAAATCATCATCAAAAGCACTTACTTTATCCAATAAATTAAATAAAGAAATAAAGTTAGCTTCAGTATTGCCTCCCAACCTACCCACGTATAGCTTGAATTGACGTTTTTCAGATTTAGAAAGCGACTTTACTAATGTAAAAAGAACATCTTTTTGTTCTATAGCCATTGTAACTAATTTAGTTTTAACCTATTGATTTTTAATTAATTATAAAAATAATAACTATTTGAATATAGTAAACAAATTATTTATTGAAATATACAAAAAACGTATACTATTATTTTTGGTAATTCAAATGTGATAAAAAAAAATCAGAAATGAGTAATAATAAAGTCCAAATTTTTGACACAACCCTTAGAGATGGCGAGCAAGTCCCTGGCTGTAAGCTAAATACAGAACAAAAATTAATCATAGCAGAACGCCTTGATATCTTAGGTGTAGACGTAATTGAAGCTGGTTTCCCTGTTTCAAGTCCTGGTGATTTTACTTCGGTAGAGAAAATTTCTAAATTAGTTAAAACGGCAACGGTTTGTGGACTGACACGTGCGAATAAAAAAGATATAGAAGTTGCTGCTGCTGCATTAAAATATGCAAAACGACCAAGAATTCATACAGGTATAGGCACTTCAGATTCTCATATTATTTACAAATTTAATTCAACTCCTGAAAAAATTATTGAGCGTGCTGTTCAGGCAGTAGCGTATGCAAAATCATTTGTTGAAGATGTGGAATTTTATGCTGAAGATGCTGGAAGAACAGATAATGCATATTTAGCCAAAGTTTTAGAAAAAGTGATTAAAGCGGGTGCTACAGTTTTAAATATTCCTGACACAACAGGATATTGCTTACCAGATGAATATGGTGCTAAAATAAAGTACTTAAAAGAAAACGTAAAAGGAATTGATAATGTTACTATTTCTTGTCATTGCCATAACGATTTAGGTTTGGCAACTGCTAATGCAATTGCAGGAGTACAAAATGGTGCACGACAAATAGAATGTACAATTAACGGAATTGGTGAACGTGCTGGAAATACTTCTTTGGAAGAAGTAGTCATGATTTTAAAACAACATCCTAATTTAAATTTAGATACTGGAATAAATAGTAAGTTATTATACAGTACAAGTCAATTAGTGCAAGAAAGTATGGGAATGAAAGTTCAGCCAAACAAGGCAATTGTTGGTGAAAATGCTTTTGCACATAGTTCTGGAATTCACCAAGATGGTGTAATTAAAAACCGTGAAACTTATGAAATTATTAATCCGTCAGATGTTGGCGTAAATGAATCTTCAATTGTTTTAACTGCAAGAAGTGGTAGAGCTGCTTTAGCTTACCGTGCTAAAAATGTAGGCTATAACTTAACCAAAATTGAATTAGATGATTTATACCCTCAATTTTTAAAATTTGCCGATTTCCATAAACAAGTTAATGATGAGGATCTTCATCATTTAATGGAATTAAACCACGTTCATAAAACTGCTGCTAATTTCTAAAATAAAAAAATAACACTAAAAGTTAACTATTACAAAATAATTATTACTTTAACGGTTAAATTATTATGGCAAGTTCCATGTGATCTATAAACAACCACAATTAAAACACATGAAATTAAAAATAGCTTTACTCCCTGGTGATGGAATTGGACCAGAGGTACTCCAACAAGCATTAAAAGTTTTAGATGCTATATCTGAAAAATACCACCATACTTTTGAGTTTATAACAGCTTCTATTGGAGCCATAGCTATTGAAGAATTTGGTGTTCCATTACCAGATGAAACTCTTCAAATATGTTCTAAAGCAGATGCTATTTTGTTTGGAGCCATAGGCGATCCAAAATATGACAATAACCCAAGTGCAAAAGTTAGACCAGAGCAAGGCTTATTAAAACTTAGAAAAAACTTAGGGCTTTTTGCAAATATTAGACCTTTAACAACATATGATTCATTAATTCATACATCTAATTTAAAAAAAGAGGTTATTAAAGGTACTGATTTTGTGATATATAGAGAACTTACAAGCGGTATTTATTTTGGTGAAAAGAAATTGAGTGATGATGGCAACTCAGCATATGATAATTGTAGTTATACCGCAGAAGAAATTGATAGAATAGCGCATTTAGCGTTTAAGGCTGCTTCTCAAAGAAGAAAAAAATTAACATTAGTCGATAAGGCAAATGTGCTTGAAACTTCACGACTTTGGAGAAAAAGAGTACTTGAAATTTCCAAAGAATACCCAACTATTAAATTAGAATTTTTATTTGTTGATAATGCGGCTATGCAACTTATTTTAAACCCTAAACAATTTGATATTATTTTAACTGAAAATATGTTTGGCGATATTCTTTCTGATGAAGCTAGTGTAATATCAGGGTCTATTGGTTTATTAGCCTCTGCGTCTATTGGTAAACATACTGCTTTATTTGAACCTATTCACGGCTCATATCCAGAGGCGAAAGGAAAAAATATTGCAAATCCTTTAGCCGCAGTATTATCTGCAGCAATGTTATTAGAACATTTTGATTTATTTGATGAGGCTGAAGATATTAGAAATGCTGTTGAAAAATCTATAGATTTAAATATTTCAACTCCTGATTTAAATTCAACCAATCATTTTTCTACATCAAGTGTTGGAAATTTTTTAAGAGACTTCATTTTAGACGAAGAAAATACATTTTATAATAAAAACAATATAGATTTAGGGCAATCAACTATTATTTAACTGTTGAAATTTCAAAAATCTGAAGTAAAAAGTTTTTGTTTAGTTTTACAGCTATGAAAAATACGACTAGTCTTATTGATGCTATTAATTACCGTAGATCTGTAAGAGTTTACGATGAAAACAAAGATATTGATTCTGAAATTGTAAAAAAGTGTATTCAACAAGCTACATTGGCTCCTAATAGCAGCAATATGCAATTGTGGGAGTTTCATCACATCACTTCAGAAGAAATTTTAAAAAAATTAGCAGAAGCTTGTTTAGGTCAAAGTGCAGCAACTACTGCAAAAGAAATGGTAGTAATTGTTGTTCGTAAAGATTTATGGAAACAACGTGCAAAAGCACATCTAAATTATTTAACAACACTATTTGGTGTAAAACCTAAAAATGAATACTCAAGGCGTGAGAAATTTGCGCTAAATTATTATAAAAAAATTATGCCTTTTGTTTATGGTGAATTTTTAGGTTTGTATGGTTACATAAAATATAGTATTTCTTGGTTAACTGGACTTTTTAGACCAAGCTACAGACAACTTCGAAAATCTGACATGAGAGTTGTTGCACATAAAAGCGCAGGATTAGCTGCACTAACTTTTATGTTGAGTATGGCTGCTGAAAATTACGATACCTGCCCAATGGAAGGAAGTGATACACTTCGCATTAAAAAAATATTAAATCTACCTATGCGCAGCGAAATTAATATGGTAATCTCATGTGGTATCCGTAAACCTGAAGGTGTTTATGGGGAACGTTTTAGAATTCCTTTTGAAAGTATTTACAAAAAATGGTAATTAGTTTCAAAAAAAATCGTCAAACTTACATATGTCAACAAAAGAAGAAATCATACAAAAAATTATAGGGAATAAAAATAGACCTCACTTAAATTTCAGCCTAAAACATAAAACTGAAAAATTTACAAATAATTTATTTTACACCTTATTTGATGCACAAGCATGCGTCGCTAGCAATATCAAACAATTAGAAGATGATTTTAAAGAAATCTATAAACTTGCCTGTTTAATTAAAGATGGTTCTTGTGAAACTATTTGGAATAGTTTTTTAATGAAACTTCCAACGATCTTAGAAAGTTTAAACTTAGATGCTCAAGAATTGGTAAATAATGATCCTGCTTCCAACACTATTGAAGAAGTTTATTTAGCGTATCCAGGTTTTTATGCTATTGCTATTTACCGCTTTAGCCACGAATTATTATTGCTGAAGACACCCTTAATTCCAAGACTAATGAGTGAGTATGCTCATAGTAAAACAGGAACCGATATTCATCCAGGAGCAACCATTGGAAAATCTTTTTTTATTGACCACGCAACAGGAACAGTTATTGGTGAAACGTGCGTAATTAAAGATTATGTTAAAATTTATCAAGGAGTTACTTTAGGCGCTTTACAAGTTTCAAAAGAATTGAGAAACACAAAGAGGCATCCAACTGTTGAAAATAACGTAACCATCTATGCCAATGCTACCATTCTCGGAGGTGAAACTGTTATTGGTAAAAATTGTATTATTGGTGGGAATGTATGGATTACTAAATCAGTTCCTGAAAACTCATTAGTGTATCATTCAACTGAAATGAAATTAAAACCGAAATTTAACTAATGGAATCTTACAATTTATTTAATTTTTTAGGAAATACACCTTTAGTTAAAGTTCAAAGATTATTGGTAAAAGAAGGTGTAACCTTATTAATGAAATTAGAAGGAAACAATATAGCAGGAAGTATAAAGGATAGGCCTGCATTCAATATGATTTCTTCGGCTCTTGAAAGAAATGAAATAAAAAAAGGAGATTTTTTAATTGAGGCTACAAGTGGTAATACTGGGATTGCGCTGGCTATGATAGCTCAACAATTTGGTTTACATATGGAATTGGTAATGCCTGAAAACTCTACAAAAGAGCGTATTCAAACTATGCAAGCTTATGGCGCAAAAGTAACATTAACCGCTGCTGAAATTGGGATAGAAGGTGCTAGAGAATATGCAGAAAGACAAGTAATTGACAAAGGGTATTTTATGTTAAATCAGTTTGCAAATGATGACAACTGGAAAGCACATTATAAAACTACAGGCCCTGAAATTTGGCGCGATACTCATGGTAAAATAACTCATTTTACTTCAGCAATGGGAACAACAGGAACCTTAATGGGAACTTCAACTTTTTTAAAAGAAAAAAATAAAGCCATACAAATTATTGGGGTACAACCAACTGATAATTCAAAAATTCCAGGGATTAGGAAATGGCCTAAAGAATTTCTTCCAAAAATATTCAATCCTAAAAAAGTAGATGAAATTATTGAAGTAAGTGAAAAAGATGCCCGTGAAATGACTAAAAGATTAGCTAAAGAGGAAGGTGTATTTTCTGGAATGAGCGGTGGCGGCGCTGTGGCGGCTTCGTTAAAATTAGCAGAATCGCTCTCTAAAGGTATTATTGTAACAATAATCCCCGATAGAGGTGATCGTTATTTATCTTCTGATTTATTCGAATAAAACGATATCGAAGTTAACTATATTTAAGATTGTTTAACAATCACTTTTATTGTATTTTTGATGTTCTATTATATAATTACTTCGCATGAAAAAAATACAAATGGTTGACCTACTTGGTCAATATGATAAAATACAAGAACAAGTTGATTCAAAAATATTAGAAGTTGTAAAATCTGGAGCCTATATAAATGGTCCTGAAGTTCATAACTTTCAAAAAGAATTAGAAAATTACTTAGGTGTAAAAAACGTTATTCCTTGTGCTAACGGGACTGATGCACTTCAAATTGCAATGATGGGACTAGGTTTAAAACCTGGTGATGAAGTAATTACAGTAGATTTTACTTTTGCTGCTACTGTTGAAGTGATTGCTTTATTACAATTAACTCCTGTTTTAGTTGATGTTGAAAAAGATACATTCAACATGAATATTGAAGCTCTAAAAAAAGCCATTACTCCAAAAACTAAGGCAATTGTTCCTGTTCACCTATTTGGTCAATGTGCAAATATGGAAGCTATTTTAGAAGTGGCAAATAAGCACAACTTATTTGTAATTGAAGATACCGCACAAGCGATTGGAGCAAGCTACACATTTAAAAATGGGACTAAAAAGAAAGCTGGAACTATAGGAAATGTTGGTACTACATCATTTTTCCCTTCAAAAAATTTAGGTTGTTACGGTGATGGTGGTGCAATTTTTACAAATGATGATGAATTAGCTCACACTTTAAGAGGAATGGTTAATCATGGAATGTATAAACGTTATTACCACGATGTAGTTGGTGTAAACTCTCGCTTAGACAGTATTCAAGCTGCAATTTTAAATCTTAAATTACCTCATTTAGATGCTTATTGTGATGCTCGAAGGAAAGCGGCACGATATTATAACAATGCATTTAAAAATGAACAAAATATTGTAACTCCTAAAATGGGTAATGGTTGTAATTTTATTTGTGATACCTGTGATTGCCATGTATTTCATCAATATACCATACAAGTATTAAATGGAAAACGTAACGAGCTACATCAACATTTGTTAGATAACGGTATTCCTAATGCAATCTATTATCCAGTAGCACTGCATAGCCAAAAAGCATATTCTGATTCTCGCTATAAAGAAGAAGATTTTAAAGTTACCAATGAATTAATAGATACTGTGTTATCTTTACCAATGCATACAGAGTTAGATAATGAACAATTAGATTTTATCACTAAAACTATCTTAGACTTTATTAAATAATTATGAATAAAGTATTAGTAACTGGTGGTTTAGGTTTTATTGGTTCACATACAGTTGTAGAACTTCAAAATGAAGGTTTTGAGGTTTTGATTATTGATAATTTATCAAACTCTACAATTGATGTACTTGATAAAATTACTTCAATAACGAATAAAAAACCGAGTTACTTTAATATTGATTTAAAAAATAAAGCTGACGTTCAACATTTTTTTAAAGAAAATAAAGTTGATGGTGTTATTCATTTTGCAGCTTCAAAAGCAGTTGGTGAAAGTGTTGAGAAACCACTAGAATATTATGAAAATAATATTGGTACATTGGTTTATTTATTGCAAGAAATGAAAGCCTATAAGATTACTAATTTCATTTTTAGTTCTTCTTGTACTGTTTATGGTCAAGCTGATGAGCTTCCAATTACGGAAAGTGCACCTATAAAACCCGCAGAATCTCCATATGGAAACACAAAACAAATTGGTGAAGAAATAATTAAGGATGTTACAAATATTTCAAATTTAAAAGCAATTGCATTGCGTTATTTCAACCCCATTGGAGCTCATGAGTCTGCTAAAATTGGAGAACTTCCAATTGGAGTTCCTCAAAATTTAATTCCTTATGTAGCACAAACAGCTGCTGGTATTCGAAAAGAATTATCAGTCTTTGGAAGTGATTATCCAACTATTGACGGAACCGCTGTAAGGGATTATATTCATGTTGTAGATTTAGCAAAAGCACATATTATTGCTTTAAGTAGATTGATCCATAACAAAAATAAAACTGCTTTTGAGGTTTTTAATATTGGAACAGGAAAAGGAAATTCCGTTTTAGAAGTTATTAAATCTTTTGAAAAAGTTACAGGGAAAAAATTAAATTACAAATTGGTTGACCGCAGAGAAGGTGATATTACTGCTGCATACGCTGATACTGCCGTTGCGAATAAAGAGTTAGGATGGAGTTCAAAACTTACTCTAGATGATGCACTTCTCTCCGCCTGGAAATGGCAACAAACATTATAAAAAAAACCACTCAAATTTGAGTGGTTTTTTTATCTAAAGTCTTATTTTATTAAACTCCGCTTGCAGCTACATTTCTATCAATTTTACGCATGAGCCCTTGTAAAACTTTACCTGGACCAACCTCAATAAATTCAGTTCCACCATCTTTAATCATTTGCTGGATGGATTGTGTCCAACGAACTGGAGCTGTTAATTGTGCTATTAAATTTTCTTTTATTTCCTCAGGATTTAATACTGCTTTTGCGACAACATTTTGATAAACAGGACAAGTTGGAATACTAAAAATTGTATTTTTAATAGCTTCAGCTAATTCTTCTCTTGCCGGTTCCATTAATGGGGAATGAAAAGCCCCACCAACTGGCAATTTTAAAGCACGACGTGCGCCTTTTTCTGTTAATAACTCACACGCTTTATCTATTGCTGAAATCTCTCCAGAAATTACTAATTGCCCAGGGCAATTGTAGTTAGCAGCAACAACAATTCCATCAATACTTGCACAAACTTCTTCAACAACTGTATCGTCTAAACCTAAAACTGCAGCCATCGTAGATTCTTGAGCTTCACAAGCTTTTTGCATTGCCAAGGCTCTTTTTGAAACTAATTTCAATCCATCTTCAAAAGTTAAAACTCCATTTGCAACTAATGCTGATAACTCACCTAAAGAATGACCTGCCACCATTTCTGGTTTAAAATCATCACCTAACGTTTTAGCTAAAATTACTGAGTGCAAAAATATTGCTGGTTGTGTTACTTTGGTTTGTTTCAACTCTTCAGCAGTTCCTTCAAACATAATGTCTGTAATAGGAAACCCTAAAATTTCATTTGCTTGTTCAAAAAGTTCTTGAGCTAAAGGTGAGTTTTCATATAAATCTAAACCCATTCCTGTAAATTGCGCTCCCTGACCTGGAAAAATATATGCTTTCATTGTTTTGTTGCTTTTAATTTGAAAATGCAAAAATAGGAATTATTTGTTATATTCGTGGCAATCTAATTTTTATGAATCAAAAACTAACATCTGAAGCTTTTACAATTTACTTAATTTTAGCCTCTATGTTTATTGCTGCCTTGGTGGCATCTAACTTAATTTTTCAAAAATTCTTTTATTGGAATCCGTTTGGATTATTTAGATTTGAGCTTTCTGTTGGAATTCTGCCATACCCCATTACCTTCTTAATAACTGATATAATTTCAGAAATTTATGGTCGGAAAAAAGCAAATCAAGTTGTTATTGCCGGTATTTTTGCTTCTGTTTTTTCTATGGGAATTGTTTTAGTTGCTAATTATACTCCCGCTATTGAGAATTCTCCCATTGATAATCAACTATTTTCAAAAGTTTTTGGATTGTCACCTATAGCTGTTTTAGCATCTATGTTGGCCTATTTATTTGCTCAATTTATTGACATTAGAATATTTCATTTTTGGAAGCGAAAAACAAACGGTAATCATTTATGGCTTCGAAACAATTTTTCTACATTTTCCTCTCAATTTATTGATACACTTACCGTTATTACTTTACTTTGTAGTTTTGGCGTTTTGCCTTGGAGTTTATTTAATAAACTACTAATAAGTGGGTTTCTATTCAAAATAATTATAGCACTACTAGATACACCAATATTATATTTTATTGTTTATTTATTTAGAAGAAGGTTTCATTTAAAAGTTGGTGAAGAAATTAACTTATATTAAGTAACACTCTATATCCTTCATTATTTCTTACATTAAAAACAGTACCATCTTCAAATAATAAGTATTGACCTTTTACACCTATTAATTTTCCAGAGTACACGTGTGTTTTTTCTAAATTTAACGATTTAACTTTTGTAGGATATTTCTCTACGGGATAGTCAATTTCAGTTACTTTTCCATTATTTTCCAAAAAATAAGGTTTTGCTTCCTCTGGAATATATTGCTTTAACTTTTCTCTTTCTTTAATTAAATTTGATTCTGACACCTCATTTTTAAGCATTTTTTGCCAGTTCGTTTTATCTGCCACATACTCTTTTAGGGCTACTTCTGTAATTCCTGCTAAATATCTATTTGGTACTTCAACAATTTCTATGGCTTTGGTAGCACCTTGATCAATCCAGCGTGTTGGAACTTGTGTTTTTCGCGTGACTCCAACTTTCACATTACTTGATAAAGCTAAATAAACCACATGAGGTTTTAATTGTACCTCCTTTTCATATTCTAAATCACGATCTTCAATACCTAAGTGTGCTCTACTTAATTCTGGATTCATAATCCAATCTCCAACTGCTGCACTTTCATAAAAACAATCGTAGCAAAAACCTTGTCTAAAAATTTTCTTCTCTTTACCGCAAGATAAACACTGGTAACCCTCAAAACTAATTTCAATGTCACGGTTTAACAACTGGTTTAAATTTAAAACATCATTTTCAACATCTAAATAATACTGAACCTTGTCATTTAATTCAGTTTTCATTTTTTTTAAGACAGTTTGGTATTGCATAGAAAGTTTTTTAGTAAATTTAGCTCGATAAAGATACTTATAAAATAATGCCATATCCAATAGTTAATTCAATAATTTCTTGGTTTTTGAAAAAAAGAAAGCACCAAATGGAGCTCTTTTTAAAATATCCTATCGATGTGCAAAAAGAATTGCTATTTAAATTATTACAAAAAGCAAAACATACCGAGATTGGAAATACTTTTGGCTTTGCTGATATTAAAACCTATAAAGAATTTACCGAAAAAGTACCTATTCAGCAATACGAATCTATTGAGCCTTTGATACAAAGAGCCCGAAAAGGTGAACAGAATATATTTTGGCCTACACCAATAAAATGGTTTGCAAAATCTAGTGGTACCACCAATGCGAAAAGTAAATTTATACCAGTGAGTGATGAAGCTTTAGAAGATTGTCACTTTAAAGCTGGAAAAGATATGTTGTGCCTTTATTATAATAACAATCCTTCTGCTCAATTATTTGCTGGAAAAGGATTACGCCTAGGAGGAAGTAGCGCTGTTTATGAAGATAACAATTCTTATTTTGGTGATTTATCGGCAATTATTATTGAAAATATGCCTTTTTGGGCAGACTTTAGCAGTGCTCCTAAACAAGAAGTCGCTCTTATGGAAGAGTGGGAAAGTAAAATAAAAGCTATTATTGATGAAACAATACATGAAGATATTACTAGTTTAGTTGGTGTACCATCGTGGATGCTAGTGCTATTAAATAGAGTTTTGGAAAGAACAGGAAAAGACAATATTTTAGAAGTTTGGCCAAATCTTGAAGTGTATTTTCATGGAGGCGTAAATTTCAATCCATACAGAGAGCAATTCAAAAAAATAATCCCGAAAAAAGGGTTTAAATATTACGAAACTTATAATGCTTCGGAAGGTTTTTTTGGAATTCAAGATGTCAATAATTCACTAGACTTATTATTAATGCTCGATTATGGTATCTATTATGAATTTATTCCAATGGATCAGTTTGATGGTGAAAACTCTGAAGCTATTCCTCTTTCAGAAGTACAATTAAATGTGAATTATGCAATAGTAATTACCACAAACGGAGGTTTGTGGAGATATTTAATTGGTGATACCGTAAAATTTACTTCGCTAAATCCATATAGAATTAGAATTACAGGTAGGACTAAGCATTTTATAAATGTTTTTGGTGAAGAATTAATTATTGAAAATGCAGAAAATGCATTAAAACAAGCTTGCTTAAAGACAAATAGTGAAATTTCTGAATTTACTGTAGCTCCAGTTTTCATGAATGGAAGTAAAAGTGGTGGACACGAATGGATAATTGAATTTAGAAAACATCCTGAATGTATCAACTATTTTACTGAAATTTTAGATAACTCATTAAAATCTATAAATTCAGATTATGAAGCGAAACGATATAATAATTTAACGTTAGCAATGCCAAAAATTAATATTGCAAAAGAAGGATTGTTTTATAAATGGCTTAAAAAAAATGGGAAATTAGGTGGGCAGCATAAAGTGCCTAGGTTATCAAATTCTAGAACAAATTTAGAAGACCTTATGAAATTGAATAAAATAAGTTAAACTTTAGGAAAAGTATTTTCTAGTTTATCAAAAACTATGTTCATTTTATCTCCTGAACAATCTAAATTTTTAATTAAATTTTTCGTTCAATTACATAATTAACCATTGTTAACAAAGAATCTTTATAGGTTGAATTTGGATAGGTTTCTAAAATTTTTAATGCTTTAGATTGGTATTCTTCCATTTTAGCAGTTGTATATTCAATACCTCCTTTTCCTTTTACAAAAGCTATTACTTCCTTAACACGTTTCTTATTTTTATTATGGTTTTTCACTGAGTTCATCAACCATTTTTTTTCTTTAGCCGAGCAATTATTTAAGGTATAAATTAAAGGAAGAGTCATTTTTTGTTCTTTAATATCTATTCCTGTTGGCTTCCCAATTTTCGCATCAGTATAATCAAACAAATCATCTTTTATTTGAAAAGCGATTCCTATTAATTCACCAAATAAACGCATTTTTTCAACCTCTTCTTTTTGGCTTCCAACGGATGCGGCTCCAATGGCACAACATGATGCTATTAATGTTGCTGTTTTTTGACGAATAATTTCAAAATAAACTTCTTCGGTGATATCTAATTTACGTGCCTTTTCAATTTGCAATAATTCACCTTCAGACATATCCTTTAATGAATTTGATATTATTTTTAATAAATCAAAATCATCATTATCCAATGATAATAGTAAACTTTTAGAAAATAAAAAATCTCCAACTAGCACTGCAATTTTATTTTTCCAAAGTGCATTTATTGAAAAGAAACCTCTTCTCCTATTACTATCATCAACCACATCATCATGAACAAGTGAACCCGTATGAATTAACTCAATAATAGAAGCTCCGCGATATGTACGTTCTTCAAACTTACCATTTGAAACCATTTTAGCTACTAGAAAAACAAACATAGGACGCATTTGTTTTCCTTTTCTCCTAACTATATAATGTGTAATTCTATTAAGTAACGGAACTTTAGTAGTCATAGAGTCTCTGAACTTACTTTCAAAGAGTTCCATTTCTTCAAGAATGGGTTGTTTTATTTGTTCTACTAGTTTCATGTTGGTGTTCAAAAATAAGGAAAATAGTTTAACTTTTATTAGCTAATTGTCCACAAGCAGCATCTATATCTTTTCCTCTACTTCTTCGAACATTTACAATAATATCATTCATTTCTAAAATACTAATGTAATCACTTATTGCTTGAGCATTTGCTTGCTGAAAATCACCATCATCAATTGGGTTATATTCAATTAAATTTACCTTACAAGGTACCAGTTTACAAAAATCTACTAAAGCCATTATAGCTTCTCTATTGTCATTAATTCCTTTCCATACAACGTACTCGTACGTTACTCTACTACTTGTTTTATTATACCAATATTGTATTGCTTCCTTTAGATCTTTTAGTGGAAAAGTTTCGTTAAAAGGCATTATTTTTGTTCTCACTTCATCTATTGCTGAATGTAATGAAACTGCCAAATTAAATTTGACCTCATCATCCGCTAATTTTTTAATCATTTTTGGCACTCCGGAAGTTGAGACAGTAATACGTTTAGGAGACATACCTAAACCTTCTGGCGATGTTATTTTTTCTATAGATTTTAACACATTGTTGTAGTTCATCAATGGCTCCCCCATTCCCATAAACACTATGTTAGATAGTTTATGGTTGAAGTATAATAAACTTTCTTTATTAATGGCAGCTACCTGATCGTAAATTTCATCAGGATTTAAATTTCTCATTTTCTTTAAACGTGCAGTTGCACAAAATAAACAATCTAAACTGCAACCAACCTGACTAGAAACACATGCTGTTGTTCTTGAACCTGTTGGTATTAAAACCGACTCTACAATTAAACCATCGTGTAATCGAACTGCATTTTTAACGGTTCCGTCAGAACTTCGTTGCATATTATCAACTTGAATATGATTTATCACAAAATTATTTTGCAACATTTCACGTGTTTCTTTCGAAATATTTGTCATAGCTTCAAAAGAGTGTGCGCTTTTACTCCATAACCATTCATAAACTTGATTTCCTCTAAACGCCTTATCTCCATTTCCTACAAAAAAATCTCGAAGTTCATCTTTTGTTAATGCACGTATGTCTTTTTTTTGACTCATTTTTACTTTCAAGTTTATAAAAAGATTCCCGCGAAAGCGGGAACCACATGACTAAAAAATAGCTTTTATATTATATAATCAACATCGCATCTCCATACGAATAGAATTTATAATTTTCTTTAACGGCTTCTTCATAAGCTTCCATTAAAAAATCGTAACCTGCAAAGGCTGCAACCATCATCATTAAAGTAGATTTTGGCGTATGAAAATTTGTAATCATACAATTTGCAATGCTAAAATCGTATGGAGGAAAAATAAATTTATTGGTCCATCCGTCAAACTCGTTTAAACGACCATTTGAAGAAACTGAACTTTCAACAGCTCTCATAACTGTTGTCCCAACCGCACAAACCCGTTTTTTCTTTGAAATTGCACTATTAACATTTTTTGAAGCTTCCTTAGTAATAATTGCCTTCTCAGAATCCATTTTATGTTTAGATAAATCTTCAACCTCAACCGGACTAAAAGTACCTAAACCAACATGAAGTGTAACTTCAGCAAAATCAACTCCTTTGATTTCTAAACGTTTCATTAAGTGTTTAGAAAAGTGCATTCCTGCAGTTGGTGCTGCAACCGCGCCTTCATGTTTTGCATAAATTGTTTGGTAACGCTCTGCATCACTTTCTTCAACCTCTCTTTGAATATATTTTGGTAATGGTGTTTCACCTAACTCTTGTAATTTTTGTCTAAATTCCTCATAAGAGCCATCATATAAAAAACGTAATGTTCTTCCTCTAGAAGTTGTATTGTCAATTACTTCAGCTACTAGACTTTCATCCTCTCCAAAAAACAATTTATTTCCAATTCTAATTTTTCTTGCAGGATCAACTAAAACATCCCATAATCTGCTTTCTGCATTTAATTCTCTTAATAAGAAAACTTCAATTCTAGCTCCTGTTTTTTCCTTTTCACCATACATACGAGCAGGAAAAACTTTCGTATTATTCAAAATAAATAAATCACCTTCGTCAAAATAATTAATTAGATCTTTAAATGTTTTATGTTCAATAGTTTTTTCTTTTCTATTTAAAACCATTAAACGAGATTCATCTCTATGTTCTGCAGGGTATTCTGCTAGTAACTCATCTGGTAATTCAAATTTAAATTTTGATAATTTCATATGTAGCTTTTTAATATTTTTTTATAGAATGAGCGCAAATATACAACATCGGCATAGGCGTTGTCAAGTGTTTTGCAATAAAACTTTGTTTTAGAGATTTTTAAGTCGTTATTTTTTCAAAATCTGCCCAAAAAGTTGGATACGATTTTGATACAACATTGGCATCTTGAATTTTAATAGGAACCTTTAAAGCCATTGGAGCAAAAGCCATGGCCATCCTATGATCATCGTACGTTGAGATAGTAATATGCTCATTTATTTTAGCTGAAGCCTTTAAATGAAGTGTTTCATTAGTGATTATTACTTCACCACCCAATTTCTCAATTTCAGTTTTTAGAGCAATCAATCTGTCAGTTTCTTTTATTTTTAACGTATGAAGTCCTGTTAAATAACATTCAATTCCCAAACCAAAACAAGTAACTGCAATAGTTTGTGCAATATCTGGGGCATTTACTAAATCTAAATTTAAACTACTTATATTTTGTTGGTTCGTATTTGTTAAAATTAGTGTATGACCTTTAAAAGTAGTTTCGACACCTAAACCTTTGTAAATGTTTGCTAGAACTGAATCTCCTTGTAAGCTAGTTTTTTTATATGATGTTAACTTAACTTCAGAATTTGGACTTAACGCCACTAAACTGTAATAATAAGAAGCAGAACTCCAATCAGATTCTACTGTAATAGTTTTATCAGTTATTGTTGGTTTTGACAAAATGGAGATAATATCGCCTTCCCAAGAGAATTCAATTCCTAATTCAGCTAATAATTGCAGTGTCATTTTTATATAAGGAATCGAAGTTACTTCTCCTTTAAACTTTAATTGCAACCCATTTTTTAAGGTTGGCGCTATTAATAACAATGCCGAAATATATTGACTACTTACATTTCCTTCAATTTCAATAAAACTAGATGTTAACTTTTTTCCTGAAATTTTTAAAGGAGGATACCCATCTTTTTCTAAATATTTAATATTGGCTCCTAATGAAGTTAACGCATCAACTAAAATTTTAATAGGTCTGTTTTTCATTCTTTTAGAACCTGTTAAAACAATTTCAGAATTTTCTAACACGGAAAAATAAGCAGTTAAAAATCGCATGGCTGTTCCGGCATGTCCAATATTAATTTCATTCGATTCGCTAGACAAAGCTTTTTGCATTAAAATTGAATCATCAGAATTTGAAATATTTTCAATAGTTAGGTTAGAAAAAAACTTTTGTAAAATTAACAATCTATTCGTTTCACTTTTAGATCCAGTAATTTGAATACTACCTTTTACTGTTTTAGATATTCTATCAATTTCTAATAAATTCATACGTGGCTTTTTACAAACTTCTATATATTATTTTTTTATTAGATTTACTGCTTAATTTATACATCAATCAAATTAACCATACATCATGAAAAAATACTTCCTATTAGTTAGCTGTCTATTTTTATTTACAGCTCACAAAGTTAATGCACAAAAAATAGTATCCAAATTTAGTGAGGAATATTACAACTCTATTGAATGGAGAAATATTGGCCCTTTTAGAGGGGGAAGAAGTGCTGCTGTTACTGGAGTTCCAAATAAGGCAAATCTTTTTTATTTTGGAGCAACAGGAGGTGGAGTTTGGAAAACTACCGATGCTGGTAATACCTGGAGTAATATTTCAGATGGATTTTTTGGAGGATCTGTTGGTGCTATAGCAGTTAGCAAATCTGACAATAATGTAATATACGTAGGAAATGGTGAAGTAACAGTTCGTGGTAATGTATCTTCTGGAGATGGAATGTGGAAAACTGTAAATGCTGGAAAAACATGGGAACATATTGGATTAGAACAATCTCGACACATTCCGAGAGTTAGAGTTCATCCTAAAAATTCTGATATTGTGTTCGCAGCTGTTCTAGGAGATTTATACAAACCAACTTCACAAAGAGGTGTTTACAAATCAATAGATGGAGGAAAAAACTGGAGACAAGTATTATTTTCAAATGAAAATGCTGGTGCTGTAGATTTAATTATTGACCCAACAAATCCACGTGTTTTATATGCTTCAACTTGGAATGTTAGAAGAACACCTTATAGCTTATCTAGTGGTGGTGCAGGTTCTGCTCTTTGGAAAAGTACAGATGAAGGTGAGAGTTGGACAAATATTTCCAAAAATGAAGGATTACCAAAGGGAGTTTGGGGAATTAGTGGTGTAACAGTATCTCCAATAAATTCAGATATTGTTTGGGCATTGATTGAAAATGAAAAAGGTGGAATTTATAAATCTACTGATGCTGGAAAAACTTGGAAATTAATTAATAGTGAACGAAAATTACGTCAACGTGCTTGGTATTACACACGTATTTATGCTGATACTCAAGATGAAAATATTGTATATGTTATGAATGTACAATACCATCAATCTAAAGATGGGGGTAAAACATTTAAAACCTATAATGCCCCACACGGAGATCATCATGATTTATGGATTGCGCCAGAAGATAATCAACGAATGATAATTGCTGATGACGGTGGAGCTCAAGTTAGTTTTGATGCCGGTGAAAATTGGAGTACTTATATGAATCAACCTACTTCACAATTTTATAGAGTGGTAACTGACAATCATTTTCCATATAGAATTTATGGCGCTCAACAAGATAACTCAACGGTGAGAATTTCACACCGTACTGATGGAAGATCAATTAGCGAAAGTGACTGGGAAGCAACAGCTGGTGGAGAAAGTGCTCATATTGCTGTTGACCCTTTAAATAATGATATTGTTTATGGTGGAAGCTATGGCGGGTTACTAACTCGAATAAACCATAAAACAGGGGAAAGAAGAGCAATTAATGTTTGGCCAGATGACCCAATGGGACATGGAGCTGAAGATTTTAAATATCGCTTTCAATGGAATTATCCTATCTTCTTTTCTCCACATAATAAGAAAAAAATGTACACTACCTCCAATCATGTTCATGTAACTTATAATGAAGGTCAATCTTTTGAAATTATTAGTCCAGATTTGACCAGAAATGACCCATCAACTTTAAAATCCTCAGGTGGTCCAATTACACAAGACAATACAGGTGTTGAATATTATGGAACTATTTTTGCCGCTGTAGAATCACCTTTTGAAGAAAATCTAATTTGGACAGGTTCTGATGATGGCTTAGTTCATATTACAAGAGATGGCGGAAAAAATTGGACAAATGTTACTCCTAAAAAAATGCCAGAATGGATGATGATTAATTGTATTGAAGTTGATCCATTTAATGCAGGTGGCGCCTATATTGTTGGTACACGTTATAAATCTGGAGATTATACTCCATATATTTATAAAACAGAAGATTATGGGAAATCGTGGAAATTAATCACTAATGGAATAGCTAGCGAACATTTCACAAGAGCACTTCGTTCCGATCCAAATAAAAAAGGATTACTATATGCAGGGACTGAAGCTGGAATGTACATTAGCTTTGATGATGGTGCAAATTGGAGTGCTTTCCAATTAAACTTACCAATTGTACCTATTACAGATTTAACGATAAAAAACAACAATTTAATTGCTGCTACTCAAGGTCGTTCATTTTGGATTATTGACGATTTAACTCCGCTTCATCAATTAAGTAATGAACTCATTACAAAAGATACTTTTATTTATAAGCCTATTGATAGTTACAGAATGGGAGGAAGTAAAAGAGCTTCAAAAACAGCTGGTCAAAATCATTCAGGTGGTGTTAATATCCATTATTATGTTAAAAATATTGAAGAAAAAGATACTGTTAGCCTTTCAATTTATGAAAACTCAGGAAAACACATTAAAACTTTTTCAACCAAACCTGATGCAGACCAGAAAGAAGAAAAGCTAAAAGTAAAAAAAGGAGCCAATGAGTTTAATTGGGATATGCAATACCCTGATGCTGAAAAAGTAAAAGGAATGATTTTATGGTGGGCATCATTAAATGGTCCAAAGGCTTTACCTGGTGATTACATAGTGAAATTAAGTAAAAATGGAAATACGGTTTCTGAACAAAATTTTACACTTTTAAAGGATCCTAGAAGTTCGGCAACAGAAGAAGATTTAAAAGCTCAATTTAATTTTATAATTGAAATTCAAGAAAAGTTAACTGAAATTCATAAAACCTTAAAAAATATCACAAAAATTAAAGGGCAAGTAAAACAATTAAAATCTTCAATAACTAATAAAGAAAAGAATAAAGAAATTATTGAATTAGCAGATAAAATTGTTAAAGAATTAACTGAATTTGAAAATAACTTATATCAAACAAAAAGTAAGAGTAACCAGGACCCTTTAAACTTTCCAATTAAGTTAAATAATAAATTAGCACATTTAAATTCTTTAAGTTCAATTGGAGATTTTAGACCTACTGATCAATCGGTGGCTTTTAAAAATGAAGTAACCAAATTAATTGATTTTCAATTGTCAAAAATTTATTCAATTTTTGAAAAAGACGTTAAAACACTAAATAAAAAAGTAAAACAAAGTGATATTAATTTAATAAACTTAAATTAAGATATTAAATAACTATTGATTTTTAATGGAAAAAGTCAATAAGGTAGTTTGTAAATTTTAAAACAAATTACTTTATTGACTTTTTTTAGTATAGCTTTTATTTTTTTATAAACTTATAATAGCCTGCCATAAATAATCCGTAAAAAGAAGACATTGCTACTAATCTCTTTAGAAAATACACCCATTTCCCCTCAGAAAATAGTTTTTCAATCATTATTGAAAAACTAACATTTGTTAAAATAGAAAATCCTATTTCAATAAAAGAAACGAATACTAAAAAAATAAAAGCAAAGCGAAATGCTATTTTAAAAAAGGAATGATTTTTATATTGATTCATTTACTTTAATTTTTTATTATTTTGATGTCTGTCGTGATCACGTTTCGTTTTTATATCCATTTTTTTATCAAAAGAAGCTTGTAAATCTATCCCTGTTTGATTTGCCAAGCACAATACCACAAAAACAACATCAGCCAATTCCTCTCCTAAATCTTTTCCTTTATCACTTTCTTTTTCGCTTTGCTCACCGTATCGCCTCGCAATAATACGTGCCACTTCACCTACTTCTTCCGTTAATTGAGCCATATTTGTAAGCTCGTTAAAATAACGAACTCCGTGTTCTTTTATCCAAGTATCAACTATTAATTGAGAGTTTTTAATATCCATAAAATATTTTTTTTGAGATGCCTCAAAGATATGTTAAAAATTCATCTCTTGAAATTTCATCGGCACCTAAACTAGCTAAATGATTGTTATAAACTTGGCAATCTATTAATTTATAATACTCACTTTCCAATTTTTGAACTAGTTTAATAAATGCAAATTTTGAAGCATTACTCACTTTGCTAAACATGCTTTCTCCACAAAAAACAGTTCCTAAATCAATTCCATACAAACCACCTACCAATTCATTTTCCTGCCATACTTCAACTGATTTTGCAATGCCCTTGTTATGCAAATTTATATAGGCTTGTTGCATTTCATCAGTAATCCAAGTTTCTCCTAGATCAGAAGATCTATAAATATGTTTACAGTTAGAAATTACTTCTGAAAAATTCTGGTTAAAAGTAACCCTAAAATCACCTCTGCGAATAACTTGTTTCATACTTTTTGAAATTTTCAAATCATTTGGAAACAGCACCATTCTAGGATTTGGACTATACCAAACAATTGGCTCTCCTTGATTATACCAAGGAAAAATTCCACTTTTGTAAGCCAACATTAAACGTTCAACAGATAAGTCTCCTCCAATAGCCAATAATCCATCTTTATTTGCTAAATGAACTGGAGGAAACAACAATTCTTTTGAAAGTAAATACATTGTGTTTTTTTACAAATATAATTAAACAAAAAAAGAGAAAAGCTTATGCTTTTCTCTTTTTAAAATTTCAAAAAAATTTACTTAAAAAGGTAAATCATCTGGTTCACTATCGTTCAAATCAGATGTAGTCTCTAAATTATCTAATGGTGCCATAGGAGGAGCTCCTGCAGAACCTTCCGGTTGATTAGCTTCAATTCTCCATCCTTGGATAGAGTTAAAATAGACCGCTTTCCCTTCAGGATTAATCCATTCTCTACCTCTTAAGTTTATAGAAACTTTTACATCTTGTCCAACTTGGTAACTATCTAATAAGTCACATTTGTCTTGTACAAATTCAACCATTAACATTTGTGGATATTGCTCGTTAGTTGTAACAACCATTTCTCTTTTTCTAAAACCACTTGCACCAAATGTTTTAGTCTCATCAATTTTTTTAATTTTTCCTGTAATTTCCATATTTCAAAATTAGTTCATTAAAAGTACTTTCCAAGCACTTTCTACATCATTTTTTTCTAAAAATGTTTTAGCAAATGTATGTTTTTTTAGAGTATTATCCCCAATGTTTTGTGAATGTTCTTTTGCAAACTTATTAACATCATTTTCTGAAGGTATTGCCTCAATATTTCCTAACATTCCTAAATCATTCCCTGTTAAAATACTACTATTTCTAATTTCTTCTGGAATAGCATCAACACCAATTCCTAAACTAGATAATGGTTTTGGTATCTCAAAAAATCCTTCCTTCGCTCTTGAATAAAAACTACCTCCTGCCCTTGCAACCAAATCTAATTTTTTTTGATCAATAGCCCCACTTCCGTCTAAAAAATCTTCTTCAATATGTATTTTTACAACTTTACAAATTATTAAATTTCCTGCGCCACCTTCCTCTCCAAGTTCAATCACTTGGTTTACCTTACATTCAAACTGAACTGGAGATTCTGAAACCCTGTAAGGTGTCACTTTTTCTGAAGTTAGCATAGTAAAACCCGCTTTATCAAATTCATTTACTCCTTGAGGATATTCAGTACTTGATAGCGACATTTGTTGAACCATATTATAATTTACAACATTGATTACAACTTCTTTAGTCGCTTTTACATTTTCTAATGTATGTTTTGTTGTATTATCACGCACTCTACGTGCTGGTGAAAATATTAAGATTGGTGGGTTAGCACTAAATACATTGAAAAAACTAAACGGAGATAAATTTGGAGCTCCTTCATTATCAATTGTACTCGCTAATGCTATTGGTCTAGGAGCAACAGCACTTAATAAATAGCCATGTAATTTAGCCGTTGAAATATCTTTTGGATTTATACTAAGCATTCATTTGATTTTTAACAAATATAAATAATTAAGCTTATAAATAATATCGAATATAATTTTAAGTTATATCAACATAAATTCTATATTTGAATAATGGCTTCACAAAAAAACTCACAAATTATTAGATGGGCTGTAATAATAACTTCTTTTATTATAGTAGCGCTTATTTTGTGGAATACTTATGACTTTTTTCAAAAGTTTAAAAGCGAAGAACGTTCTAAAATGGAAATTTTAGCAAAAGCCTATGAACGATTTAGTAGTGCAGATTTAGATGCTGAAATTTCTTTAGAATCTAAAATTATAGGTAATAATCATAACATTCCAATGATTATCACAACAGAAAAAGATAGCATTACGGAATGGTCTAATTTAGACGTTGAAAAATCAAAACAGTCTTCATTTTTATTGAAACAGCTTTCAATAATGAAGAGTCAAAACAAGCCTATTGTTATTAGTTATATGGCTAATAATGAGAACATCATTTTAAATATTTATTATCGAGATTCTGATTTATTAACAAAACTAAAATACTATCCGGTTGCCTTAATTCTAATATTAGTGCTATTTGCAAGTGTTATCTATTTGTTTTTTAAATCGAATAAAGTAGCAGAACAAAATAAGCTTTGGACAGGAATGGCTAAAGAAACTGCACATCAAATTGGAACTCCATTGTCTTCTCTTTTAGGTTGGATTGAAATATTAAGATTAGAAAATACTGATGAAAATACCGTTAAGGAAATTGAGAATGATGTTTTTAGACTGAACACAATTGCCGAACGATTTTCAAAGATTGGTTCAGTTCCGAAATTGAAAAAATTAGATATTGTTTACGTTACTAATACTTCCTTTGAGTATCTAAAATCAAGAAGTTCTAAACAAGTTGAATTTACTTTTATAGCTCCTAAAAAAGAAATTTTAGTCCAAATAAATCAACAGCTATTTAGTTGGGTAATAGAAAATTTGGTTAAAAATGCAATTGATGCAATGGAAGGAAAAGGAAAAATAAAACTTCAAATTTCTGAAGAAGAAACAAATGTATTACTAACTATCACAGATAATGGAAAAGGAATTTCTAAAAATTTACAGCAAAAAATATTCTCCCCGGGATATACTACAAAAAAACGTGGTTGGGGACTAGGATTATCATTGGCGCAAAGAATTATTCAAGACTACCATAATGGAAAAATTTCAGTGTTAAAATCTGAAATAAACAAAGGCACAACCTTTCTAATTACATTAAAAAAATAGTGTTATATATTTTCAGCAATTGCTTTGGCAACTGCTTCAAAATCGCTTGGTTCTAAAGTTACTTTTTTAATAAATTGAATATCCTCCATTTTCTGCAAAGGAATCAAATGAACGTGAACATGAGGAACTTCAAGTCCAATTACACTCATACCAATTCGTTCACAAGGAATTACTTTTTCCATAGCTAAGGCTATTTTACGCGAAAAACTCATTAAGCCATTGTATAATTCTTCATCTAAATCAAACAGTTTATTAACTTCTTTTTTTGGTACAACCAAAGTATGTCCTTTTGCATTTGGATTGATATCTAAAAAAGCATAAAAATGTTCATTTTCAGCTACTTTGTAGGAAGGTATTTCACCTTTTATTATTTTAGTAAATATTGACATTTTCTATTTTTAATCAAAAATAAGAAACCCTTTTCAATTAAAAAACTGAAAAGGGTTTTACTATTATTTTCAATATTTTTAACTTCTCGAAATTTCTAATATTTCAAAATTCATTACTCCACTCGGCACTTGAATTTCGGCAATATCTCCAACGGTTAATCCAAGTAACCCTTTTCCTATTGGTGAATTAACAGATAGTTTTCCTTCTTTTATATTTGTTTCAGAATCTGCTACCAATGTATAGGTGAATTCCATATTATTGGTTGTGTTTTTAATTTTCACAATTGAGTGTATCAATATTTTAGAAGTATCTAAAAGTGATTCATCAATAATTCTAGCATTAGAAACTACTTCTTTTAATTTTGCTATTTTTAATTCTAAATGTGATTGTTCTTCTTTTGCTGCATGATACTCTGCGTTTTCACTTAAATCACCCTTATCTCTTGCTTCAGCAATATCATTACTAACTCTAGGGCGCTCAACATGTTCTAAATGCTCTAACTCTTTCTTGAGTTTTTTCATTCCTTCAGCTGAATAGTACGAAATTTTACTCATAACTTATCATTTTAATAAATACAAAAAATCTCAAAACTGATAACAGAATGAGATTTGATACAAATGTACAAAATATTTGTAAATTGCAGTCATTTACAACTAAACTTCATTTTTATAACTATGCGAAATAGTATTTTATTAGTAATACTTGTATTTCTTTTTTCTTGCGAAAAAAATGACACCAATGATATTTTACCTAATATATCGGTAAATGTTACAATAGATCTAAATTTACCTCAATATATTAATTTACAAACACCAACTGGATGGGCAGAAACCAGTGGAGGCCTTAGAGGTATATTAGTACTTAATACAGGACTTACACCTCTTTATAAAGCATATGAGAGAGCTTGCCCAAACAATGATTGCTCTTCTCCAATGATTTTTGATGGAAGTTTAAAAATGAAGTGCTCTTGCGATAATAGCGAATATAGTATTATTGATGGCTCCCCACAAACAGCTGGAAATTTGCACTTTGCAAGAGAATATAGAGTAAATCAAATTAACCCTTCAACCATAAATATTACTAATTTTTAACTTCTAAATTAAAAACAGATTGCTACTTTTGTGAAAAACCAACAAAAAGTGATAAACTATTTTTCTTCAAAATTTAAACTAGGTGTTTTAGGCGGCGGCCAGTTAGGTAAAATGCTACTTTCTGAAACTCAAAAATATGATATATATACATGTATTTTAGATGGTTCTTTGGAAGCGCCTTGTTCCCAAATTTGTAATGAATTTCACCATGGAGATTTACTCGATTTTGAAACAGTATATACTTTTGGCAAAAAAGTTGACTTGTTAACCATTGAAATTGAACATGTTAATATTGATGCTCTTTTTAAACTTGAAGAAGAAGGATTAGAAATTTATCCACAACCAAGCGTCTTACAAACAATTCAGCATAAAGGAAGACAGAAAGATTTTTTTGTAAAGCACGGAATTCCAACATCACCACATAAAAGGTTTTCAACTCTTAATGAACTAAAAAATGAACCTATTTCATTTCCGTTTGTATGGAAGTCTGCTCAATTTGGCTATGATGGAACAGGTGTTAAAATTGTAAAAACTCAAAATGATTTGGATGGGCTTGCAAATACAGCCTGTATTATTGAAGAATTAATTCCTTTCAAAAATGAGTTAGCAGTTATTGTTGCCAGAAATAAAGAAGGAGAAGTTAAAACTTACCCCGTTGTTGAAATGGAATTTCACCCAGAAGCTAACCAAGTTGAATATGTAATTTGCCCTGCAAGAATTTCAAATGAAGTTGCTAAAAAAGCGATAGATGTAGCCTTAAAAGTTGCTGAATCTTTTCAACATATTGGATTGTTAGCCGTTGAACTATTTCAAACAAAAAATGATGAAATCTTAGTCAATGAAGTTGCTCCTCGTACTCACAATAGTGGTCATTTTAGCATTGAAGCGTCTTACACAAATCAATTTGAACAACATTTGCGAAGCATTTTAAACCTTCCTTTAGGAAATACTGCTAGTAAAGTTGCTGGAATTATGGTAAATTTGGTTGGTGAAGAAGGTTTTGCAGGAGATGTTGTTTATAAAAATATGAGTGAAATTTTAAAAATGGATAATGTTACACCTCATATTTATGGCAAAAAACAAACTAGACCTTTTAGAAAAATGGGTCATGTAACTGTGGTAAATAATGATATAGCTGAAGCTAGAAAAATAGCAGAACAAGTTAAAAAAACTATTAGAGTAATTAGTAAATAAAATAAAAATGAGTAAAGTAGGAATAATTATGGGAAGTAATTCAGATCTTCCAATTATGCAACAAGCTGTTGATATTTTAAAGGAATTTAATATAGAAACTGAAGTTGACATAGTTTCTGCCCACAGAACTCCTGAAAAATTATTTGATTACGCTAAAAATGCTCATACAAGAGGTATTTCAGTGATAATTGCTGGTGCTGGAGGCGCGGCACACTTACCAGGAATGGTAGCATCATTAAGCCCACTTCCTGTAATTGGAGTTCCTGTAAAATCTAGAAATTCAATTGATGGTTGGGATTCTATTTTATCAATTCTTCAAATGCCTGGAGGAGTTCCTGTTGCTACAGTTGCTTTAAATGGCGCCTTAAACGCAGGTATTTTGGCAGCACAAATTATTGGAAGTTCCAATAAAAATATACAAACAAAAGTTCTTGATTATAAAGAAAAATTAAAAACTAAAGTGCTAAAGGTAAATGACGATTTAAAAAAGAAACTATAATTGTACTCTTTTTATAAAAGTAACCATTTCTCCTTTGCTGTTTTTATATTGAAACTTTGGAGTCAATGTATTAATATCAAATTTATTTTTTGTGCCATTGGCTTTTTCAAAATTAAAATTTGATTTTCTTCTTTTTGAATTATTAAATACTGTTGCTAAACTCATAACTTAGAAAAATTTTAAACTTTGGGAACACTTTATAAACGTTATTATAAAAATTTAGTATACTTATTCTTAAAAAATTATACTATTTATAATCGCTAATTTTGGTTTGGTGTTTAGAGTGAATACATTTTTAAAAAACAACTTAAAATAAGATGTTATTTTTGGGAGCAACAATTTCTCCTTTGTTGTTTTTATAATTAAACTTAGGGCTAAGTGTATTTATAATATACTTTTTAACTTTATTCTTATCATTTCTATTCACAACTTTATTATTTTTATTCATTATTTCTGCTAATAACTCTTTCAAATAATTTTCTTGAAATAATGTAGGGTGCATACTAATTCTATTTATTAAATTATGATTTTAAACAATAAATAATGTTCCTGTGCTTTTTTAAACGGTACATCCATTTTATACTGTTGTATAATTTTATGACACTCAACAACTAAAAAAGTCACTATATGTAATATCTTTACAAAAAAATAACTTCAATATTCATCAATAAAAATGAACAATCCATTATTAGAAATATTCAATAATCCGTTTTCAACAGCACCATTTTCTTTAATTAAAAATGAGCATTTTAAACCAGCTTTTATAGCAGCTATTAAAGTAGCAAAACAAGAAATTGATATAATTACATCAAATTCAACAGTCCCAACATTTGAAAATACAATTGAAGCCCTCGAATTTAGCGGACAACTGTTAGATAGAATTTCAAGTATATTTTTCAATTTAAACTCGGCAGAAACTAGCGATGAAATCCAAAAAATTGCACAAGAAGTTTCTCCTATGCTTAGTGAATTTGGGAATGATATTACACTTAATGAACAACTTTTTAAAAGAGTACAATTAATTTATGATATTAAAGATGAATTAAATTTAACTACTGAACAGGAAACTTTATTAGAAAAAAAATATAAAAGCTTTGTTAGAAATGGTGCTAACTTAATAGAAAGTGATAAAACTGAATTACGAAAAGTTGATGCTCAACTTTCAAAATTGAAATTAAAATTTGGAGAAAATGTTTTAGCTGAAACAAATGCCTTCAAACTTCACTTAACAGAAAAAAAAGACCTAGCAGGGCTACCTGAAACAACTATTGAAGCTGCTGAAATGCTCGCTAAACAGAAAAATAAAGAAGGTTGGATTTTCACATTAGATTACCCTAGCTATATTCCATTTATGACATATAGTGAGAATAGAAATTTAAGAAAAACCTTAGCTATTGCATTTGGAAAAAGAGCATTTCAAAATAATAAAAATGACAATCAACAAATTGTGCTAGATTTAGTAAAATTACGACATAAAAGAGCCGCTTTATTAGGCTATCAATCTCATGCTCATTTTGTGCTAGAGGAGCGTATGGCGGAAAGTCCTTCACATGTAAGAACCTTTTTAAATGACTTATTAAATAAAGCAAAACCTGCTGCGATTAAACAGTTTGAAGATCTTTCAAATTTTGCAAAAAAAGATGGCATTAATCAGTTAGAGAAATGGGATAGTGCCTTTTATTCTGAAAAGCTAAAAAAGAAACTTTTTGATCTAGAAGAAGAACAATTAAAACCTTATTTTAAGCTTGAAAATGTTATTGAAGGTGTATTTATAATTTCGAACAAGTTATTCGATTTAAATTTTGAAGAAATTTATACAATAGATAAGTATCATAGTGATGTTAAAACATATAAAGTAACTGATAATTCTGGCAACTATATTGCACTATTGTATTGTGATTTCTTTCCAAGAGAAGGGAAAAGAAACGGTGCTTGGATGACGTCCTTTAAAGGACAATGGAAAAAAGACTATAAAAATTCGAGACCACATATTTCAATAGTATGTAATTTCACAAAACCAACTACAACAAAACCATCTTTATTAACTTTTAATGAAGTAACTACTTTATTTCACGAATTTGGTCATGCATTGCACGGAATGCTTGCGAACACCACTTACCCTAGTTTATCCGGAACAAATGTGTATTGGGATTTTGTTGAACTTCCAAGTCAGCTATTTGAAAACTGGTGCTATGAAGAAGAAGCATTAAACCTATTCGCAAAGCATTATGAAACTCAAGATCCAATCCCTATGGATTTTATAACTAAAATAAAAAAATCATCTAACTTTTTAGAAGGATTACAAACGTTGCGTCAGTTAAGTTTTGGTATTTTAGATTTGAATTGGCATAGTGAAGATCCATTAGAAATAAAGCAAGTGAAAGAATTCGAAAACTTAGCTTTTAAAAACACACAACTATTTCCCGATGTAATAGAAAATTGTATGAGCACTTCGTTCTCTCATATTTTCCAAGGTGGTTATTCCTCTGGATATTATTCTTACAAATGGGCAGAAGTTTTAGACGCTGATGCATTCGCTCTATTTTTGGAAAAAGGTATTTTCAATAAAGAAACTTCACAAAATTTTAAATCTGAGATTTTAAGCAAAGGAGGTACTGAAAAACCAATGGAGTTATACCTTAAATTTAGAGGTAAGAAACCTACAAATAAAGCATTACTATTACGTGCCGGCTTATTAAAAAATTAAATTATGAAAATTGATTTATTTTAAAAGGGTTATTTTTGCAAACAAACGGTAATAAATTTTAAATAAACGGTACTTTTTGTTGATTTTTATTTTTTTTATAAATAATAATTTGTAATTTAGTACTATGAAAATTTCATAAGCCCCATATTTATTCTATGAAATTTGATTTGACATGTTAATCCCAAAATTAATCAACCCCAAATATTTGATTAATTACAAAAAATCATCAAATTTGGTTTTATGCAAAAGCAAGTTTGATGATTTTTACATTAATGAAATAGTATATTTTTAATAAGAATGAAATTTAAATTCAGAAGTGATTATACTGGCATGTTTTGCTAGTAACATGTAATAGTATAATCACTCTGGATTTTTTTAATTCACATTAAGAACTCTTCTTAAGTCTTTAAATTAGTTTTATTTATTTTTTTCGCAAGTCTAGTAAGTAATTATTGCTAAAAATAAAGTAACCCTATTCTGCATTAACATCTGAGTTAAAAATAAAATAATTATAAAATGGAAAAAGTTTGAATATAGACTGAAAAATAAAGTTTAAACCTGAAAAAGAAATAAAAAGCAGCCGCAAATAATAACTTGAGAAAAAATTGTCGTCCCCACAACGGTAGTATAATCAAGATATGTTATTGTACGACTGCTAAGTCTTTATTTCATTTTTATAATAATAAATTCTGTTCTTCTATTCAATTGATGTTCAGCTTTAGAACATTTCACACCATTAGAACATTTATTTACCAATTGAGTCTCTCCAAAACCTTCATATTTTGTGATTCTATCAGCATTTATTCCATGTGAAATAATATATTCATAAGTAGATTTTGCTCTTCTGTTTGATAATCTAATGTTATAATCATCATTAGCTCTACTATCTGTGTGCGACTCTAATCTAATAACCATTCCTGGATATTTATTCATTAAAGCAACTACTTTATCTAATTCTAACGCTGCATCTGGTCTTATATTTGATTTATCTAAGTCAAAATAAATAATTTCTAAGTCAGCTAATAAAACTACATCTTCTATTGGTTTTATACCAACATTTAAATTAACCACCAATTCTTTTTCCCTATCCAAGTTAAAAGAATTAAATTCTCTTGTTAAAGACGTGTATTTTTCTTTTGTACCCTCCAGAGTAAAGTTTGCATCTCTATCAACAATATGCTCATAATAACCATTTGCTTCAGTTATGAAATAAGCAATTTCATCTCCATTAGCATCCTTTAAAACAACTTTAGCATTTACAATAGGCTCATTATTTGCATCATCAAAAATTTGACCTTTCAACGTTAAAGGGGGTATTCTTGTAAATTTATATATATCATCATCTCCTACTCCGCCTTCTCTATTTGATGAAATGTATCCATCAAATCCTTCTTTTGATAAATAATAAGAAAAATCGTCTTTTGAACTATTAATAGGTTCTCCAAGATTTAATATATTAACTATGCTATTATTTTCATCTGAAATTGTTGCAAAAACATCTAACAGACCAAAACCTACATGACCATCAGATGAGAAAAATAAGGTTCCTTCATTATGAATAAATGGAAACATTTCATTTCCTTCTGTATTTACCACATTTCCCATATTTTCTGGAGTACCTAGGGTTCCATCGTCATTTATATCCACCACATAAATATCTGAACCTCCTATTCCTCCTGGCATATCGGATGTAAAATACATTTTTGTTCCATCTTCACTTACTGATGGGTGACCTACAGAGTATTCATCATTATTAAAATGAACACCTTGAATATTTGTCCATTCTCCATTCACTAAATCAGCAGAGTAAATTTTTAAATTGTTTATTCCTTTATTATCGGCACCTTTATCACCTTCATTAAAATTATTTCTGGTAAAGTACATTTTTGTTCCATC
Source organism: Lutibacter sp. (assembly GCF_013041805.1). Taxonomy (GTDB): domain Bacteria; phylum Bacteroidota; class Bacteroidia; order Flavobacteriales; family Flavobacteriaceae; genus Lutibacter. The sequence continues at coordinate 88,626 of NZ_JABDRI010000018.1, forward strand.
TTCAGTAAAACAAACCGGTCCATCGTGATAAATAGAATTCACTTCACCATTAATTTTATTAGCTTTTTCAACAGAACCATCTTTACCTACACTATAAATATCTAAAAAAGGTTGAGCGTTCCAAGCATATTTTCTTTTTATTGAAATACCTTCATCTTTTGAGGAAACAAAAACAACTTCATCATTATATTCCACTGCTCCAAAATCACTAAAAGGTGTATTTAAATTTGTGTTAGCCAATGAATACTGCTTTTTTAAATTAAACATAGCACTTATAAAATCTTCATTTTCTAAAAATTCAGCCACACGAGAGTCTTCGCTCGCAAATTGCTCATATTTAACCATCCATTTGTTGGACTCATCATAATTACCAACTCCTCTTAATGCCTGTGCATAAAAATAATAATATTCTTCAGGTACATTTTCTTGTTGAACCACATGTTTATAGATTTCAACAGCTTCTTTAGGTTTTCTTAAATACATATAAGAATCACCTAATTTTCTCATAGCATAACTTTTATTAAAATTTGTATCAATTAATTTTTCATACTTTTCAATAGCTTTCACAAAAGAAAAACTGTTATAATGTCTATCAGCTCTTTTTAATTTACCTGATTGCCCAAATGACGATGAACATATCAATAAAAAAACAATCGTTATTAATTTTATAGTTTTCATAAGTTTAGTTCTATTTGGTTAAAAATATCTAGGTGATTTCATTTTTCCCTTAGTGAATTTAAACTCATACATTAATAAAATCTCATGAGATCCTGTAGTATAAGGTCTTATTTCACCTGTTGGAACTTCGTATGTATAACCTACCCTAAATTGCTCTGAAACTTGAAAATCTACAAGAGCTCCAAAAGATCTTTGTGCGCCATTAATTCTATAAGATCCTCCAAACCAAATTTTTTCATCAAACAATAAATTTGCTGTTAAATCTGTAGATAAAGCTGCACCTTTTGTGTATTTCATCATAAAAGATGGCTTTAATTTTAAGTTCTTATTTAATTCGAATACATATCCACCAATACCATAATAATGAACCACTTCTAAAGCAGCGTATTCAGTATCATTTAAATCATTCGTTAATAACTTTGGAATTGATAGCCCTAAATACCATTTATTACTATGGAAAAGTATACCAGCCCCAAAATTAGGGTTCACTCTATCTAATCTATCATTAAAGTATTGATCACTTCCATTTACAGCAGAATTATATAATTCACTTGCTAATTTATAAGTTGTTAAACCTGCTTTCAAACCAAAACTAATCTTAAAGTTCTCATTTCCTTGAATTGTATAGGAAAAATCTCCATAAATATATGTCAAGTTTTCGTATCCTGTTTTATCATTCATCATTGACAATCCAAGACCTATTTTTTCATTTCTTAATGGAGAATGAATAGATAAAGTTTGTGTTTGAGGTCCACCATCAAATCCGGCCCACTGATTTCTATTTAAACCAACTATACTTAATACTCCTCTACTACCTGCATATGCTGGGTTAATAGCAATAGTATTATACATATACTGAGTGAATTGCGGTAATTGCTGAGCATTTGAATATTCAAACCCTAGAATTAATAATACTATAATTATAATTAAACGTTTCATAGTTTTTATTCTTATTAGTTAGTTCCTAAATAAATATATCCTGTTATTGGTCTATAACCACTACCAATTATATTAACAACATAATAGTAAGTTCCTGCAGGTAATTTGTTATTCGTACCTATTGTTAAACCAGAGTTATCATGGTATCCACCCCAATTATTTTGATAATTATTTGATTGATACACAACTTTTCCCCAACGGTTAAATATGGTAACTTCTGCAGTAAATCCACAAGAGGCTATTTCAGAAATTGTAAAGAAATCATTTACACCATCATTATTTGCTGTAACTACTTTTGATATTTCTATACTACCTTCTGTTGAACAAGGAAGCACAACACAATCATCATTTACGCTTACAACAAGAGTTATAATTCTACCACAATCTCCTGGTTCTTCATATGTTAATTCATAATCTCCTAGATTAACAATTGACGGATCGAAGAAATCTCCACTTAAGCCTCCACTATTTTGATTATCGAACCAAGTACCTCCAGTAACAAAATTATCAACTAATGAAGATAAACCATTCGTTTCATCTGTTATTAGGTTTATAGAACTGTCTAAAACACATAAGACAAGAATATTATCAACTTCCACTTCCTGATTAGTTCCTTCAAAATTAATAGTTACTTCCGTTGTTGTTTCACAGCCATTAGCATCAGTCACTGTTACTGTGTATAAACCTTCTGCTAATCCTGTTGCAGTTTCAGTCGTTTGACCGTTACTCCATACATAATTTATAGGTTCTCTAGCTCCTGAAACGTCAACTGTTGCAGATCCATTTGCTCCTTCACAAGTTTCTGAAGTTACTGCAACAAAAATTTCAAAATCTAAACAGTTACTTGGATTAATAGTAATTACAACTGTTGCAAAATCACAAGCAATTGGATCACCATTATCACAAACTTCGTATACGAAACTATCAGTACCAACAAAACCATCATTTGGTGTATAAACAAATGTCCCATCCGAATTTAATACCAACGATCCATTCTCAACATTAACTTGAGGAATCGTATTTACCGTTTGAGTGTCTCCTTCAGGATCAGTATCATTATCTAAAATATTTCCTGTTAATATTGTATTTACACCTCCGTTATATGCATCATCATTTGCATTGGTATGATTAACAACTTCACCGTTTGGTAAAATAGTTATAACAACTGTTGCAGTATCACATAATACTGGATCTCCATTATCACATATTTCATAAGTGAAAGTGTCCTCTCCAATAAAACCATCATTTGGTGTATAGGTATATGTTCCATCAGAGTTAATTACAACTGTACCATTTGAAGGATTTTCAATTGGTGTTGTGTTTACAGTAATTGTATCTCCATTTGGATCAAAATCGTTTACTAGTAAATTACCATCAACCGGTGTATTTTCTTCAGTAGTTGAAGTATCATTGTTTGCTACTGGTGGATGATTTCCATTTGTAACATCTAAAACTTCTATAGTAACTATTGCTGTATCACAAGCTTGTAGATCTCCATTATCACAAATAGTATATTCAAAACTATCTGTTCCAATAAATCCTGCTGGTGGAGTATACATATAAACTCCAGTTGATGCATCTATTGTCACTATAACTCCTTCTGAAGTAGTTACTGTTGTTGTTGTTACCGTCTGAACATCGCCTTCTTCATCAAAATCATTTGTTAAAACATTTCCAACAACAGGCATATCTATAAAAGTATCATTGATGTCATCAATTGCATATGTATAATTTAATGCATTCACAGTGATCACAACTGTTGCTTGATCACAAGCAATTGGACTACCATTATCACAAACTTCATATACAAAACTATCTGTGCCAACAAAATCATCATTTGGTGTATAAACAAATGTACCATCTGAATTTAATACCAATGTTCCATTTGCCACATCAGTTATTGGTCCAGAATTTACCACTTGAGTATCTCCTTCTGGATCAAAATCATTATCCAATACATTTCCTGTTATTACATTTTCTTGATCTCCATTGTATGCATCATCATTCGCATAGGTATCATTCTCATTATCATCAGATGGAATTACTGTAATTATAACATCTGCAGTATCACATAATACCGGATCTCCATTATCACATATCTCATAAGTAAAGGTATCTTCCCCTGTAAATCCATCTTCTGGTGTATATGTAAATGAACCGTCTGAATTAATTACTACTACTCCGTGTGTTGGACCGCTTATAACTATAGTATTAACAGTAATTAGATCACCATCCGGATCAAAATCATTTGGCAATAAACTACCATCTACAGGTATATTTTGCTCTGTAGTAGCTGTGTCATTATTTGCTACAGGTGGATTGTTGGATACTGTAATATCCATTACCTCTATTGTTACTGTTGCTGTATCACATGCTTGTGGTGATCCATCATCGCAAATTGTATATTCAAAACTATCTGTACCTACAAAACCATCATTTGGTGTGTAAATATAACTTCCATCTGAATTTAATACTACAGTTCCATTATCCGCATTCGTATTTCCTGTAACGGTCTGTGTGTTTCCCTCTTCATCCTCATCATTGGTTAATACATTCCCTGCTACTGCAATATTCATATAAGTATCATTGATGTCATCAATTGCATATGTACAATTATAAGAAATAGTTATTTCATTTATACTAGAACATCCACTTTCAGAGTCAGTTACTGTAACAGTATATACACCTGGCTCCATAACTTCAAGTGTCGCTGAAGTATCTCCTGTACTCCATAAATAACTAGCATCACCAATAACTATAGTTTGACTAGCATCTAAAGTTATACTAGGATTTGAACATGATAATTCTTCATTCCCAACAATGATGACTTCTGGCTGAGTGATATTTTGTGTAATTACAATTTTATCAACACCAAAACAACCATTGTTTCTGTCAGTTACAACAACATAATATTCACCTGGCTCAGTAACAGTAATAGTTGAAGATGTTTCTCCAGTAATTAGTTGTTGATCTTTACTCCATAAGTAACTAGCTGTACCTTGAATACTTATAAATTCACTTGTCAACTCAATACTTGTAACATCACAAGTTAATTCAGTTGTATCAGCTTCAAGAGAAATTACAGGTTTTGTAATATCTTGAGCAATTATCACAGAACTACTGACTGAACAACCCGTTTCTAAATCTGTTACAACTACTGTATAACTTCCTGGATTAGAAATATCAATAGTGTCAGTCATCTCACCGTTACTCCAATTATAAGTATAAGTACCTTCTTCTCCTACATTCGCAGTCAATGTAACACTATCAATACTACAAGTTAATAATAAACCAGTTGATTCAATTGATGTGTTAACTTGTTTTTCTGTTACTACTACATCTGCTGTAAGTTCTGGACAGTAATCTGTCGCTGCAATTGTATAGGTATAAGTTCCTGCTCCTGCTAATGC
>NZ_JABDRI010000022.1 GCF_013041805.1 Lutibacter sp.
GTGAAGAGTTTCGTAAAAAAAATCCAAACCATACTGGAAACGAGCCTTATAACTATTTTATGGCAGTTCATTTTCCGGATACTCAATTACAAATAATTGATTATAATCGTGTTGTAAAAGATTTAAACGGTTTAACAACCGATGAATTTTTAGCCAAAATTGATGAAAATTTTTATATCAAACAAATTAGTAAAACTATTGTAAAACCAGAAAAATTACACGATTTTTCTATGTATTTAGATGGTAAATGGTATGGCTTAACTGCTAAAAATAGTACTTTTAATGATGATAACCCAATTGATAGTTTGGATGTAAGTGTGTTATCAAAATATGTGTTAGAACCTATTTTAAATATAAAAGATTTACGAACAGATACAAGAATTGAATTTGTTGGTGGAATTAGAGGTTTGGGAGAATTAAGTAAACGTGTAGATAACGGAGAGATGGCAGTTGCATTTGCCTTATTTCCGGTGAGTATGAATCAATTAATGAATATTGCTGATACGAATAATATAATGCCTCCAAAAGTAACTTGGTTTGAACCAAAATTACGTTCAGGTTTAGTAATTAATAAATTAGATTAAAATTTAGTGAGCATAGCACAAAATATCCATACCATAAAAAATAGTTTACCTAGCCATGTAGATTTAATTGCAGTATCTAAAACAAAACCTGTAGCAGACATTTTAGAGGCTTATAATTCCGGACAAATAGCCTTTGGAGAAAATAAAATCCAAGAAATGGCTGAAAAATATGAATTGTTACCGAAAGATATTGAATGGCATATGATTGGTCATTTACAAACCAACAAAATTAAATATATGGCTTCTTTTGTGCATTTAATTCATGGTGTGGATAGTTTAAAAAAATTGAAAGAAATAAACAAGCACGCAATAAAACACAATAGAACTATCAATTGTTTATTACAGCTTAAAATTGCAAGTGAAGACACAAAGTTTGGAATGTCGATTGATGAAGCAGAAAGCATCTTAAATTCAGAAGAATTAAAAAATTTAGAACATATTAAAATTACTGGATTTATGGGTATGGCGAGTTTTACAGATAACCGCCATATCGTTAAAAATGAATTTAAATCACTGAAAACTGCTGCTGAATTATTGAAAAAATACACATCCTTTAATTTTAAGCCAACCATTTTATCTATGGGAATGAGTGGCGATTATAAAATAGCAATTGAAGAAGGCAGTACTATGGTTAGAGTTGGAAGTGCCATTTTTGGAATAAGAAACTACGCTTAATTTGTACGCAATTTTAGACATAGAAACTACAGGTGGTAAATTTAATGAGGAAGGGATTACTGAAATTGCTATTTATAAATTTGATGGACACCAAATAGTTGATCAGTTTATAAGCTTAGTCAATCCAGAGCGCAACATACAACCCTTTGTTGTAAACTTAACAGGAATCAACAGTAGTATGCTCAAAAATGCTCCTAAATTCTATGAAGTTGCAAAGCGGATTGTCGAAATTACAACCGATTGTGTTTTAGTAGCCCACAATGCTAATTTTGATAATCGAATTTTAAGTACAGAATTTAGACGCTTAGGTTTTGATTTTGAACGTAAAACTTTATGTACTGTTGAATTAAGTCAAAAACTAATTCCAGGCCTCGATTCGTATAAATTAGGAAAATTATGCCGATCGTTGGGAATACCTGTTTCGAGCAGACATAGAGCGGATGGTGATGCTATTGCTACCGTACAATTATTTAAATTATTATTAAATAAAGATGTTGATAAGGAGATTGTAAAACAAGCTATTAAAACTGAAAATACTAGAAAACTAGCTCCAAAACTTCTGAATTTTATTGATGAGTTACCTTCAATTAGCGGTTTGTTTTATATACATAATAACGAAAGAAACATTCTTTATATAGGAAAAGGCAAAAACATCAAAAAAAGTGCGAATCAGCTCTTTTTACACACATCGAAGAAAGCGCTTTTTATTCAAAACAATGTGGTGTCTGTCTCATACGAAGAAACTGGCAACGAACTTATTACACAACTAAAATTTGTGCAAGAGATTAAAATACACAAACCTAAATTAAACTTTTTAGCTAGGCCTAAAGTTTCTAAAATAAACTTTAGCAATGAAAATTTATTAGTTATTGATAAAGGAAGAAATGTAGGTGAAAAATCGGTTTTATTAATTGAAAACAATAAGTTTAAAGGTTTTTGCTATACAGATTTAAGCTATCAAATAAATAATTTAGATGTTTTAAAAACGTTAATTTCCCCTATGGAAAATTCAATAATTAATAGAAGTATTATAAAAAAATACCTGCAAAAAAACACTGTTGAAAAATTAATTCGCTTTTAATTCAACTAAAATATTTAACTTAGACCGTAAGTTTAGTACCTAACTATTTTGAAACAAGAACAACACACTACTAAAAATTGGAAAAATCAACTTCATGATATAATTTATGAAGCGGACACTCCAGCTGGAAAATGGTTCGATCTTATTTTAATTATTGTTATTTTAATTAGTATCCTTTTAGTTACCCTTGAAAGTGTTGATCATATTGATAAAGATTATCATGATTTTTTAAACATTGCAGAATGGGTGATAACTATTTTATTTACGTTAGAATATATTGCACGAATTATAACTATTAAAAAACCATCTAGCTATATTTTTAGTTTTTATGGAATTATTGATTTTTTAGCCACCATACCTAAATATTTATCACTTATTTTTATAGGAACCCATGCTTTAGTTGCACTTAGAGCATTACGATTATTAAGAGTATTTAGAATTTTAAAATTAACACGTTATTTAGGAGCTTCGGTAAATTTAATATCTGCCCTTAAAGCAAGTAGAATTAAAATTTTTGTGTTTTTATTTAGCGTATTAGTAATTACCATTATTTTGGGAACTGTAATGTATTTAGTTGAAGGTCCTGAAAATGGCTTTGCAAATATTCCTCTTAGTATGTATTGGGCAATTGTAACCCTCACCACAGTGGGCTATGGAGATCTCGCTCCTCATACCCCAATGGGGCAATTTATTGCAAGTTTAGTGATGATTTTAGGGTACGGTATTATTGCTGTTCCTACTGGTATTGTAACCTCTGAAATGACAAAACAAGACGCTAAAATTCACACGAACACACGATCTTGCTCTAATTGCTCATTTGACAAACATATGGACAATGCAGTGTTTTGTAATCGATGTGGTGAAAAACTGAAAGATGCCTAATTACTTGATTACAATTATTGGTGCTACAGCCATTGGTAAAACTGCTTTAAGTATTAAACTTGCTCAACATTTTAATGCTGAAATCATTTCTAGTGATTCTCGACAGTTTTACAAAGAAATGACTATCGGAACCGCCGTTCCTAATTCAGTAGAATTAGCTGCTGCTCCACATCATTTTATTCAAAACAGAAGTATTTTTGATGAGTATAGCGTAGGGCAATTTGAAAAAGATGCACTAGAAAAATTAGAAGAATTATTTTCCAAAAATAACATTACTATTATGGTTGGTGGAAGTGGTTTATACACCAATGCTGTTATTGATGGATTGGATTATTTTCCCAATGTAGATTTCGTTATTAGAGAAAAACTAAATATTCAATTAAAAAAAGAGGGTCTTGAAAGTCTTCAGATCAAATTAAAAGAATTAGATCTGGAATCGTATCATTCAATAGAAATTGAAAATCCACATCGTTTAATTAGGGCTTTAGAAATTTGCATTGGAACTGGAAAAACATATTCTGAATTTAAAAACAAACCAAAAAAACCACGCAACTTCACTCCTATTAAAATTGGTTTAACTGCTGATAGAGAAGTTATGTACGATCGTATCAATAAGCGAGTTGACATTATGTTAAACGAAGGATTGTTAGAAGAGGCGGAAAAATTACATAAATATAAAAATTTGAATGCCTTACAAACAGTAGGTTACAGAGAATTATTTCACTATTTTGAAGGGAATTGCACCTTAGAATTTGCCATTGAAGAAATTAAAAAAAATACACGAAGATTTGCTAAACGACAAGTAACTTGGAATAAAAAAGATTCTGAAATTCATTGGTTTAATTTTGAAACTCCTTTACCTACAATCATTAAAAAAATTAAAACGCTCATTTGAAAAATAATAAACCGTTAATTTTTGGTTATCTATTTGCTTTGGGTGCAACTGCAATTTGGTCGGGTAATTTTATCATTGCAAGAGATTTAAATGAAACTATCCCTCCTATAAGCTTGGCATTTTTTAGATGGACAGTCGCTATAATTGCCTTATTTCCATTTGCAATTAAAAAATTAATAACTGATTGGTATATCTTGAAAAAAAATATTTTATACCTATCAATAGTTTCGTTTTTAGGAGTTACCATTTTTAATACGTTAATTTATATTGCAAGTCATACAACCACAGCTATAAACCTTTCATTGATATCAATAACCTTTCCTGTATTTATAGTCATTCTTTCCCGTATTTTTTTTAAGGAAAAAATTACTTCAAACAAAGTAATTGGCATTCTACTTGTCATAAGCGGTGTATTACTATTAATAACAAACGGAGAGCTTTCAAAATTACTACAACTATCTTTTGCTATTGGTGATATTTGGATGCTATTAGCAGCTATTATTTTTGCACTTTATAGCATACTCCTCCGAAAAAAGCCAGCTGAATTAAGTATTTCAAGCTTTCAATTAAGTACTTTTATGTTAGGACTTATTTTTATGCTTCCATTTTTTATATGCGAAACTTTAAACACACCTCCTGTTTTGTTTGAATCCAAAACTGTACTTTCAATTTTGTATATTGGGATTTTTGCCTCTTTAACAGCTTATATTTTATGGAACAAAGCCATTGAAAAGGTTGGCGCAACAAACGCGGGAATGGTCTACTACACATTGCCTTTATTTAGTGGATTTTTAGCGTATCTATTTTTAGGTGAAGCCATTGGAATCAATCATGTTTTTAGCCTACTTTTAATACTTTCTGGAATTTTAATAGCTACACTAAAGAAAAATAACTAGTTTTAAAATAAATTCTATAAATTTAACTATTCTCTTAATTTTAAATGCATTATGAAAATAATAGTGACTAACATACTAGCTGTAATTTTAGGTTTAGTAATAGGAAGTTCCATTAATATGGGGATTATTATGATAAGTAGCTCAATTATTCCACCTCCAAATGGAGCTGATGTGACCACTATGGAAGGGCTAAAAGCCTCCATACATCTATTTCAACCAAAACACTTTGTTTTTCCTTTTTTAGCACATGCTTTTGGAACTTTTGTTGGTGCTTTAATTACCGCGATAGTTGCATCATCCTATAAATTTAAACTATCATTACTTATTGGAGTCTTCTTTTTAATTGGTGGTGTTATCAATACATTTATACTTCCAGCTCCTAGTTGGTTTATTACTTTTGACTTGTTAGTTGCCTATATTCCAATGGCTTGGCTTGGTTGGAAAATAATCTATTTAAACAGAAAACAGAACAAATAAAAAATATGCGCAAGCTTTTTTAGTTGTATGCGCATACTTTTTGAACAAAAGAATTCTCTGAAAATTGATAAGAAATTAACACGGTCTTATGTTTACATAAAACAAAAATTTTAATCGTAAATTTACGTTCTTAAAATACAAGCGATATTGACTAAAACCGAGCTCAAACAATTTTTAAACGAAAAAGTAATTCAGTATAATAATCCTGTATTTATTGAAAGTGACCCTATACAAATACCTCATTTATTTTCGCTTAAAGAAGATATTGAAATTGCCGCTTTTTTAACAGCAACCATTGCTTGGGGAAATAGAAAATCCATAATCAAAAATGCATATAAAATGATGGAGCTTATGGGAAACTCTCCTTATGATTTTGTGTTAAATCATAAAGCACATCACTTGGATAATTTAGATGGTTTTGTACACCGAACTTTTAATAGTACCGACTTTGAACACTTTATTAAAGCGCTAAAGCATATCTATCACAATCATAGTGGTTTGGAAGCTGTATTTTCAAAAAACGCAACTGCAAACTCATTTCAACCAGCTATTCATCAATTTAAAAAGGTTTTTTTTGAAATATCCCACGAACAAAGAACACAAAAACATATTTCTGACCCTTTTAAAGGTTCTGCAGCAAAACGAATTAACATGTTTTTACGTTGGATGGTAAGAACTGATAATGCAGGAGTAGATTTTGGTATTTGGAATAACCTCTCTCCTGCTCAACTCTCTTGCCCATTAGATGTGCATTCAGGAAATGTAGCACGTAAATTAGGTTTATTAACCAGAAAACAGAATGATGCTAAAGCTTTGACTGAATTAGATACTAGTTTGCGAGCTATGGATAAAGCTGACCCTGTTAAATACGATTTTGCACTTTTTGGTTTAGGTGTTTTTGAAGGATTTTAATAAAAATTTAAATAAAACTTAATTGGTATAACCTTCTTAAAAATATTTTATAAATTTATAAGAATTTATTGTCAAAAACCGCAAAACCATTAATTTCATTAGTATGGATAAGATTAAAGGCTCTAATAAAAAACTTACCTATGAAGAACTATTAGCTGAAAATATTCAATTAAAAAATGAAATTAAAAAGATTCACGCAAACACACCTAATATCATATGGAAATGGGAAATTGATAAAGGTATAGATTTTAAAAATGCATATATTTCAGAAGGTGTAGATGATTTTCTTGCATTACCAAAAGGAAGTATTGGCAATTCAATGATAACATATTTTTCCTACATTTTACCTGAATATTTACCTAAAATTTATGAACTCATAGATTATTGTACAGAGAATACTAATAAGTCAATTTCAATTGAGTACGAAGTAAAAAAGGCAGATGAAAAATTAGCTTGGTTTTCATCAACAGGCAGAGTTATTAAAGAAAATGATAAATTAACTATTTACGGAACTACAATAGATATTACTGAGAAAAAAAAATATGAGCAGAAATTAAAACAAAGTGACAGAGTATTTAATTTATCACTAGATATGTTTTGCATTGCCGGATTTGACGGATATTTTAAATATTTGAATCCAGCGTGGGAAAAAACTCTTGGTTGGCCTGTTGAAGAATTGCTATCAAAACCTTGGCTTGATTTTGTGTATCCTGATGACATAGAAAGAACTGAAAATATTAAATCTGTTATTGTTGATGGCAAAGAAATCTATCAATTTGAAAATAGATACATCTGCAAAGATGGTTCGATAAAATGGTTATCTTGGAACTCTCAACCATTTCCGAAAGAGAACATCATGATTGGAGCAGTTAGGGATATTACAGAAACAAAAAATATTGAAAAAGAATTACTTAAAGCCAAAGAAAAAGCTGAAGAAAGTAAAGCAAATATTAAAGCAATAATCGAAGGTACAAAAAATAGTATTTGGGCTTTTGATGCAGATTATAAAATTTTATATATAAACCATATATTTCAAAAAGATTTTTTACAATCATTCGGAGTCCTCCTAGAACCTGGTGTGAGTTTGGTTGAGGCACTTCCTAAACCATTAAAACCATTATGGAAATCCAGATATGACAGAGTGCTTGCTAATGAGCAATTTACAATTGAAGATGCCGTTCCTACAAATATTGGTACAATTTACATTGAAATATCATTCAATCCTATAGTAAAAAACGGAAAAGTAATAGGAGGCTCTTGCCTTGGAAGCGATATAACAATTCGTAAAAATGAAGAAAAAGAATTACTTAAAGCCAAAGAAAAAGCAGAAGAATCTGACCGATTAAAATCTGCATTTTTGTCAAACATGAGCCACGAAATCCGAACTCCAATGAACGGAATTTTAGGTTTTACTTCATTGCTCCAAGAGGTTAATTTATCAACTGAAAATCAAAAAAAATATATTAACATTATAGAAAAAAGTGGTAAACGTCTTTTAAATACCGTTAATGACATTATAGAAATATCAAAAATTGAAAGTGGTGAAATAAAAATTACAACTTCTAAGGTGGATGTCATTAATTATTTAGATACACTCGTTACCTTTTTTAGACAAGAAGCCAAAAAGAAACACTTACAAATTATTGTACAAAATTGTATTGATGGAAACGATTTATATATTCAAACAGATAAAAACAAACTAGATTCAATTTTATCAAACTTAATTAAAAATGCTATCAAATATACAAATCAAGGAACTATAAAAGTTGGTTTCTCAATTGCTTCAGATAACTTCATTTTTTCTTGCCAAGATACGGGTATTGGAATTTCTAAAAATAGACAGGAAGCCATCTTTAATAGGTTTGAACAAGCCGATATTGAGGATAAACTTGCAAAACAGGGTTCAGGGCTCGGTCTTGCCATCGTGAAATCATATGTTGAAATGTTACACGGTAAAATTTGGGTTGAATCAGAAGAAAATCAAGGTTCCTCTTTTTATGTATCCTTACCCTATTTACAAGCAAAACAGAAAGAAAATAATAGCTCAAAAAAAATTCCTTTATGCCATACTGAAATTAAAAATATTAATGTCTTAATTGTCGAAGATGATGAAACTAGTTTACTCTATCTTACATCAATTATTGGTGATAAATTTAACAACATAGAAGTTGCTAAAAATGGAATTGAAGCTATTGAAATGTGTAAAAATAACTCAGACATTAATTGTATTTTAATGGATATTAGAATGCCCGGAATTGATGGATATGAAACAACCAAACGCATCAGAAAGTTTAATAACGATATTGTAATTATTGCACAAACGGCTTATGCACTTGAAGGAGATAAAGAAAAAGCACTGAATGTTGGATGCAATGATTATATTTCAAAACCTATTAAAAAGGATAAGCTGTTTGAAATTATTAATAAATACTTTTAATTTGGAATTTTTAATAAAATAAACAAAAGTGCATTATTCAACTAAAATCTGTTTAAAAGTTTTTTCTTGAGACATATTTTTTTCTCTAGATACATTCTTATTATTTTCTGAAGATTTCCAATTCAAGTTTTTATGATAATGACTAATCATATTTTTACGAATTGGATCTATTACTGTCAAATAAAACCATTCATTGTCAAGTAGATTTTTCAATGTCTCATTGTTAACCAATATTTCACTCACAATTGTTATTAGCGCTTGAATTAAAAATGAAAGACACAAAGGTTGATAATACATTTCTTAATCAGATGTAGGAATAGATTGAAGTCGTAATCCCATTTTTAAATCTCCTCCATTTCCATTAACTACTCCAAATTTTCCCGTAATATTATGCGTTATTTTATAGCCTCCTACAAAAACATCATTATCAATAGTTGAAAAATAATAGTGATTCTTAATACATTGGGTAACAACCATAGAAATAGTGTAATCAAGTAATAAATTTGTGATATCTATTGAGATTTATTTTTTAGACGATTCATAAAAGTATATATTATTTTAAAAATCGAACGCTGCACATATGAAGTTTTCAGTTCATAAATTTTTATTTATATTTGTTATGGTAAACATTAATTATTTTTATGCACTATACATTACATCAACTTCAGATATTTTTAAAGATTTCTAAATTAGAAAGTATTACAAAAGCTTCAGAAGAACTCCATCTTACGCAGCCTGCGGTTTCAATTCAACTTAAAAATTTTCAAGAACAATTTCCAATTCCACTTACTGAAGTAGTGGGTAGAAAGTTATTTATAACTGATTTTGGGAAAGAAATAGCCATTGCTGCTGAAAAAATTATAAATGAAGTGCACGCAATTAATCATAAAACTTTATCCTATCAAGGTCAACTCTCTGGGAGACTAAAAATATCAATAGTATCTACAGGTAAATATGTAATGCCTTATTTTTTGTCTGAATTTATAAACCAAAATGAAGGTGTTGAACTTGAAATCGATGTAACTAATAAATCTAAAGTAATTGAAAGTTTAGAATTAAATAAAGTAGATTTTGCATTAGTATCTGTACTACCTAAAAAATTAAAAGTAAATAAAATAGCATTAATGCCAAATGAGCTTTACTTAGTAGGAAATAATCAGCTAAACATTAGCAATGATAAGCTAAATAATTCTAAAAATTTATTTGAAAACACGCAGTTAATTTATAGAGAACAAGGTTCTGCTACCCGAAAAGCCATGGAAACCTTTATTGGTAAAAACTTATTTTCTACACAAAAAAATATTGAATTAACTTCTAATGAAGCAGTTAAACAGGCGGTAATTTCAGGTTTAGGATGTTCAATTATGCCATTGATTGGTATAAAAAATGAACTTTTAAATAAGGATTTACAAATACTGCCAGTTAAAGGACTTCCAATTAGTACTACTTGGAACCTGATATGGCTAGCTTCCAAAAACTTATCCCCAGCAGCAGAGGCCTATTTAAATTTCATAAAGACAAATAAAGAAGAAATGATTCATAAAAATTTCTCTTGGATACATCAATATACCATTTAAAATTGGCCAATTTTTTATAATCGCTATTTATTTTTAGTTTTTAAGGATAAGCGCAGGAATTTTAAGTGAATTAAACAGCTGATTATAACTTTTCATTTCACTAGTAATAATTGCATTTTTTTCATCATTATATATATTCCAATCTTTCATTAAATCATTAAATCGTTCCTTTGCACCTGCTGTAACTGTAGGATCATCTTGATCTAAATACATTTTTAATTGAATCAGTTGTGCATTTAGTTTATTATTAAAATTAATTACATCTTGAAACGTTTTCTGCTTTGGCTGAATTAGATTTTCTTCCCAACTCGTAATACGCTTTGCTAATTCCTTCCCTTTTTCTAAAAGGTCCTTCGCATTCTCAGTATCTTTTAAAAGGGCTGCATAATTATCTAACTGTTTTTTAGCTGATCTCATTTCATTCACTGATTTATGCATTTCATTCAATACATTCTCAATAGCAATAAGCATGGCTTGTTGTTCATTGAAATCTTCTGCAGTTGCATGAATAGTAGGGTTTGGAAGAATCATCACTTCAGTCTCTGAACTAGTATTATCTAACGTTAATTTCAATTGATACTTTCCAGGAGCTACACTTGATCCTGAGTGACCACCAAACACAAATACCTTATCTATAGATGGAATTGCCTCACGATTAAAATCCCAAGTAAACCGATTGAACCCTTTTTTTGAAGGCAACATATCCGGCTTAGAAGGACCTCCTGGCCACGTTTTAAAATCTTTATCCTTTTTATTTGTGTACGTTCTAATTACTTTTGAATTTTGAAGTACTTCTAATTTTAAATCTAAAGTATCTGCATCTTTAGATAAATAATAATCAAACGTAACACCACTTTTAGGATTCTGACCAATTCTAGGTCTATTAGAAGTACCACCCATAATTTTATACGCAGATTTTGGTTGGTATAGGACCGTTTCTTTGTTTTCAAGATTCATTTGTTGAAATGCTGATACATCATCTAAAATCCAAAAACCCCTTCCAGAAGTTGCTGCTACAAGATCATTATCTTGAATAATTAAATCGTTTATCGGGACTACAGGAAAATTCAATTTAACAAGTTGCCAATTCAGTCCATCATCTAATGATACATACAAGCCTGTTTCCGTACCCGCATATAATAATCCTTTTCTTATTTTATCTGCTCGAACTACTCTTGCGAATCCATTCGCATCATTCAAACCATTGGTAATTTTTATCCATGAATTTCCATAGTTAGTTGTTTTAAAAATATATGAATTTAAATCCATTGACTTGTATCTCATAACTACAACATAGGCAGTAGCTGGGTTATGCTCAGATATTTCTATACTATTTATAATGCCATCTGGTATATTTTTTGGTGTAATATTTTCCCAAGTTTCTCCACCATTTTTTGTAATATGCAAAAGTCCATCATCAGTTCCAGCATATAAAACACCTTCTTCATGTTGAGATTCTACTAAAGCTGTTATGGTGTTATAGTTTTCGCCTCCTGCCGCTTCATTTGTAAAAGGACCACCACCTGGACCATGCTTATTTACTTCATTTTTAGTCAAATCTGAACTAATAACTGACCAATTTATACCACCATCAGTAGTTTTAAATACCACGTTCCCTGCATGATAAATGGTATTTCTATCATGTGGTGATGTGATAATTGGAGCATTCCAATTGTATCTATATTTAGAATCTTTGGGCGCAATACTCAAACCTAGTTCAGGATATTCTTTAATTGATTTTTGAACTCTTGAGGTTTTTGTCCATTTACTTATATTACCTTGATAAGTTCCTCCATAAACAGTCTCTGGGTTATCAGGATCGAAAGCAATAAAAGCACTTTCCCCTCCTGCTACTGAGTACCAATCTTTCCAATCTATTCCATCATCAGTTGTTCTACTTGCAATGGCAATTGCTGAATTATCTTGTTGACCTCCGTAAATATGATAAGGCACCAAATTATCAGTAATCACACGATAAAATTGCGCTGTTGGCTGATTTTGTTGTGTACTCCAGCTTTTACCACCGTTGAAAGAAATGTTTGCACCTCCATCGTTCGAGTTTATAAGAATTTGATTATCATTAGGATTAATCCATAAATGATGATTATCACCGTGCGGAACAGCAATAGTTGTAAAAGTTTTACCTCCATCAATAGATTTCATCACTGGTGCATTTAATACATACACTACGTTTTCGTTTTGAGGATCTGCAAAAATTTCCATGTAGTACCAAGAACGAGCAATATTTATACGATTACTATTCACTTGTTTCCAAGTTTTTCCAGCATTGTCAGAGCGATACACGCCTCCTTTTTTACCCTCAGCTTCAACAACTGCGAAAACACGCTCAGAATTTGCTCTAGAAACAGAAATTCCAGATTTTCCAAATTCTTTTGGAAGTCCTCCCTCCATTTTCTTCCAAGTATCACCACCATCAATTGATTTATACAACCCTGAATCCTTTCCTCCTGATTCCATTATCCATGGATAACGGCGATGTTGCCACATAGCAGCATATAATATTCGTGGATTATTCATATCCATAGAAAGCGATGAAGCTCCCGTATTTTCATCTACAAACAAAAGTTGTTTCCAATTTTTTCCACCATCAATAGTTCTATAAATTCCTCTATCTTTAGAAGATGCATATTGTGCCCCTTGGACAGATACATACATAATATTTGGATTAGTTGGGTGTATAATTACATCTGAAATATGTCTAGAATTAGCTAGGCCAATATGATTCCACGTTTTTCCAGCGTCCATAGATTTATACATTCCATCACCCATTGAAGTCATAACTCCACGCACTGCATGCTCTCCCATACCCACTGCAACTATATTTGGATCACTCTCTGAAACAGCTATAGCACCTACAGAACCTGTTTTAAAAAATCCGTCAGAAATATTATTCCATGTAATACCAGCATCCATAGTTTTCCAAATTCCACCACCTGTAGAACCCATATAATACGTATGAGGTTGTCCAACAACACCCGTTGATGCAACACTTCTTCCTCCCCTAAACGGACCAATACTACGCCATTTTAAACCGTGAAATAAAGAGTCATTTAAAGTTATATTAGCTTCACTTGTTTTTTTCTTTTTGCGATTTTGAGAATGAACACTTAAAGGTAAAATAAGCAGACAAAGAAGAATAATTTTAAAAGATTTCATTGGTTTGGATTAAATTGATTAGTAATATGATAGTGCGTGAATAATTCAGTTTATTTCTTATGAATGTGAAATATACTAAATATGAAATAAACTCACTAAAAAAATATGTACATGAATATTTAGGCACATTTTGAGAAAAGGAAAAAATAGTTAATTAATTTAAAATGATTTACTAACTATATTAAAAACAAAACCCTCTAAATTTCTTTAAAGGGTTAAGCATTCTTAAGTGGAGCATATCGGAGTCGAACCGATGACCTTTTGGCTGCCAGCCAAACGCTCTAGCCAACTGAGCTAATGCCCCATTTAAAATTATAAAAAACTTTGAATAGCTAGTTCATAACTTTGCAGTCCAAATCCTGCAATGACACCTTTGGCATTAGGAGCAATATAAGAAGTATGCCTAAATTCTTCACGAGCATGTACATTAGAAATATGAACTTCAATCACCGGTGTTTCAATTCCTTTTATGGCATCTCCAATAGCAACAGAAGTATGTGTATAAGCACCTGCATTTAAAACAATACCATCAAAACTAAAACCAACTTCATGTAATTTATTAATTATTTCGCCTTCAACATTACTCTGAAAATAAAGTAATTCTATATTTCCATATTTCATTTTTAAAGTTTCAAAAAACTCATCAAAAGTTGAATTTCCATAAATGGATGGTTCTCGTTTTCCTAATAAATTAAGATTTGGACCATTTAGAATTAAGATTTTCATTTATTAAAGTTTAGGTGTAAATATATTACTTATTTTTATCAAATGAAACGAGCAAGAGTAATTATGATAGTGAAAAACATATGTTAAAACTAAAAAACAAATTTTAAACATATGAAATGGAATTCAATAGTACAAGATTATCAGTTCTATTTAAAAATAGAAAAAGGGTTAGCAAAAAACTCTATTGAAAGCTATACACGTGATGTAAAAAAGTTAATTTCATATCTAGATGACAATGAAATAAATGTTTCACCAATTAACATCACGGAGGATACAATTCAGGAATTTATTTATTCGGTTTCTAAAAAATTGAATTCAAGATCACAAGCTCGATTAATTTCAGGTATTCGAAACTTTTTTGATTACTTAATTTTTGAAGATTATAGAAAAAACAATCCAACTGATTTAATAGAAGCTCCAAAAATAGGACGAAAATTACCAGATACTTTAGCTATTGAGGAAATTGATTTACTTATACAAACAATAGATTTAAGTGAACTACAAGGGGAACGAAATAGGACTATTTTAGAAACGCTTTATAGTTGTGGTTTGCGAGTTTCTGAACTTACCAATTTAAAAATATCTGATTTATTTTTTGAAGAAGGGTTTATTCAAGTAATTGGAAAAGGAAATAAACAACGGTTTATTCCTATAAACTCGCTCACACAAAAATATATTGAAAACTATAGAACTTCCATTCGAGTTCATATTAATGTGCAAAAAGGTTTTGAAGATACCTTATTTCTAAATAGACGCGGTAAAAATTTAAGTCGTGTTATGATTTTTACTATCATTAAAAACTTAGCTGAAAAAGCTGGAATTAAAAAGAAAATAAGTCCGCATACATTTAGGCATTCTTTTGCTACGCATTTATTAGAACGCGGAGCAGATTTAAGAGCTATTCAACAAATGTTAGGACATGAAAGTATTACTACAACAGAAATTTATATGCATTTAGATAGAAGTTTTTTAAAGAAAGTTGTAAATCAATTTCATCCTAGAAAATAACGCATATATTAAAGTTGAAACAAAAAAAGAATCTCACAAGTGAGATTCTCTTTTTTTAATATTATGTAAAATTGTTTATTTCGCAATATTAACAACCCTTGTTTCTCTAATCACTGTAACTCTAACTTGCCCAGGATAAGTCATATCATTTTGTATTTTTTGAGAGATGTTAAAAGATAGTTCGCCTGCCTTTGCATCATTTACTTTTTCACTTTCAACAATTACGCGCAACTCTCTACCAGCCTGAATTGCATATGCTTTTTGTACACCTGTAAATCCAAACGCAACGTCTTCTAAATCTTTCAAACGCTGTATGTAAGAATCTAATACTTGACGACGAGCCCCAGGTCTTGCACCTGAAATAGCATCACAAACTTGAACAATTGGTGCTATTAAGGTCGTCATTTCAATTTCATCATGGTGAGCTCCAATAGCATTACAAATTTCAGCACTTTCATTATATTTTTTAGCCCATTCCATACCTAACAACGCATGAGGTAATTCACTTTCAGTTTCAGGAACTTTTCCAATATCATGTAACAATCCTGCTCTTTTAGCTAATTTGGCATTTAATCCTAATTCAGCTGCCATTAAACCACAAAGATTCGCAACTTCACGTGAGTGCTGCAATAGGTTTTGACCATATGACGAACGATATTTCATGCGGCCAATAGTTTTAATTAACTCTGGGTGTAAACCATGAATTCCTAATTCAATAACCGTTCTTTTTCCAACTTCAATTATCTCTTGCTGCAATTGTTTCTCAGTCTTTTTTACAACTTCTTCAATCCTTGCTGGATGTATACGCCCATCTGTAACTAATTTATGTAGCGCTAAACGAGCTATTTCTCTTCGAACCGGATCGAAACATGATAAAATAATTGCTTCAGGAGTATCGTCTACTATTATTTCAACACCTGTTTCCGCTTCCAAAGCTCTAATATTACGGCCTTCTCTACCTATAATTCTACCTTTTACATCGTCAGATTCTATATTAAAAACAGAAACACAGTTTTCAACAGTTTGTTCAACTCCTACTCTTTGTATTGTATTTAAAATTACTTTTCTAGCTTCTTGCTGTGCAGTTAATTTAGCTTCTTCGATAGCATCTTGGATAAATGCCATAGCATCAGATTTAGCTTCATCTTTTAAAGATGTTACTAATTCTTTTTTAGCATCTTCTGCTGAAAGCCCTGAGATAACTTCCAAGTTTTCTACTTGCTTACGATGCAATTTATCTACTTCATCGTTTCTTCGTTCTAAATAAGTAATTTTAGTATCGTATTCTTCAATTTTTGAGGCAACCTCAGCTGTCAATTTTTTGTTTTTATCAAGTATTTGTGATACTTGAGATTCCTTATCTCTAACACGTTTTTCAGCTTCTGCTATTTTTTTATCACGAGCTATAATTACTTTCTCATGCTCAGATTTCAATTCAATAAATTTTTCTTTAGCTTGTAAAATTTTATCCTTTTTAAGAATATCTGCTTCAATTTTAGCTTCTCTAATAAGTGCTGTTGCTTCTCTTTTTGTGTTTCTTAAAATTTTTGTTGCTTTTGTTTTTTCCAAATATTTTGCAACAATATAGCCAATAGTTAAACCTATGGCGATACCAACAATAATTGGTAATATATAATCCATCATAATTCAAATTTATGTATAAAAAAAACCTACATCAGAAAGGTTATGAAAACTCCTTTAAAACAAGATTAAGGCTAACTAACTGATCAAGGATCCGTTCAAGACGGCTTGCTTTTACAATTGAGACTCACCTTTCATAAAGGTAAAATGTTGAGTATTCAAACAATAACTAATGTAGGCAGTATTATTATTAATATTAATATTTTAAAGAACTTATTTTTTTAAATGTTCATCTATTAAAACACTTAATTCATTCATTTTTTTTGTTGCTTTACTAATTTCTTCATTTGAATTTATGGCATTAATTTCAATTTGTGATGCAAATTGCAAAGCACACATTGCTAATACATCTTGCTTATCACTAACTGCATAATTCTTCTCAAATTTCGTAACTAATTCATTAATTCTATTTGCTGCTTTACGCATTCCTTCTTCTTCATTTTCATTTTTTATACGCATTGGGTATACTCTTCCTGCAATAGTTACTTTTATTTTTAAAGATTCGGCCATTTTAAAGATCTTATTCGCTTAATTGACTGATACAATTGTCAACTTCACGAATTAAAGCATTTATTTTAAGTTTTGTTTCTCTACTATTTTCCTTACTGCCTTCTATAGTTTTCGCAATTTTTAATGTTTGATATTGTTTTTCAATTTCATTATTAAATTGCTTTTCTTTAGCTATTTGATTTTCTAGGACTATTACTTTGTTATGCAATAACTCATTTTCTTCTTTCAAAAAAATATAGTTTTCTAAAAGGGTCTTAAGTTTATCTTCAACTAAATTAACAATTCCTGTTATTTGATTCATATATACCTAAAGAATATAAACTAATATTACAAAGTTAGTGTTAGTAAAGGAATATAGCAACTGTTTTTGGTAATTTATAAAAAAAATTATCGTTATAATTTGAATCATAGCTATATTTAAATTTCATAAATCATTATATTTAGTATTTTAGCATTAAAACAAAATTTGTGAGAAAAATAGTATATATTTTAGTAGTTTTTTATCATTTTGCAGCTTATGCTCAAGGAGATATTTCTGTACGTCCTACATATCCAAGTAGTTACTTTGATAATCCTTTAGATATCCCTTTAGTTTTATCGGGAACTTTTGGCGAACTTAGATCAGATCATTTTCATGCAGGATTAGATTTAAAAACTCAGCAAAAGGAAGGTTTAAACGTAATTGCTGCTGCTGCAGGATATATTTCGAGAATAAAAATATCTCATTGGGGATACGGAAAAGCGATTTATATTACACATCCAAGCGGCTTTACCACTGTGTATGCACACCTACAAAAATTTAATAAAAGAATTGAATCTTATATTAAAAAGCAACAATATAAAAAAGAAAGTTTTGAAATTCAGGTATTTCCTTCTTCAAAAGCTTTACCAATTAAAAAAAATGAAATTATTGCTTTAAGTGGAAGCACTGGTGGATTTGTTGGGCCTCATTTACATTTTGAAATACGTGATACAAAAACAGAAAAACCAATTAATCCCATGCTTTTTGGGATTCAAGTATCTGATGGGAAAAAACCTAGAATTAATACCTTAATTGGTTATCCCTTGGATAAGAACTCTCAAATAAACAGTATTGGAATTCCTTCTCAAATATCATTAATAAACTCAAAAAATGGTGAATTGCAAGCAAAAAAAATATATGCCTTTGGTAAAATTGGTTTTGGAATAAACGCTTTTGACCAGCTAGATGGCGCTTACAATAAAAACGGTTTATACAGTTTAACTATGTTGGTAAATGGCCTAAAAGTTCATGAATTTAATGCAACTACCTTTTCTTTTTCAGAGAGCAAATACATAAATTTATTAATTGATTATGAGCGCTTTAAAAAATTAAAACAGCGTATACAAAAATGTTTTATTGAGCCTTCTAATAAATTAAGTCTTTATTCTAAATCACTTAACAAAGGTTTTTTAAATATTGAAGACGGATTAAATTATAAAGTGGAAATTATTGCGAAAGATTTTAAAGGAAACCAGCAAAAAGTAACAATTCCAATTGTTGGTAAAAAGGATACCATTTTAGTTTCGAATAATCCGAAGATTACCCAATTTAAAATTGATAAAACGTTATTTAATAAATTTCAACAAAATGGTGTTACAGTAGCGTTTCCTAAATATACATTTTATAACAATTTTTATCTTGATTTTGAAGTCAAAGATGCTCTTGTAAAAGTTCATACACCAACTATTCCTTTGGATAAAAGATACACCTTAACCTTTGATGTTTCTGGTTATTCTGCAGAAGAAAAGAAACAATTATATATCGCTTATATTCTGGATAATGGAAAATCTTCTTATGAAAATACCGTTAAAAAGGATTTTACTTTTTATACATCAACAAAGAAATTGGGTGATTTTACGTTACTAAGTGATACCATAAATCCAAAAGTGCGATTACAAAATTTTAAAGATCAGCAGTGGTTAACACACTTTAAAACTTTAAAATTAAAAATTTCTGATAATGAATCTGGAATAAAATCGTATCGAGGTGAGATTGATGGTGAATGGATTTTATTAGAATATAATGTGAAAAATGGAATTTTAACTTATGATTTTAATGATAAAATATTTACATCAGCTAAGCACACTTTAAAAGTGATTGTAGAAGATAATGTTGGTAATTTGAGTACATTAAATGCAACTTTCTTTAGAAAAAAATAAAATATCCATGCTCAGAACGCTAAGCCTTGTTTTACTTCTTATCACTAGTCTATCGCTTAATGCTCAAGAATCAGTCATAAAAGGAGTTGTAAAAAATGCAAATAAAGAACCTATTGAAGGTGTGGCTATCACTTATTTGAACAATGGTACTAGTACTAACAATAAAGGTGAATATCAATTAAACGTCCCTGGCGGGCAACAAATTAAGATTGTTTTTAGTCATATTTCATATAAACTACTAACAGAAACAGTAAAAATTCCTATTAATAAGACTTATCGGTTCTCTCCTATTTTACAACTTAAAATTGAAGAAATAGATGAGGTTATTGTTCAAGATATCAAAAAAGATGCTCAAGGTTTTATTAACGTAAATCCATCCGATGCCACAAAAATTCCTGGAGCTAATAATGGCATTGAAAATATATTAATGACCTTGCCTGGCGTAAACAATAATAACGAGTTAAGCACCCAATATAATGTTCGTGGTGGTAATTTTGATGAAAATTTAGTATATGTAAATGGTATTGAGGTGTACAGACCATTTTTAGTTCGTGCTGGACAACAAGAAGGTTTAAGCTTTGTAAATTCTGCAATGACTCAAAATATAAAGTTTTCTGCAGGTGGTTTTCAAGCAAAATATGGCGATAAACTTTCTTCTGTTTTAGACATAACTTACAGAACTCCAACAGAGCTAGCAACTACACTAAACGCTAGTTTATTGGGCGGAAGTGTAACTGTTGAGGGTACTATGATCAATAATAAATTAAGTGCTATTTTAGGTGTTAGATATAGAGATAATAGCTTATTTATTAACAGTAAAGATATTGCGACTAATGCGAATCCTAATTTTACAGATGTGCAAACATTTTTATCATATACTGTTAATCCACGTTTAAAAATAGACTTTTTAGGAAATTATTCCATCAATAACTATAACTATACACCTTTATCACGAAGAACTAAATTTGGAACTATTGCCAACCCCTTAGAGCTTATTGTTTTCTACGAAGGACAAGAAAAAGATAAATTTGAAACTGTTTTTGGTGCTTTAAAAGGAAGTTATACGGTAAATGATAACTTAAATGTTAGTATCACTACATCGGCTTATCATACTATTGAAGAAGAATATTACGATATTTTAGCTAGTTATAATTTAGGTGAAGTAAATAATGATTTTGGATCTGATAATTTTGGTGATGTTGAATTTTCACAAGGTATTGGCTCACAATTAAATCACGCCAGAAATGATATTGATGCTTTAATTACAAACGCCCAATTAAAAGCCACTTATAAAAAAGATAATCATCAAATTGATTTTGGTATTAAATATCAAAACGAAGATATTAGAGATCGAATTAATGAATGGGAAGTTATTGATTCCGTGGGATTTAATGTCCGCCCAATAAATCATATTTCAAATAACCAACCTTATGAACCTTTTACGGGTGACATAGTTCCTTTCCAAAGTGTTCAAGCGAAAAACAATGCTATTATTGATCGATTGGTTTGGTTTGCTCAATACAGTAAAAATAGTGATTGGAACAATCACAAAGTTTGGTATAATATAGGAATGCGCTCACACAATTGGAACGTAAATGGAGATGGCATTGAAACTTCAAATCAAATTATATATAGTGTTCGTGGGCAATTTGCTATAAAGCCAGATTGGGAAAAGGATATGCTGTTCAGGGTTTCTGCAGGAATGTATAATCAACCTCCTTTTTATAGAGAATTACGAAACGCAGAAGGAATTGTTGTTCCAACCGTTGACGCGCAAGAATCAATTCACTTAGTTTTAGGGAATGACTTTAGTTTTGATGTATGGGGAAGACCTTTTAAATTAATTTCAGAAGTGTACTATAAAAACTTAACCAATGTAAATACGTATACTATTGATAATGTCAAAATTAGATATAGTGCCAATAACAATGCTACAGCTTATGCTACTGGTGTTGACTTGCGTTTAAATGGTGAATTTGTGCCGGGAACTGAAAGTTGGATTAGTATTGGGTATTTAAAATCAGAAGAAAATAGTGAGGATAGAGGTTATATTTCTCGTCCAACTGATCAACGTTTTAAATTTGCAATGTTATTTCAAGACTATGTTCCAAATATTCCAAACATTAGAATGTACTTAAATTTAGTTTTCAATACAGGTGTTCCTGGTGGGTCTCCTTCATATGTTGACCCCTATAATTATCAAAATAGATTAAACGCTTACAAAAGAGCTGACATTGGTATTTCGTATGTTTTTACCGATGCAAAAAATCAATTTAATAATAGTTGGAAAAGCAACTTGAAAGAATTTTCTGTTGGATTTGAAATCTTTAATATGTTTGATGTGCAAAACGCAATCACAAATACGTGGGTACGAGATGCCTATTCAAAACAGTTTTATGGTATTCCAAACTTTATGACACAGCGTGTATTCAACATTAAATTAGATATGAAGTTTTAGTGACTATTAAATAAATTTCAAACCACTGAATTCCTATTTTTAAACTAATTAATTTATATTTTTTTTAATACATTTTTACCTGTAATAGCCATTGAAGTTAGTACACCTGAAAATAAGGCTCCTCCTACTCCCGCCGATACAATGTCTTGCCCCGTCAGATAAAAGTTTTTTATTGGTGTCCGAGGTTTTAAAAAATCTTGTCTAAATCTACTTGGGCTATGATCTAAACCGTATATTTCTCCTTTTTCATAATTTACAAAATGCTCAGTACTTAAAGGTGTAGAAAGTTCATAGCAGTTTACCTTCCCTTTAACCTGAGGTAATTGTTTGTATAACTCTTTTAACAAGCGTTGAGCTA
>NZ_JABDRI010000050.1 GCF_013041805.1 Lutibacter sp.
AGAAAATATCATTCATCAAATTTTGAAATGAATTTATCAATATTACTATCAATAAAACTAATAAAAGAATATTTTACTATAGATATAATATTGCTAAAAATCTTATTTATACAAACTTTATTTGTTATTGTGAGCGAACATTCTATTTCAAAAAAAAAGGCTGAATTTTAAAATTCAGCCTTTTTTGTTATTCACTTGTCATAATAAACAATGGATTCATTTCGAAGCTATTGTAATTAGGGCACAGCCTATCTGTATTATAGAATTTTTCAATATTTACTACTTTAGATTTTCCAGTAACCACATCAATAGGCACATTGTCATATCGACCATTTTTAAGCACTACCAATCGACCATGAATACCTTTTAAAATTAAATCTAACGCTAGGTTTCCATAAGCCATTGGCACAATAGAATCAATCGCATCAGGATCTCCTCCTCTTACTAAATATCCTAATTTTTGATTGATCACATTGACTCTTTTTCCATTATTATATAAAGGTGATTGTTCTTTTAAACGTTGGGAAACTAATTCACCTATACCACCAAGTTTAGCGTGACCAAATTGATCTTTTTCACTATCTTTAAACACCATTTCTCCACCTTCAAACATCGCACCTTCAGAAACCAATACCACTGAATATTTACTTGGATTATCAAAACGATCTTCATTTAAACGTTCTGCCAACACATCAATATTAAATTTATACTCGGGAATTACACATCTATTCGCGGCTCCTGCCATTGTAGGCAACATGGCTGTAAAACCTGCGTAACGACCAAACACTTCTAATACTAAAAAACGTTCGTGTGAACCTGCAGAAGTCCTTAAAGTATTGGTCATATTAATAGTTCTTGTAATACAAGTACTAAAACCAATGCAATAATCCGTTCCTGGCACATCATTATCCATTGTTTTTGGAATGGCTACTACCTTCACACCTTCTTGGTATAAACGAACTCCGTAACTCAGTGTATCATCGCCTCCTATAGGAATCAAATAATCAACTCCTAAATAATTTAGGTTACTCAACACCACACTCGTTAAATCATTGAACTCATCTTGGTATGTATCTTTTAGGTGTTTGGGAACACTTACTTTAGGTAAATGACTTGGACGTGTTCTTGAACTGTGTAAGAATGTTCCTCCAGTTCTACCCGTTTTATTTACAATGATTTGAGTTAATTCTACAAAATTATTACTATTATCGGCTTTAGGATCTTGAATCATTTCAACAATACCTGCCCATCCACGCCTTAAACCTATCACTCTGTATCCTTCTCGTATTGCTCTAATAGTAATTGCTCTAATTGCAGGATTTAATCCTGGTACATCTCCACCGCCTGTTAATATCGCGATGGTTCCTTTCACTTTTTTTGCCATAGTTTCTAAATTAATTTGAGCCAATTAAATTACAAAAAAATGATCAGTTAGCTCCAACTTTTTTTCTAAATTGTACCAATGAAAGCTGTTACCGCCAAAGAACTTAAAAATGAGCTTGCTAATGCTTCACAAAGTGAACTGATTGCCTTGTGTTTGCGCTTGTCGAGATTTAAAAAAGAGAATAAAGAATTGCTTACATATCTTTTATTTGAAGCCTCTTATGAAGAGGGTTTTGTGCAAAGTGTGAAGGAAGAAATTGATGCGCAATTTGAGTTAATCAATACAAAAACGTATTATTTTATTAAAAAAAGTGTCCGTAAAATCTTACGAATGATAAAAAAATACATTCGATATTCAAATAGTAAAGAGACTGAAATTGAGCTCCTCCTCTATTTTTGTCAGAAATTAACTGCTTTTAAACCATCTATAAATAAAAATACGGTACTAAAAAACATCTGTATACGAGAAATAGCAAGCATTGAAAAAAAACTTACAGCACTTCACGAAGATTTACAATATGATTATCGGTTGGCTTTGGAAGAATTACATTGTTAATTGCATACGCTAAATTAATGCAATATTATTTTTATTTTAGTATAATTAATATAAAACAACATCTCGACTCCGCTCGATGTGACAAGTTCTAATTAAACAAGTTCAATTCAACGTGAGCTAAAGAACTACCTTATATGACTTCCCGCATTGATATCTATGGTTGCCCCTGTTGCGTGATCCATAAGTCCACTACACATTAAGCCAATTAATGGTGCAATATCTTCTGGTTTGGTTAATTCATTTAATGAAATTTCATTCAATACACGCTCTTCGCCATATTTTTTGATAAAGCTCTCAGCCATTTGCGTTCGTGTAAAACCTGGTGAAACAATAAACGATTTGATATTTTCTTTACCAAAAGATCGTGCTACACTTCTAGCTAAAGAAGTCAATCCACCTTTAGAAGCTGCATATCCAAGATACTCTTCTGTTTCTCCTCTAAAAACCGCCCTACTACCTATATACACAAAAGTTCCTTTACCCTGTGTTCTAAAATGATCAATTCCTAATTTAGTTACTAAACCAACTGAATTTAGATTGATGTCTAAGGTTCGTTTCCAAACCGACAACCAATCTTTCGTGGTTGCTGTTGTAGAATGTTGTAAAAAAACACCTGCGTTTAACACGATTACATCTAAACTTCCAAAACTAGTTATTACATGTTCAACTAATTGAAACACTTCAGCTTCATGTTCCAAATTTGCTTTGAAAGCTTCTGACTTTGTTTCTTTAAAATTGGAAATTAATTGTTCTGCAGCTTCTTTATTGCTATGATAATGTACGGCAACTTGAGCGCCCATTTCCATTAAGAAATGGGCGACTCCTTTGCCAATACCATTAGAAGCTCCAGTGACAAGAATTTTCTTGTCAGATAAATCTAATTGAATCATTTATTTTTTACTCTTCGATTAATTCATAATGCTGATTGATTCCTTTTTCAATTGCCGGAACTCCACTTTCCATCCACATTGGTTTCTTAGCACCTTTTAAATAGTAATCGAAAAACTGCGCCATACGAATGTTAAAATCTTTTCTATTTTGCATTTTTAGCGGCCAGTGTGGCTCCCCATTATAATTCAACATCCAAGATGGTTTTTGAAGTCTTCTTAAAGCTGTGAAAAACTCAATTCCTTGGTACCAAGGCACGTGACCATCTGCATCATTATGCATAATTAATAAAGGTGTATGTATTTTATCTATATTAAATATTGGAGAATTTTCAACATAACGAGCAGGATATTCCCAAGGAGTACCTCCAATTCTACTTTGTGTATGTTCGTATTGAAACTGTCTGCTTAAACCAGTCCACCAACGAATACCACCATAAGCACTTATCATATTCACCACTGGTGCTCCAGATTCTGCAGCCTTAAAGATATTTGTTCTAGTCACTAAATAGGCGATTTGATATCCACCCCAACTATGACCTTGAACACCAATATTATCTTTATCAACAAAACCTTTATCAACAAGTGCTGTTATTCCAGGTATCACACTATTAAATGCACTTTCGCCTGGATACCCATTTCTATACACAATATCAGGATTAAAAATTAAATACCCTCTACTTGCATAAAAGCTATAATTTATACTTGAACGTCCTGGTGATGGTGCTCTGTGATTAAACAATCCGTCTGAACTTTTTTCATAAAAATTAACAAGCATTGGATATTTTTTTGTTGGATCAAAGTTTTCTGGTTTTACCAACATTCCCGTTAATTCTATTCCATCTAAAGAGATCCAATTTACTAATTCTACAGTTCCCCAATTATAGTCACCTTGTTGTGGGTTTGCATTACTTAGCTGTAACTCCTTTTTAAAACTCAAATCAGAAAGTTGAATATTTGGAAATACTTCAAACGTTTGTTTTGTGAAAATAACTTGATCCGTATCTTTTGCTTTTATTGGTGTTGAATAGCGGTAAGGACCTGTAACTAATTGTTTTCCTTTATTATTTTTTGGATTAAATTCAAAATAACCAGCATGTTTATCTACATCTTTAAAGGTAGAAAGCAACCACTTTTTATTTGAAGAAATAGATCGTTCTTCATTATCTAGTTTTAGATAACGATATCTCGTTTTATTTTCACGTCCATTCGTAAGTCGTTTACTTGAAGCATTATCAGGGTTGAAACTCCATATGTCATATCTATCATATAACAATATACTTTCATCATTATCTGTCCAGCCTGCTGCTCCATAAGAACTAGGATGTCTTGGAGAATCATTCATTTCATCATAAAAAACCTTATCTTTTGTAAGCTCCGTATATTTTTTGGTATTCACATTAAAAGCAAACCAAAGACTATCAACAGAATTATATCCATATGCATAGGTTCCTTGCGGACTCATTCTAACACGACCTGTAATATTTTTTAAGGCTTCTATAGTTTCTCCAGTAGTTGTATTTACAAGTGCATAATCACGTGCTGCACTTCCTTTCCATTGACGTTCAAGTTGATACGGTAAATCGGTACTTAGTAAACCATAGGTACTATTTCCTTCATTTCCCAAATCGATATCAGGATACGCCGTAGTTGCTAATTGAACCAATTTATGATTGTTATTCAATAAAATAGCTGTTGTAAACGACTCTTTTTCATCATTTTTAACCTGTAATTCTTGCACGGTATACAACCTTGGCTCATTATAGGTCCACACTTCCACATTTACAATTTCCTCATCTAATAAAGTAGTATCCTTTACAATTGGAGGTTTCGCCAATCCAAAAAACAATTTAGATTCATCTTTAGAGAATGAAATTCTTCCATCAGAAGAAACTCTATAATTTTTAGGAGCAGTAGCGGCATCCACTAACTTCTCTGCCTTCTCTTTTCCTTTAGTCCATAGGTATAATTCATTAGGTCTTATTTGTACTTTAGTAGTATCAGTATCCACCACAAAACCCAGGTTCTTACCTGAATCACTAAAATTTAACTGATAGTATTTTGCCTTTTCAGCACCATAGACATGAGAAAGTTTGTTACTTTCAATATCAAGTACGTACACTCCAGCTTCAAAGGTAGAATCCTTTCCAGAAGTTGCAAAAGCGAGTTGTTTTGCTTCCTTTGCAAATGTATAATTCAATACATATTTAAAGGTATCTTGCTTTACACTATTTAAATCTTTCAACACTAAATGATATCCATTCTCCTTACCAACTTTCTTTACTTTCTTCTTTTTTTCTTTTTTCTTTGGAGCTTCAGAAGTGTCTTTTTCTTTTTTAGCCGCAGGAATATCTTCCAAAAGATATGCTACATAACCAGACCATTTTTCCGGACTTTTGTACGACTTTACGTTTCCAATTTTAACCAATGATTGATTGGCTAAATTAAAAATTGCTAAAGTGTCTTTCGGTAATTTCGCTTTTTTACCTTTTGTACGTTTCAGTTCTTTAATACTATCTTTCCAAGGCTTTATAGTAAATAAGGCCATTGTTGAATTGTAATTAAACTGTGCGTTTTCACTTCGTTCATGTTCAAAAACGAGTTGAGCCTTTGAGTCTTTAATTTTTAGATGACTGTCTTTTTCACCTTTTTCAAGTTCATACAAGACAAAATTTCCATTGTTAGAAATGGTTTGATTTTGAATGGTATTCCATATGTCAAAATCTTTATGGTCTAGTACTTTTTTTTGTCCAAAAACCGTCAAGG
Organism: Lutibacter sp.; assembly: GCF_013041805.1. Lineage (GTDB taxonomy): Bacteria > Bacteroidota > Bacteroidia > Flavobacteriales > Flavobacteriaceae > Lutibacter. The sequence continues at coordinate 5,593 of NZ_JABDRI010000050.1, forward strand.
AAATTAAGACTAAAACAGTGGTAAAAGTTATTCTCATAATTTATAGTGTTTGATTGATTGATTTTTATTTCATTTACTTTTTCGAAGTAATTACTTTTCTATTTTTTAAATCGTATTTATTTCCTTCCTTTAAGAAGTAAAATTCTCTACTTCCCACAGGTAATTTATAAATAGTATCTCTTTCAGCAGACCATCTTGTTCCATCATAAATTGCTACAAAACTTTCTCCAAATACGGTACACGTATCTCCTTTTACAATTATTCCTGTATTTTCATCCAGTCCTATTCCAAGCAATTCTGGATGTTCATCTAAAATCTCAAATAAATCAAATTGTCTATTTCTAGCTAATAGATGTTGATCAATTGCAACGTTGGAGATAAAACCTAAACCTTCCTGATGATCTCCCATCATAATTGTATTTTTTTTGGTATCACCTCGCGCCAAAAATGAGCCTTGAATTGTTGCTCCTGCAGAGCTTCCTGCAATAACACCTCCCCTTTTTAAAACGTTTAAAAAAGCTTGATGTGCTTTTGTATTTAAATAAGAATCGGCGTGTCTCCATTGCCTTCCTCCACTAAACCAAACTCCTTTTGCTTGTTTAATTGCGGATATAAATTCAACTGAATTAGCCTCTACTGCACTTCGTGTATGTAGCACCGTAACATTAGTAAAACCTCTATCAATATAAGATTGCTTATAGTTATTTAAAAATTCTTCACTTAGTGTATCACTTGAAATAGCTGTTGGAATTACTACAATTGGAGCATCTGGACCACCAATTAATTCCATAAATTTTGTGTAGAACATATCTTTTGCAGCGCCGCCTATAATCAGCAGTGTTCCATTTTCGGGACCTATAGATTCTATTTCTACAGTCTTTTCAACGGACACTATGTTTTTATCGGTTGGATTACAAGCTACTATTCCTAAAAAAATGAGAAGAAGAAACGAGTATTTTTTAATCATATGTAGATCATTCATTACCTATATTTTTTAAAAATTTAAATATAGTAATTTAAAAGTAATCATCGTGTAACCATAAAGTGTTAATAAATTGATAAAATTGTTATGCTATAAACAATTTAGAATACTTCTAAATTTGATGTTTAAACCAAAAAAAACTGATGATGTTCTATTATCGAACGTCATCAGTTTTTTAATATATGAAGTGGTAACTAGATGCTGACCTCCATAAATTTGATATTTAATTGTTTCTGAATTTCATAAATTCTTTTTTCTTCCCCTGGAATAATCAACGCCAATGAAAAACCTCTTTTCCCAGCTCTTGCTGTTCTTCCGCTTCTATGTGTGTAGTATTCTAGCTGTTCAGGCAATTGATGATGGATGATAAAGGCTAAATTGTTTACATCAATCCCACGAGCAGACACATCGGTTGAAACTAGTATTTGAAGACTTTCATTTTTAAAAGCTCGCATTACTTTATCTCTTTCTTTTTGTTGCATATCTCCCTCTAATGCCTCTACTGAAAAGCCGTCTTCCTTTAAAAAATTTGCGATGTTTTGAGCTCCTAATTTTGTTCTACAGAAAATAATACCGCGCTCATTCCCTCTTTTTTCTAAAATTTGGATAAGTAATTCGGGCTTATCTTTAATAGTTGTCTTGATGTATTGGTGGGTAATATTTGTGTTTACCACATGGTTTCTATCTACTTGTACTTGTGGTGCATTGGATTGAATATAGGTTTTAATAATACGCTTAATTTCATTGGGCATTGTTGCTGAAAATAGCCACGTATTACTTGTGTTACTTGTAAATTTTAAAATTCTATTCAAATCTTGCTTAAAGCCCATGTTCAACATTTCATCGGCTTCGTCTAGTACTAATGTAGAAATTTTCTTTACATCGATTTCTCCTCTTTCAATTAAATCTATCAACCTTCCAGGAGTAGCAACAACAATATGTGTTGTTCTTTTTAATGCCTTTATTTGTTTATCAATTTTTTCACCACCATATACGCCTTCCACAAATATTTTTTCAGGGGCATATTTTGTGAATTTAAATAGCTGCTTTTTTATTTGTTGCACTAATTCTCTTGTTGGAGCTAAAATTAAGGCCTGAATTTCAGTATTATCAACATCAATATGATGTAAAATTGGAAGTCCAAAAGCTGCTGTTTTTCCTGTTCCTGTTTGTGCTAAACCTATAAAATCAGTAGGTGATTTAAGTAAGGTAGGTATTGTTTTCGCCTGAATTTCTGTAGGCGATTTAATACCGAGTTCTTTGAGTCCTTGCACATATTCTTTTTGTACTCCTAAATCTAAAAATGTTGACATACTATTTTATATTTTTTGAAACTTACTAAGAATTTGTTAAACTCTTAAAATAACAAAAGCTACTTTTTCAAGTAGCTTTTGTTTACTTATTTATCTTTTTACTTATACCTTTTTTACTCTCACAGCATTCATCCCTTTTAAACCACGTTCTAGCTCAAAAGTTACTTTGTCATTTTCTTTTATTTCTTCTAATAAACCACTCACGTGCACAAAATATTTTTCTTGAGATGTGGTATCAATAATAAAACCGAATCCTTTTGACGTATCAAAGAAAGATACTTTACCAACCTTATCAGCTGTTTCTTCCTCTTCTCTATCTTCTTTTTTAGGAATTCCAATTTCTATGGTAGATGCATCTACCTTTATTTTTTTAGAAGGATCTGGGGGAGTACTCGTAAGCTGTCCAAACTCATCAACATAGATAAATTCACTTTCCTGGCCGCTAGCTCTTCTTTCCTCTTTTTTAAGTAATTTATCTTTTTTCTTTTTTAAACGCTTTTTTTCTCTTTCTTTTTTCCCAAAGGTTTCTTGTGATCCTGCCATTAATTTTTAAATTAAATTTTTATTGTTAAACATATATTTTTACCGCTTTATCTAATCTATATAAAAACGAATGTGAAGAATTTACAATTAATAACAAACTGGAATATCAAGAGTCGCTTATATAACTAGCCTACGTAAAATAAAAAATGAAATGCATATTATTGTCAAAACATTTCTGCAAATATAACATTTCCTATTTAATTTTTTTAATCTATTTGTTCAAAATCATTATTTTAAATTATTTAGTAAAAAAAAAGCCTGAAATAAAACAGGCTTTTAATTTATAATATGTCGTTATATGTTTACTCATTGATAAAGTCGTTAAAAGATTTTAATTGAAGATCTTTTAATTTCGCTTTCTTTTTATATTTAGTAAACATGCTCTGAGCATTATTAAAACGCTCTTCTAACATACTTAAAAAGTCAAGTTCGTTACTTGATGGTTTGTCATAACTAGAAGCCAATTTACTGTATAATTCTGATAGTTTCTCACGTAATTGTGGCTCAGCAGAACCTACATAGTTATCACCGGTAGTAATAACTAATGTTTCCTTCAACTCGTTTAGTGAATTCTTTAATTTTTTATTGGTCACTTTTTCCAAGGTTGCATCTAACTCATACACCATATATGCTAAGTCTTGAGTCATATCATACAGTTTCATAATTGTTTGATACTTTATTTCACTTTCTTCAGCAGTTAAATTTGCGTGTTTGTCGTACACGACCTCAAACTCGTGCTCAAATGTATCTTTTCCTTTTGTTAACACTGCTTTGTAGGTTCCTTCTTTCACTCTTGGAGCTGTAAAACCTCCAAAACTAAACGTTTTTCCTTTTGCTACTTTTGGTTGTTTGATGGTGTAATTCCAATCTACGATATTAATCCCTTTCGATTTTCCAGGAGATAAGGTTGTAATCTTTTTGCCTTCCATATCCTGAATTTCAAGTGACATTTTACCAAATGTATGACGCTTTGGAAGTAAGTATTTAATGTGAGCCGCTGTTGAAGGATTACTTCCTACAAACTGAGTCTCAGTACCAAAACTTCCTGAAAATCCGCCTTGATCTTTCATAACAAAAGGCTTAGAATTGAAAAAGTGAACTTTTTTACTTAAAGCTTCTGAAGTTATTTCTCTCAGTGGTGAAATATCATCTATGATTATAATACCACGACCATGCGTACCCATAACCAAATCATTTGTTTTTTTATGTAAATCAATAAAATGAACTGCAACGGAAGGCATATTATTCGTAAACTTTGTCCAACTATTTCCACCATCTAAAGTGATATACAAACCAAACTCAGTTCCTAGAAATAATAAATTAGGATTTACATAATCTTCTTGAATATTTCTTACAAATCCAACTATCTCATCAGTAATAATACTCTTCCAAGTTTTACCAAAATCTGTTGTTTTATAGGTATATGGATTCATATCACCTGTAGAATGCCCTTCAAAAACAGCATAAGCTGTACCTTTTTCGTGTGAACTTGGTTCGATATGATATACCCAGGTATTTTTTGGTAAACCTTCGATAGCTGTAGCTGTATTTGTCCAAGTTCTTCCGCCATCAACAGTAACTTGCATATTACCATCATCAGTTCCTACCCAAATAATATTTTGATCTAAAGGTGATTCTGCTATCGTAAAAATTGTCGTATGATTTTCTGCTCCAGAATTATCTTTTGATAGGCCACCTGAATTTTCTTGTTCTTGTTTTGTTTTATCATTCGTAGTTAAATCTGGTGAAATAATGGTCCAAGTATCTCCCATATCTTCAGATTTGTGCAAAAACTGACTTCCCATATAAAAACGATCTGGCTGAAAATTACTAATAGCCATTGGAGCATTCCAATTGTAACGTAATTTTGCATTTCCTTTTTGCGGTAATGGCTGTATGGTTTTTAATAAATTATTCTCAACATCGTATCTCCAAACATTTTCAGCGCCTTGCATTTCAGAATAAATAATGTTTTTAGTTGGGTGCTTTAACACTCTAAATCCGTCTCCTGCACCAATAGAATTCCAATCTCTTGCTTCAATTCCACCTGAAGATGATGAAGGCCCATACCACGAACCATTATCTTGCAAACCTCCGTAAATATTATATGGTTCTGCATCATCCAAACTGATATGATAAAATTGTGATAAGGGTAAATTTTCAACAATTTCCATGGTTGTACCACCATTCATAGAACGATACACACCACCATCAGTTCCTGCATAGATTCTATCAGAGTCGTGAATATCAAAAACAATATCGTGAATATCACTGTGCATATTTCCTAAACTTTTAAAAGTTTTACCACCATCTCTAGAGATGGAGCCATTTAATCCACCTTTCACAATTACATTAGGATCTCTAGGGTCTACTACAATTCTTGAGAAATAAAAAGGGCGCACTGTAATCCCAAAATCATTGTTAAGTTGTTTCCAGTTTTCTCCGGCGTCATCACTTCTATACAACCCTTTTCGTTCGTCTTCTTCGGCTTCAATTACGGTGTATAAAATATTAGAATCTGATTTTGCAACTGCAATTCCTAAACGACCTAAATTTCCTTCAGGAAAGCCATTATGAATTTTATTCCAAGTAGCTCCCCCATCAGTAGATTTATACAAAGCACTATTTGCCCCACCAGATTCAAAAGACCAAGGTGTACGTCTAAATTCCCACATAGAAGCATATAAAATTGAAGGATCATTTGGATCCATTGCTAAATCTGCCGCTCCAGTTTTTTCGTTTACATATAAAATTTGATTCCAAGTTTTACCCGCATCGATACTTTTGTAAATACCTCTTTCATCACTATCTGACCATAAAGCCCCTAAAACAGCTACATAGACTTCGTTCGCATTTTTTGGATTTACAATAATATTGGCAATTCGTTCTGATTTATCAAATCCTAGCTTTGTCCAATTAGAGCCACCATCCACTGATTTGTACAATCCATCTCCGACAGAAACGCTATTTCTAGTCCAAGTTTCACCAGTTCCTACATAAATAACATTATCTGGGTTTGTAGGGTCGATACCAACAGCGCCAATAGATTGGCAATATTCATCAAAAATTGGATTGAACGTTGTTCCTGCATCATTTGATTTCCAAACACCGCCACCTGCTGTACCTGCATAAATGATACGCTTGTTGGTAGGATGTACTTCTAAATCGTTTATTCTACCACTCATTAAAGCTGGACCAATATGACGTGCGTTTAAAGATCCAAATAAATTCTTTGCACTTAAAATATGATCTGTTTGTGCATCTACCGCAATAGAAAGTAGTATCATACTCCAAACTAGAAGTGAACTCATTTTTTTCATTCTTATAAAATTTTAGTTAGTTAAATCAAAAAACCTCAATAGAAATTATTGAGGTTTTGAGTATATTTAGTTTTTAGGAGTTTCCGTAGTTTCTATTTCTTCAGGAAACTTAAATTGTGCATCATCTATTTGAGGATTTAGCTCAATTTTATCTAGCGTAATTCCTTGCCCTGGTTGCCCTTTTATCCCTTGTGTTAAAGAAAAAGGAAAATATATGCCATCAACTTCTTGATAATCGCTCATTTTAGCCTCTCCCATTTGCCCTTTATATGGACCTGTTTTTATTTCATTTTGAGCAACAATAGGTACAAAATTCTCAGTATCAAAATAGTAGAAAGTAATATTCTGTTCTTCTTTACCATCAATAGTAATTGGTTCTCTGGTTAATTTAATTTTAAAAGTTTCAGTTCCATCAATTGTTTCATTTCCTAATAATTCAACCTGATATCCTTTTTCCTTATAGTTTAAAAATGGATCAAGAAAATCATTCATTTCTAATTTTAAATTATCTGTAGTTTCCTTATCACTTTTTTCAGCTTTTTGAGTCATAAAATTAGTACTCCACAAGGTTTCACCATCAAATACACCTTGCTTTAATTCTTTACCTTGAAAATTAATAACGGTCATTTGTTTCCCATTTTTTAATTGAATAATTTCCAAAGGTATTTCCATGCCTTGTTGATTCACTTTCGCACTCATTTTAACACCCTCTATAGCATTTAGCTTTTCAATACCTCCAATATTTTCAAAATAAGTTGAAAGTATCTCATCGGCTGTTTGCGCATTAGTCTTATGAACAAAACCAATAACTAAGGCTATTACTACTATTTTTAAAATTTTCATATTTCTGATTTAATTTATGTTATACGATTTAATATGTGCACCAAAATACAAAAATGTTACAGATTAACTATTTTTTTAATAAAAAAAGGGGTAAAAAACTTATGTTTAGCTGACTAACTATTATTTAGTACTGAAAAATTTAAGGTATCTCCTACTTTTTTTTGCGCTAAAATTGCGATTGATTTTTCTGAAAGTTGGAACACACGTGGATATCCACCAGTAGTTTGAGCATCTTTCATTAGAATGATAAGTTGACCTGAAGGTACTATTTGAACCGTACCCGGTAAAACGGGTCCTGTAATCATTGATTTGTTATGAGGAATAACAGATTCTTCCAATCTATACCCCATTCTATTGATATCTTTTGAAACGGTATACAAATTCGTAATTAGTTTTTCTTGTTCAGCTAAGGAAAACAATTCAAAATCTGGACCTTTGTAGGCTTCAATAATTTTGGTTTCAAAAAATTGTTTGTTGATTTTGAGAATTGAATTCGCCTTTTTTATGGAAGTAGTTTGTGTTTTATAAGGAATACAATCATTTTTTTTTAGTTTACTTTCTCCCGTTATCCCTTGATAAAATGATTTGCTATTTAAAATTGTTTCTGTTTGGAATCCTCCAAGAATAGCAACATAGGTAATTAAACCTTTTATGAGTTGTCCAAAACTAAGTATATCTCCACTTTTAACAGTGTATACCTTATAATTTAACATAAATTCATCATTTAATTTCGGAGACATATCGGCACCAGAAATTACTATTGCTGTTGTTTTGGTAAATTCCAAGGTAGGTCCCTGCAACATTATTTCTAGAACCGCATCATTTTCTTGGTTATTTAATAAAGCATTTGCCAAGCCACTAGAAATGGAGTCCATGGCTCCACTGTTAGGAACTCCTATATTCCTATATCCAAATCTACCTTTATCTTGAATTGAAGTGTATAAACCAGCCTTTAGAACTTTAATCATTTAACAAACTATTTTTAAGTTCGTAATTTCCTCTATCTTCTTCCAGTTCTATCGCTAGAAATTCCTCTTTTGAAATGGATTTAAAACAAATACGATCACCTGGCTTCATCTTACAAGGATTTTCTTTGGAAATATTGAATAATGAAACCGGAGTTTTACCAATAATTTGCCAACCGCCTGGAGATTGTTGAGGATAAATTCCAGTCTGATTTCCGCCAATAGCAACAGCTCCTTTTAGAATCTTCAAACGCGGAATTTCTTTTCTAGAGATATGTAGCTTTTTAGGTAAGCCACCTAGATATAAAAAACCTGGTAAAAAGCCAATTCCAAAAACAGTGTATATAGCGCTTGTATGTAACGAAATTATTTCATCAATGGATACGTTTTTTTCGGTTGCCATATAAGCGATGTCGATCCCAAATTCAGGATCGTAACAAACAGGAATATCCCAGCTAGTACTTCGAACCATTATTTTATCTGAAAATGATTTCTTATAAAGTAATTCAACTTTGTCTTTAAGCTCTAAAAAATGAATATATTTTGAATTATATTTTATTAATAATGAATTATATACGTAATTCAGTTCAAGTATTTCTTTATAATTTTTATTTTCAATTTTAGCAACTAATATCTGAATATCGTTCAGAATTTCTATAGCAATTTTTTGAGGCCATTCTATTAAAATCGCACTATTCCCATATGGTTTATATGTTAATTTAAATTGCTTCAAATGTGTTTTAAGTTATTAAATTCTTATGCAAATAAGCTACAATTCTTACCGCATTTTCAGTATCGGAATGAACACAAAATGTGGTTGCTTTTATCGATACTTTTTTACCCGTAATTGTAGTCACTTTATTGAATTTATTTATTTCAGTTACATGCTTTAAAATGGCTATTGGATCGGAAATAATAGCGTCTTTTTTATCTCGGGAAACTAAGCTTAAATCATTATTATAATTCCTATCTGCAAATGCTTCATATATAATTTTAAATCCATTTTTTATCGCACATTTTTCTATTTCTGAGTTAAACGGAATGTAGATATTCACCTCATTTTTATAGGGTAAAATAGCTTCTAAAAACACAAGTGCCAATTCTCTATTTTTTGCAATGTCATTATAAAGAGCCCCATGAGCTTTGATATGGTGTAAATTTGCTCCTTTTTCATCAATTACTTTTATCAAGCTATTTATTTGTGCTTGAATAGATTCTTTTAAATCCTCTGCTGAAATAACCATTGTTTTTCTGCCAAAATTTAGTTTATCAGGATATGATGGATGTGCTCCAATTTTTACTTTCTGTTTTATTGCAAGTTGAACAACAGTACTCATTAGTTTTTCATCACCTGCATGACCGCCACAAGCAATATTACACGATTGAATATACGGCATTAACTGAGCTTCATTATTTACTCCTTCTCCTACATCGCAATTAATCATAACTTGTTTCATATTATAATAATTCAAAGACTTTTAAAATACTTTTAAAACCTAAAATCATGGTAATTAGAATAATAATTCCAGCAAAAACATTTTGTAACCATCCGTTTTTAAATGTTCCTAAAACTGCCGTTTTATTCACAATCCATACTAAAAATAAAGCAATCACTGGGAGTAAAATTCCATTTGCAACTTGAGCAAATTTAATAATTTCAATAGGATTAATTTTTAAGGAAGAAAAAAGTACCCCTAACGCCAAGATTAAAAACCAAACAAATCTAAATCTTAAACTTTTTAGGCTCGCATTCCAACCAAAACAGCTATTTGCAACATACGCAGCAGCTAATGGAGCTGTAATTGCAGAGGTAATTCCTGCAGCAAAGAGACCAATTCCTAAAAAATATTTTGCAAAATTACCATATAAAGGCTCTAATCCTTTGGCTAAATCAATTCCATTTTTTATTTCATAGCCTTGAATTGAAGTAGCTGCAATAATAATTGCCATAGAAACAAAACCACCTAAAATAATAGAAATATACGTATCCTTTCTTGCAAAGGTTAAGTCGCTTTGTTTTTTCCACTTTTCTTTTACTAAAGATGCGTGTAAAAACAAGTTATAAGGCACTACAGTTGTGCCTATTAAACCAATAATAGTTAACATGCTTCCTTTTGGAAAGGAAGGAATTAAAATTCCTTTAAACATCAAAGATATATCTGGTTTTGTAATTATTGCAGTTAACACAAATGAAATACTCATGGTAAGAACCAGCACTACTAAACTTCGCTCTAAAATTTTATAATTTCCAATGTATAATAATGCAAAGGCTATTATTCCAATGCTTATTGGATAAAAAATGTAATATGATTCACCCACAATTGCAGAGATTCCTAAAGATGCTCCACTAATATTACCAGCTTCATAAGCCGCATTCCCAATTACTATTGCCGACAAAATTAAAATAATAGCTATTTTTTTTAACCAAGGGAATTTTATCTGTTCTTTTATAATATCTGCTAATCCTTTTTGAGTAATAATACCAACTCTAGCAGCCATTTCTTGTAAAATAACCGTTGCAATAATTGATAAGGTCATTGCCCAAAGAAGTGTATACCCAAAATTAACACCTGCCAAAGTACAAACTGTTACCGTTCCGGGACCAATAAAAGCGGCTGCCACCAGAACACCCGGGCCAATATTTTTAAACCAATTTATCATTTGTTCATTATAAATTTATGTAGAAGATCTTTCAAAAATACCTAAAAAACTTAAATAAAAGTTTTAAAACCGAAATATTAAACTCCTTGAAAATAAATTTAATATTGTAAAATTTGAAGGCATTTGTATACGTTCTATAAATTTCTTAATTTGTAAGAACTAAATATTTACTAACTAACTATTTTTATGATGACAAATTCAACCAACAAACCTACACCTACTTTTTGGATCATAGGCATTGCAGCATTAATTTGGAACTTAATGGGGGTATCCGCCTATTTAGGACAGGCTTATATGACTGATGCAATATTAAAAGCATTACCTGAAACCGAACAATTGTATTACACAAACATACCTGCTTGGGTAACAGCGGCATTTGCATTTGCTGTCTTTGGAGGAACTGTAGGGTGCATTTTGCTACTTTTAAAAAAGAAATTGGCTATTCAGTTATTCATTTTATCCTTATTAGGCGTTTTAACACAATTTGTCTATAACTTTTTTATCCAAGATTATATGGAAGTTTCAGGATCAAATAGTATCATGCCGATTGTTGTTATTGGCGTAGCTGCTTTTTTAATTTGGTATTCAAAAAAATCAAAAGAGGATGGCATTATTTCCTAACAGACCAACTTATTCATTTGATAAAGCCTGAATCTAAATTCAGGTTTTTTTGTGCAGTATTCTATTTTTACTTTCTTATTTTTGACATGGTATGAAAGACTTATTAATTATAGGGTTTGTATGGCCAGAGCCTAATTCAACGGCTGCTGGAACCAGAATGCTTCAACTTATTGAATTGTTTCAATCAGAAGATTACGAAATCACTTTTGTATGTGCAGCATCAAAAACAACCAATACGTTTAACCTAGAAAAGTTAAACATTAAAACATTTGAAATTGAATTAAATGATTCTAGTTTTGATGTTTTTCTAAAATCTTTAAATCCGTCTATTATACTATTTGATCGATTTTTAACTGAAGAACAATTTGGATGGAGAGTGTCAGAAACATGTCCAAATGCACTTAGAATTTTAGACTCTGAAGATTTACATTTTTTACGCAGTGCTAGAAAAGAAGCGCTTAAACAGCATAAAGAGCTTTCATTAGATTTATTAATGAATGATACTACTAAGCGTGAATTAGCAAGCATCTATCGATGTGATGTAACACTTATTATTTCAAAATTTGAATTCAAGTTGCTAAAAAAGACGTTTAAAATTGATACATCTCTTTTACATTATATTCCCTTTTTACAAAACAATATAAGCTTAGAAACTATAGACTCTTTTCCAACCTTTCAAAACCGAAAGCATTTTATGACTATTGGTAATTTTAGACACGAACCAAATTGGAACGCTGTTTTGTACCTAAAAAAAGATATATGGCCGTTAATTAAACAACAACTACCCGATGCGAAGATTTTAATTTATGGGGCTTATGCAACTGAAAAAGCACATCAACTTCAAAATATAAAAGAAGGTTTTATGATAAAAGGATGGGCAAAAAGTAGTGAAGATGTTTTTAAAAATGCAAGAATATGCTTAGCCCCTCTTCTATTTGGAGCGGGGTTAAAAGGAAAACTAATAGAATCCATGCAATTTGGTACACCAAGTGTAACTACATCAATTGGAGCTGAATCTATGCATCACAAATTACCTTGGAATGGGTTTATTGAGAATAATCCTAAGGATTTTGCTAAAAGCGCAGTAACACTTTATACCAATGAAAAAATGTGGCGAAGAGCACAAATAAATGGTTTAGAAATAATTGACACCTATTATTCTAAGGAAAAATATAGTAAACAATTGCTGAAAAAAGTTAAAAATTTACAACTAAACCTTAAAGATCATCGATTACAAAACTTTATAGGTGCTGTTTTAACACATCATACTTTAAAAAGCACCAAATATTTATCGAAATGGATTGAAGAAAAAAATAGTCATTAATTAGTATCCTCAGTTGTAAGAATGTTTAAAATTTCTAAAGGAATTCTAATAGGTCTCATTGTAACTTTATCCAACAAACACCAAATAGTTTTAGCTTTGGCAACTGTTTTTTTCCCTTTTGTGATTTCTACAAAACGCTCAGATTTCACTCCATAAGAATCACCAATCCAAGTAGTTATTTTAACTTCATCACCAAGAATTAAAGCAGATACATAATCTATCTCATGCCTCAAAACAACCCAAACAAATTTTGAATCAATTTGTTCGTTACTTATCAGCTTCCAATGTCTTTGTGCAGCAAGCTGCACCCATTCAACATAGTGAATATTGTTGACATGTTTTAATTCATCAATCTGATTAGATTTGACTTTAAGCTCGAAATAATAACTATTTAATTTGTTCATTTAACCTACTAATTTGATTGGTTCAATGTTTTAATTTATAAATTAAATTTGAATACTAAATAATTGGAATTATAAATGTTATAAATTACTTTTACAAAACCTAGAAAAGTTCAAGAATATTTAATGATCCAATATTATTTTGTAATAATATTTAATCATTTGCAGTCGTAATAATTTGAGCAATAAGAAATTATCGTGGGGACGACAGTTTTTTTCAAACCTATTGCGGCTGTTTTTTTTAGAATAACATAAACAGTTGTAAAAACTTAATCTTATTATACTACCGTTGTGGGGACGACATTTATAAGTTTTTTTTGCAGCTGTTTTTTATTTAAAAAATGAGGACAATTTTTATTCTTTTAAAAAGTTTACAAATTCACACAATTTTTTGCGACCGTGCTTAACTTGCCCCGCTTATTTTTATAATTAAAATTTGGCGTTAATGTATTTATATATATCAAATGAGCTTCATTTTTTACTTTTCTAACAAGATTTTTTTCGGTGGCTACCATCATCACTATTTTTTGATAAAAATTTTAGTAAAATAATTTCTTCCTTGTCTATTTTGTTCAATTGAAATTCCAATATGTGTATATGAATCGTTTTCAATAATTGCTTTATGATTTTCATTATTGAGCATAGCGTTGATTACACTTGTTGCACTACTAAAACCGTAAGCTAAACTCTCTCCAGTCCATTTAGCATTGGTTAGTGCCACGGAATTTTCCTGCTGTTCAATAAAGACATCATGATTCATTTCATCATTTATAATAGTATGAGATGATTGGGTTAATGCTACAGACGATATAATATCAAGAGTTTCGAAGGGTAGCATTCCTAATGAGATTCTATACTCATTTATTAAGTCAATTATTTCTAATTCCATTGTCGCATACTCCGTTTTAAATTCATTAAAATAAATTCCTTCATCACCAGAGCTACAGGAATTAAAAACAGTGCATACGAGTGCAAATAGTATTAATTTAATTTTTAGGGATTTCATTGCTAGTTGTTGGGGTTATCTTTTGCTGTTTATATTAATACAGCCGCAATTTTATCGTTTAAATATACTGTTGTGGGAATAGTATTTCTATAGATAAATTTTTTGCGGCTGATTAATTCTATTAGTAATAATATGTGTTTTATAATTCATATTATAATAACCAGACAAAACGAAAAAGTATATGCTTGAAAAAGTTGAATAGCAAAATTCACTTTCAACAAAATTACTATTTAATGTAGTAATTAAAATACTAACTATTAATACAATTAATATTGCACTCATAATCTTTGGGGTTTTGGGGGTTATTATATTTTAGTTTAAAGTAAGAGGTAGAAACAAAGTTCTTACTAATCATCTAACAAAATATTGCAGTTTTTCGGATTGCTTTATATGTTTGTGACTACAGTGAGTCTACCTCTATAGATTTGATATTTTCAAATTCTTACTAATTTAATCTAATCTTACTTACTTACTATTTATTTTATGATTTGAACAAATTATAAATAATTAGGGGGATAATTATTTATAATTTGAAAAAATCAATTGAGTTTGGGGTTGATTTATTTATTCATATTCTTCATTTTTAATTTAACTTCTTTCAATCTTATTATTTAATTAAAACTAGGGGTAATTAATTTTATTTAAATAATTCATTTTTAGGGTTGATTTAATTATTTACTATTATTCAATTTGGGGTTGATTAATCTTTTCTAAATTTTTCCAATAATGTATTAAGAGTTTTAATTTCTGAATCGGTAAAGTTGTTAACTATGCTTTTTTCAAATTCAGCGTGCACAACATCAATTTCACTTAACAAATTTAAACCGGCCTCTGTAATTCTAATTTCAACCTTTCTTCTATTTTGCTCACTTTGAATTCGCGTTATTAAACCTTTTAATCGTAATTTTTCAACTAAACGTGTTGTATTACTATTTTTACTAACCATTTGGTTTTGTAAAGTTAAAAGATCTGCTGGTTCACCTTTCAATACTCTTAAAGAACGTAATACTTGAAATTGTTGAATTGATAATGCGTATTGCTTTAGATGATCTGAAAACTTCTCATTCATCCAATTACCTGTTCGCAAAATATTTGCAATTGTAAATTCAGGTAAATTTAACTCATTACTTTTATCATTATAGTTCAACTTCGGGGGGACAACAATTGTTTATACTACTATTGTATATACATCAAATGTATGTACAAATAATTTATCATCCAAACTTTTTTGTTAAAAACTTTTGATTTTCTACTGAATAACGATAAAAAAGTAAATAAACATACAGACTTATTATATTAGTATACTAATTATTAAACATTTAACACGTAACAGTTAAAATATTATTTATCAACTATTTATGTCGATTATTATTAAAAATATTTCAACGATAATCGTGTTAAATCCTGACAAATAAACTCGATCCATGAAAAATTAAAAAAAATAATGAATATTTTAAAATTGTTAATAACTACCCGATTTGTTAATAAAGATGACGATTTTTTAAATGAATTTGTAAACTTCGTATAAGCAGTAACTTAGGTTGCAAATAAGAATAGTTAATACCTATAAATTTGTTTAAAATCTTAAATATGAAAACAGTTGTTGCTATTGCATCCCAAAATAAAAAAATAATTTTTGAGCATGCTGGAAAATGTAGAAATTTTATAATATACACGATTAATGATGACATCGTAGAAAGCAAAAAGATTTTAGAGCTTGAAAAAGATGAAACTTTGCATAATGCTTCCCATACTGAAAATAAAACATTTACAAGTACTTTGTTCGATGTCGATATATTATTAACTAGAGGTATTGGAAATGGACTTATTCAAAAATTAGCTAGACAAAATGTGGCATGCTACAAAATTGAAGAAACAGATCCAGATACTGCTATTGATAAACTAATTAAAGGAACTTTGGAAGCTGTAGCTCCCGTTTCTCACGAAAAATCAGGTTGTAATTGTAATTGTGGTGGTGGACAAGGCCATAATCATGGTCAGCACCATCACCATCATTAAAAATAGTATTTATTTAGTTGTAGATTTTTAAATCTTTATTAATAAGTTTCTATTAATCTTTTATTAGTACCTAATTAAAAAAGTCAGAAATTGAATTTCTGACTTTTTTAATTTATTAGATAAACAACTTGTATTACTTATCTTGAATAGTTTGGAGATTCTTTAGTAATGGTAACATCGTGTGGGTGGCTTTCACGCATTCCAGCAGATGTGATTTTCACAAATTTAGCTTGTTTTTGAGCCTCAATATCTTTTGCTCCACAATATCCCATTCCTGCTCTCAATCCTCCAATAAATTGATGCATTGTTTCTTGTAATTCACCTTTATAAGGCACTCTCCCTACAATACCTTCTGGAACTAATTTTTTAATATCATCTTCAACATCTTGAAAATAACGATCTTTTGAACCATGCTTCATCGCTTCAACAGAGCCCATTCCTCGGTATGATTTAAATTTTCTTCCTTCAAAAATTATTGTTTCTCCTGGAGATTCTTTAGTTCCTGCCAACAATGAACCTAGCATCACACAATCTGCTCCAGCGGCAATAGCTTTTGGAATATCCCCTGTATACCGAACACCACCATCAGCAATAACCGGTACACCAGAACCTTTAATAGCTTCTGCCACTTCTATAATGGCTGAAAGTTGTGGATATCCCACACCAGCAACAACACGAGTGGTACAAATAGAACCTGGACCGATACCAACTTTTACAGCATCGGCTCCTGCTTCAACTAAATATTTAGCAGCCTCACCTGTAGCAATATTTCCAACAACCACATCAGTTTCTGGATATACTTTCTTAATTTCTTTTAAAACAGTTACTACACCTTTTGTATGTCCGTGAGCCGTATCAATAATTAGTGCATCTACACCTGAATTTATCAAAGCTTCTGCTCTTTCAAAAGCATCACCCGTAACTCCAATAGCAGCAGCAACCCTTAAGCGACCATACTTATCTTTATTTGCATTTGGATTTTCAATAACTTTTATAATATCTCTGTAGGTTATCAATCCTACTAACTTATAATTACCATCTACAACAGGTAATTTCTCAATTTTATTATTTTGTAAAACAAGTTCAGCTTCTTTAAGTGATGTACCTTCAGCAACTGTTACTAAATTTTCAGAAGTCATAACTTCAGCAATCAATCGTGTATTATCACTTTCAAAACGTAAGTCTCTATTCGTAATAATTCCAATTAATTTACCATTGTCATTAACAACAGGAATACCTCCAATACTGTATTCACGCATTAAATTTTTTGCTGTTAATACGGTTTCTTCTTTTTTAACAGTAACAGGCTCTAAAATCATTCCGGATTCTGAACGCTTCACTTTTTTCACTTCGCTGGCTTGTTTTTCAATAGACATGTTTTTATGTAAAACACCTATCCCGCCTACTCTTGCCATAGCAATAGCCATTTCAGATTCAGTAACCGTATCCATTGCCGCAGAAACAACGGGAACATTTATTGTGATATTTTTTGTGAATTTAGCTTGAATATTTACCTCTCTTGGTAAAACTTCTGAAAATGCTGGAATTAATAGTACGTCGTCGTAGGTTAAGCCTTCTCCTACAAATTTTGATGTGTTTGAAATCATAGTGCAATCAACTTAGAAATTAATTGCGAGCAAATTTACACTATTTATATTAAATACCTATTTTTTATTTTTATAAACTATTTAAGTATCCAATAATTGCTTTTCTAATGTCCTTTGCTACATCCGTTTTCTTATTTTCATAAACTTTAATAACCTCTTCATTATTAGGTGTTAAAAATGGAATATCATATCCTTTTAATAAATAATCACTAAACGCAACTTTGTATACTTTAGCATCAACAATTTCTTTGTAATTTACTTTCCATAGCTTCATTGGCTCATCATAACTCACATTATAACGTTGTAAATAAGCACCTTTACCTGCTTTCAATCTACCATAATTTAAAACTTTTTTAAGCAAACTCCCTTTTAATTCTACTTTAAGAACTTCGCCTCCAAAGGGTAATACTCTAAAAATATCTATACCAGTAATATCACCTTGTAACTGGTCATCAATTCTAATAGACCCTCCATTAACTAAAGCACAATCTACTTCATTATTAAAACTATACGCCATAGCCTTTCCGATTAATAAACCTAAATTTGTTTGCTCACTTCTAATTGGAGTATCTCTTCCGTCTAATGGCTCATTAGCTGTAAAAATTACAGCATCTGGGTTTGGAAGAATTTCTTTTATTTTTTCATCCAACAAAACATTCCATTTCTGAACAATATTGTCAACACCTTCATCCATACCTGTTTCCTTGGTAATTGGAACCAATTCGGAATTTATAATTGTTTCTTTTGTCTTTTTGTTGTAGCTAATTCTATGAACATATACTGTTTTTGCATTTGCATCAGCCTTCGTAATTTTAGAGTTCCCAACTGGAACCGACATATTTACATGTTCGTGACCTCCCATAATTAAAGGTACATCAGGTAGCATATTTGCGACCAATTCATCTTGATCAATAGCTAAATGTGTTAAGCCAAAAACAACATCACAAGTTCTTGCTAAATTGTTATACGCAAATTTAGCTGACTCATAAAAATCACCATAATCCACATAGTCTTTCGGGTTTGAGTTTAAAGTGGCACTAAAAAAACCTATCTCTATTTCTTTACCATTTTTATTTTTTACTTTAAAGGTTACTGTTTTTGGTAGTTCTATTCGCAAGCTGTCCTTAACAACTGCAAAACGTTCAGTAGTGCTATCTTTTAATTTATGCATTGGATTTGTTGCAATCCACTGAAAATTAGATTCGTTTAATCGTTGCTGCAATTCTTCTTCATTTAAATCAAACTCATGATTTCCTAAGGCTACTAAGTCAAAATTCATAGCATTCATTACTTCAATCATTTGTTTTCCTTTAATTCTCTCTCCTTTATATTTTAAAGTTCCTAATAATGACGGGTTTAAAAAATCTCCAGCCAAAAACATAAAAGTGTTTGGGTTTTCTTTTAATAAATCTTGATGTAATTTTTCAACTCTTGCCATTCCTCCTACTTTACCGCCTTCTAATGGTGCGATTTCATACACATCATTGAGTTGTAAAAAAGTAAAATTTATAATGTCGTTTTTTGTTGAACAAGAAGCAAAAAATAGACTAATAGCAACTAAAATATAAAGTATTTTTTTCATATTGTTTTTTAAAGAATTACAAAATTACGCTATATTATTTATAATAGAAACTAAGAGTAAGATTTTAAAAATAATAACTGATAAACAATTAAAAATGTAGAAATTATAAAAGTAAAAGTCATTAACCCTCCTGAAAAAACAATAATATACTTAAACCATAATACACCACTCCATAGAACATAAATACCTCCAAAAGTTAAAATAATTGAAACAAAAGGCTCTATCATTAAAAAATATTTTAGCTTTTTATTGATTGAAGTAGTGGCTAAAATTAAGGAAATTAAAAAGAAAATAACAGACATTGAAAGTATGTGACCATGAACAATTGTTAAAATTTCTCGTTCATTTTTTTTGAATTTCATTACTTCATATTCTTCATCATCTTCATTCCCTAAATAATGTTTTTCAATACTTGCTGGTTGCATAGCTGTAGTATTATTTACAAAACTTAACCCACCAAAATATCCAACACTTAATACTGAAATAAATACAAGAATTAATGCTTTAATTTCTTTCGGAAATTTATGAATAAGTCCATGTATTTCCATTATAGTTGCTCTTTATTGTTTAATATAGTGACTGTTTTTAAAAGTTTATTTACTTCATTCATCATAGATTTTACAGAAACTGTAGCTCCTGAAATCCCTGCAATATCATGTTGATATTCTAAATTTTTATCAGAAGAAGTTCCTTCAAATTGTCTCAACCATCTTTTACTTCCAACTTCACCGCCGTGATCTTCTCTATACGCAACAACTTTTACTTTTGAAACTATTAACTCTTTATTAAAAATAACAATAAAATCAAAAAAATCTGCTTTTCCATATGCATTTCCAAAGTAATAATAACCTACTACAACATTATTGTGAAAAATTTTAAAAAAGTTCGTATCATTTAATTTAATAGGTAAAATGTTATTCACCTCAGAAGAAATAGTTAAAGATTCTTTTGAAAATGCTTCGATATTAAAAACTGATAAAATTTCTTTTTTAATTATAGCATCTACTCTTTTTGATGTTGTAAAACTTGACGAAATACATACAATTATAAATATGGTTATTATTTTTTTCATAAGATTATTGTGCTTTTATTAATATTTGATAAAAAGTTTAGGTTGATAATCTAATTAAAACATTTTAAATATCGATTATTTGTTCGAATCTAAAATGCTTTAACTAACTTAAGATATAATTATTTAATTTAGATTCTTTAAAACCAAACACCTACGCCTGCATTAAACTGTTTTTTAGTATCACTATCAACAACCGCATTGCTAAAGAATTGGTAATCTACTTTAAAAACAACTCCATTGGCAACTTTATAATCCAATCCAAAAGTTATTTCATCTCTATCGTAAGCTTTATTTTTGGCTAAATCTCCAACAGTTTCAGCATGTGTATCGTATTTTTCGTATCGTACAAATGGGGTTAATTGCTGATCTTGTTTTAATGGAAAATTATACGCAATTTCTCCATACATACCAATCATTTGTGATCCAAGATCTTTATTATTAAATACATTATAAGCATCCGTATCCGATAAATCTGTATAAATATATTGACCTCTTAATTCTAATTTTTTATACACATAACGTGCATCTAACCCTAGCATAGAAATGCCAACTGTACTCTGTTCTAAAGAAGTATCATCAGTTTGTGTCTTACCAAAATAACCTGCTAAACCAAGTCTTAAACCTCTAATTCCATAATAATCAAATTTTGTAGAAAAGTTAGCTGATGTTACTATAGACTCTGCTCCTTTTTGACGACCTTTACGTAATCCATCAGAACCTCTTAAAACTCCAGCTCCCTCTTTATAAGAGATAAAACCATTAAAAATATACGCTTGGTATTTTAATGATGCACTGTTAATGTTTCCCGTAACGCCAATACCCAATTCTCTCCAAGTTGTTGGTACAATATACTTATCAACATTAGGGCGCTCAACTCCGCGATATGTAGTTGGTTCGTGAAATTCATTGACAATTCCCATAGGCACCAACATTAAACCTGCTAATACGTTTATAGATGGTGCTACTTTATAAGCCACATAGGCTTGTTCTATAAAAATTTCCTTTACGTGCTCTACTTCAATTTCAGTTAAAAAACTTACTTTATCACTAAATTTATAGGCAAATAATAATACCAATCTATGCACATCAATATTCCCAGGTGTAGACCCATCTGATTCATTATAATCAATTTGACCGTAACCACCTAGGGTTATACCTTTATCTATTGGTGTGTTCAATAAGCGTTGACCCGAATTAAAATAACTACTTCCATCTCTTTGCTGAGATTGAAATTGTTTAATTGAATCTTGTAACTGTAGGTTTGAATTCTGTTGTGAATATCCAAAAAAGCTTGCCAATAATAATGCAAGCACTAATCCTTTATTTTTCATTTTCAATACTTGTTTTAATTTAGATTTAAATAAATACAGTACAAAATTATGTAACTTAAGATACATATAAAAGGTTTATTTAGAATAATTCTTAATAGTATGACATAAATCATATTATTAAAATAATTAAAAAAATATTATGCTGAGAAAGCTGAAATTACAAATTCATGAATATTTTTAAAGCCTCATTATAAGCACTTTCAAAACTCATGGCTTGAATATTTGTAACAGCCTTTTGTTGTGTGAAGTATGAAACAAGTTTTTCAGTTGGCATGTTACCTGTTAAATCATCTTTAGCCATTGGGCAACCTCCATAACCTTTAATAGCTCCATCAAATCTATTGCAGCCTGCTTTATACGCAGCATCAACTTTTTCGAACCAAGTTGTAGGTGTAGTATGTAAATGCGCACCAAACTCAATTTTAGGATATTCAGGAATTAAATTTGAAAAAAGATGCTCAATAATTTCAGGAGTTGAACTCCCAACAGTATCAGATAAAGATAATATTGTAACACCCATTTTTGAGAGTTTTTCAGTCCATTGTGAAACAATCTCAACATTCCAAGGATCACCATAAGGATTTCCAAAGCCCATTGATAAGTAGGCAACCAATTCTTTATTTGTTTTTGTTGAAATATTTAAAAGTTCATCTAATAAATCAATTGATTCTTGAATTGTCTTTCCTGTATTTCGCATTTGAAAAATTTCTGAAATCGAAAAAGGATATCCTAAATAATCAATTTCTTCAAACTGAGATGCATCGTCCGCACCTCTCTTATTCGCAACAATTGCTAATAATTTACTTTCTGTTTTACTTAAATCTAATCTAGACAACACTTCAGCGGTATCGCGCATTTGAGGAATTGCTTTGGGCGATACAAAACTTCCAAAATCAATGGTATCAAAGCCAACACGCAATAAGGAATTTATATATTGAGCCTTTGCTTCAGTTGGAATAAAATGTGATTTTATGCCTTGCATAGCATCTCTCGGGCACTCTATAATTTTAACATTTTTCATCCTTGTTCAAATATACAAAACCAATTAAGAAAATAATATAAAAAATGCAATACCTACAAACACTAAAATTTTAAACCATTTGATATTAGAATTGAATCTTGGATGATTTTTTAAATACACAGCAAAACTTCCAGAAAGCACTGAAACCATAGAAAATATGAATAATGCTTGTAGCATAAATAAACCGCCTAATACATAAAACTGAATAATTGTACTTTGCGCAGAACTATATAAAAAACCAGGAAAAAAGGCCAAAAAGAAAATAGATACTTTAGGATTTAAAACATTCATTATAAATCCCTGTTTAAACAATTTGAGTAACCCTTTTTTTGCTGCTTTTGTTGTTAATAATAACTCTTCATCAGATTTAAAAGTTTGATAAGCGATATAAAATAAATAGAGTGCTCCAAATAATTTGATTCCAAAAAATAAACTTTCAGATTGTTTGATAATTGCGGAAACACCAAAAGCCACTAAGGTTGTATGAATAATAATACCTGATACTAATCCTAATGAAGTTGCAATTCCAAATTTTTTACCATTTGTAATACTTTGTACTAATACATATATAATGTCTGGACCTGGCATTATTGTCAAAAGCATAGAAGCTCCTATAAATGATATGAGAATTTCGTAATTCAAATTAATTTTTTGCCAAAATTGCTTTATTAATTTTTTTAATTAGTGAAGGACCTTCATAAATAAAACCTGTATAAATTTGAACTAAATCAGCTCCTGCGCTCAGTTTTTCAAGTGCATCTTCTGAAGAATGAATACCTCCCACACCAATTATAGGAAAAGATTTATTAGATTTTTCGGCTAAATATTTTATTACTTGTGTGCTTCTGTCTTTTATAGGTTTTCCACTTAAGCCTCCATATCCAATTTTATCTAATTCTTCTTCTGTAATCTTTAAACCTTCTCTACTAACTGAAGTATTAGAAGCTATAACACCTTCAATTCCAGTTTCTTCAACTAGTTCAATAATTTCATCTAATTGTACTGTATTTAAATCAGGTGCAATTTTTAATAATATAGGCTTTTGTTTGGGATACGTATTATTTACTTTCTGAACTTCAGTAATTAATTCTATTAAATACTCTTTATCATTCAGTTTTACATGACTACCAACATTTGGACAGCTTACGTTTAACACAAAATAATCTACATAAGGATGCAATTCTTTAAAACAAGTTACATAATCTTCAGTATAACTATTTGGTAGTGTTGCCGTATTTTTTCCAATATTACCACCAATTATTACTTGACCATTGTTCTTTTTTAAATTTTTAATTACAGCCTCAATACCATTATTATTGAAACCCATTCGATTGATCAAACCATTATCCGCTTTTAACCGAAACACTCTTTTTTTAGGGTTTCCAACTTGTGCTTTTGGAGTTACTGTTCCTATTTCTATAAAACCAAAACCAAAATTTACCAATTCGTTATACAATACAGCATTTTTATCAAAACCCGCAGCTAAACCAACAGGATTTTTAAAAGTAAGTCCAAACAAAGTGCGTTCTAATTTTTCATCGTTTACTTGATATAAACTTCTAAAAATAAATGGTATACCAGGAATTTTTGAAACTATTTTTATAAGTGAAAATGTAAAATGATGAATTTTTTCTGGGTCAAAAAGAAAAAACAAAGGCCTAATAATACTTTTATACATTGAATATGGTTTGTACAAAATTAAAAAAAAAGCCTTTAGAAAAAATTTCTGAAGGCTTTTTAATTAAGTAATTTTAACTATCGCAATGTTGCTCCCACATTTTTTTCAAATGTTTGCTGTAACTTTTGCATTATTTTATCTATTTGGGTATCGTTCAATGTTTTATTTTCATCTTGAATTAAAAAACTAACAGCGTATGACTTTTTCCCCTCTTCTATATTATCACCTTCATAAACATCAAACAAATCAACTTCTTTTAAGAATTTTTTCTCTGCTTGAAATGCTAAATTATAAAGTTCACTAAAAGTAACCTCTTTATCTAATAACAATGCAAAATCTCTTTTTACCGCTTGAAATTTAGATATTTCTTCCACTTTTACTTGTGACTTCCCACCAACTTTTAATACATTTTCCCAATTAAAATCGGCAAATAAAACTTCTTGTTTAATGCCAAACTCTTTTAAAATTGGACGTTTTACAACTCCTATATCTACTAATTTTATTTTTCCTAAACTTAAAGTAATTCCTTCTGAAAAAATATCGTTTTTAGTTGGAGTTGTTTTTAATTTATTTATTCCTAAACGCTGTAATAATGCAACTACAATTCCTTTTAAATAAAAGAAGTCTGAAGCTTTATTTGAAATGTTCCAGCTTTCTTTGGTTCTATTACCAGAAACAAAAAGGGTTAAATGTTTTTGCTCCTTATAGCCACTTTCAAATTTGTGATATGTTTTTCCAAATTCAAAGAATTTTAAAGAGTTATTTTTTCTGTTGATATTATAAATAACTGATTCTAACCCACTAAATAAAAGCGATTGACGCATCACACCTAAATCACTACTTAAAGGGTTTAACATGGTAACGTTATGGCTTTCATCTAGCAGTTCTGTTAAAGATAAGTAGTCCGCTTTTGTCAATGAGTTTGCCATTGTTTCATGGAATCCTTGAGAAACTAGCTGGTTTCCAACTACATTTTCTATTTTAACCGGATCAAATTCTGAAAAAGATATAGAGGTGTTTAATTTGTGAGAAAACTCAACATTATTATAACCATATACACGTAAAATTTCTTCAATTACATCAGCTTCTCTTGTCACATCTACTCTATATGATGGTATGGTTAAACCTATACCACCATCTGTAACACTATTAAATTTAATTTCTAAAGATGCCAATATATTTTTAACTGTTTCTCTTGGAATCTCTGTCCCAATTAAACGATCCATTTTTTCGTATGATAAAAACACTTGAAAATCTTCAATTTTTGATGGATACATGTCAACAATTTCAGACGAAATTTTCCCTCCAGCCACTTCTAATATTAAATTAGCCGCTCTTTTTAATGCATATTCAACGCTATTTGGGTCAATTCCTCTTTCAAATCTAAAAGAAGCGTCTGTATTTAATGCATGCCTTTTAGCCGTTTTCCGTATAGCTACAGGATTAAAATAAGCACTTTCTAAAAATATTGAAGTGGTGTTTTCTGTAACTCCTGAATTCAAACCACCAAACACTCCTGCTATACACATTGGTTCTTCATTTCCATTACAAATCATTAAATCTTCTTCATGCAACTCACGTTCAACACCATCTAGTGTAACAAATTTAGTTCCCGAAGCCAACGTTTTAACAATTACTTTATTTCCTTTAACTTTTGCAGCATCAAAAGCGTGCAAAGGCTGCCCTAATCCGTGTAAAACGTAATTTGTAACATCAACAATGTTATTTATTGGTGTTAAACCAATAGCTTTTAATTTATTTTGAATCCATTCTGGAGAATCTTTTACTGTTATACCAGAAATTGTAACACCTGCATATCTTGGTGCTTTTTCGATATCTTCAACTTCTACATCAAATTTTAACGTTCGATCGTCTACATGAAATTCACTTACCGAAGGAGAGATTAATTCTACCGCAACACCTTGTTGCAATAACCCTGCTCTTAAATCTCTTGCAGTTCCCAAATGACTCATAGCATCAGCTCTATTAGGTGTTAATCCTATTTCGAACACCTGATCTTTTTCAATATTAAAAACTTTAGAAACAGGAGTTCCTGAAAGAAGTGCATCATCTAATACAAGAATTCCTTCGTGACTTGAACCTAAACCTAATTCGTCCTCAGCACAAATCATTCCGTGACTTTCTTCTCCTCTAATTTTACCCTTCTTAATTTTAAAAGGCTCACCTTTATCATCATATAAGGTAGAACCAACAGTAACAACAGGTACAGTTTGTCCAGCCGCAACATTAGGTGCACCACATACAATTTGCACAGGCTCTCCATTACCTAAATCTACTGTTGTTAATTTTAATCTATCAGCATTTGGATGTTGTTCACAAGTTAATACCTTCCCAACAACAACACCTTTTAAACTTCCTTTTATCGACTCTACAGTTTCAATACCCTCAACTTCAAGTCCTAAATCAGTTAACAATTCCCCTGTTTTTTCAGCTTCCCAATCAACCTTTAAAAATTGTTTTAACCAATTATATGATATTTTCATTTGTTATAATTTTTTTTCGAACTGCAAAGATAAAAAATTGAATCTATTTTAACTGATATTTGACCAAATAGTACTGTTTTTACTAACTTCTTTATATGCAATTTTTATAAAGATATTTTCGGGTTCCTTTAAAGTGGGATCAGTTGTCAATAAATCAATAGCTATATTTCTTGCAGAAGTTAATAGTTTAGAATCTTTTACAATATCTGCTATTCGCAAGTTGAGCACACCGCTTTGTTGCGTTCCCATTAAGTTTCCAGGGCCACGAAGTTTTAAATCTACTTCAGCAATTTTAAATCCATCGCTTGTACTTACCATTGTTTCTAAACGCACTTTTGCATCACTTGACAGTTTAAAACTTGTCATTAAAATACAAAAACTTTGTTCTGCTCCACGCCCAACTCTGCCTCTTAACTGGTGTAATTGGGATAAACCAAAGCGTTCAGCACTTTCAATAACCATAACACTTGCATTTGGAATATTTACGCCAACTTCAATAACCGTTGTAGCAACCATTATGTGAGTTTCGCCTTTTATAAAGCGTTGCATTTCATATTCTTTGTCTGCAGGTTTCATTTTTCCGTGAACAATGCTAATTTGATAGGTTGGCTTTTGAAATTCTCTAGAAATACTTTCATAACCATCCATCAAATCTTTATAATCCATTGCTTCGGATTCATTAATTAACGGATAAACAATATAAACCTGTCTTCCTTTTGCAATTTCTTCTTTTAAAAATTTAAAAACAGATAATCTATTTGCATCATATCTATGTGCAGTTTTTACTTCTTTTCTTCCAGGAGGCAATTCATCAATAATAGAGATATCCAAATCTCCATATGCACTCATTGCTAATGTCCGTGGTATTGGGGTAGCTGTCATTACCAATATATGCGGAGGCAACTCGTTTTTCTCCCATAATTTTGAGCGCTGTGCTACTCCAAATCTGTGTTGTTCATCTATAATTGCAATTCCTAAATTTTTAAATTGCACTTTGTCTTCTATGAGTGCATGAGTACCAATTAAAATATTTAATTCACCCGATTCTAATTGTTCATGAATAATTCTACGTTGTTTTACCTTCACCGATCCGGTGAGTAATTTTACTGAAATATCCAACCCATCTAATAATTCAATTATAGAGTTATAGTGCTGAGTTGCTAAAATTTCGGTAGGTGCCATGAGCGCTGCCTGATAACCATTATCTATTGCTATAAGCATAGTTAATAAAGCTACAATAGTTTTTCCAGAACCTACATCACCTTGTAATAACCTATTCATTTGAGCGTTTGACCCTACATCCTTTCTAATTTCTTTTAATACCCGTTTTTGAGCATTTGTTAAGTCAAAGGGAAGTTTACTCTTATAAAACTTATTAAACTTATCGCCTACCTTTTCAAAATTAAACCCTTTTATTTTAGCTTTCCGAACAATTTTTTTTCGTATTAACTGTAATTGAATAAAAAATAATTCTTCAAATTTTAACCGTTTTTGTGCTTTGGCTAGTAATTCCTGACTTTTAGGAAAATGAATATTCAACAGTGCTTCATTTTTTGAAATTAAATCTAATTTCTCTAAAATTGCAGCAGATAATGTTTCTTGAAATTTTCCTTGCAACTCCTCAAATAAATTTTGAATCATATTCGAAACAATTTTATTTGAAATTCCTCTATTTATTAATTTTTCGGTAGATGGATACACTGGCTGCATCGCAGAACGTAACTTTTTTTTATACGACGATACCAATTCCATTTCTGGATGAGGCATTGAAAATAACCTATTAAAGTAGTTGGTTTTACCAAAAATCACATAAGGCGTATTTATTTTAAGGGAATCTTTAATCCATTTAGCTCCTCTAAACCAAACCAATTCCATAGAGCCTGTTTCATCTACAAAAGTAGCTACTAACCTACTCCCTCTTTTTTGTTGTACTGTTTTAATACTTGTAATTTTTCCAACAATTTGAATTTCAGAGGAATTCTCTTGTAATTGGTTAATCTTCAAAAATTGTGATCGATCAATATATCGATTCGGAAAAAAATTAAGCAAATCATTAAATGTAAAAACTCCTAGCTCGGACTTTAATAAATCGGCTCTACTAGGTCCTACACCTTTTAAATATGAAATAGAAGTATTTAGATTGTACAACGTGCTTTTTTTGATTTACGAAGATAATAATTCAAACAGCAATAAACAATTAGAAAATTGCTACGAACTAATTTTGTATCTTTGCCACCTTAAATTTTACCATGAGATTACACAGAAACCTAGTATATACAGTTGTTGCTTCAATGCGACTTATTTTTAATGAAGAAGAATATGCCGATAAAGTTGTAGAGAAAGCGTTAAAACGTGATAAACGTTGGGGAGCAAGAGATAGAAAATTTGTTGCAGAAACTATTTATGAAATGGTTCGCTGGAAACGTTTATACAATGAAATTGCAGGGACAAAGAATCACTATACCAATGAAAATGTATGGAAAAACTTTGCTGTTTTTGCCATATTAAAAGGCTATAAATTACCTGATTGGAATCAGTTACAAGGCGTACCTGAGAGAAGAATTAAAGGTAAATTTGATGAACTTCAAAAACAACGTGTTTTTAAAGAATCTATCCCAGATTGGTTAGACGAATTGGCTGTAAAAGAATTAGGAGAAAAACATTGGACTAAAGAAATTGCTGCCTTAAACGTCCAAGCAAGTGTTATTTTAAGAGCTAACACCCTAAAAACTAACAAGCTTTCATTGCGAAATAAATTAAGTGAAGAAGGTATTAATACTGAATTCATTCCTGGCCATCCTGATGCATTGAAATTAGTGGAGCGTGCCAATGTATTTGTTACACAATGCTTCAAAGATGGTTTATTTGAAGTGCAAGATGCTTCATCTCAATTAGTTGCTGAATATTTAGATGTTAAACCTGGTATGAAAGTAATTGATACCTGTGCTGGCGCAGGTGGTAAAACATTGCATTTGGCAGCCTTAATGGAAAATAAAGGTCAATTAATCGCTACCGATATTTATGAGAGTAAATTAAAAAAATTAAAAAAACGGACGCGCAGAGCTGGTGTTCATAATGTAACTACAAAACCTTTAGATTCTTCTAAAGTAATGAAGAAAATGAAAGGAACTGCCGACAGAGTTTTAATAGACGCTCCGTGCAGCGGTATTGGTGTTTTAAGACGTAACCCAGACAGTAAATGGAAATTACAACCTGAATTTGTTGATACTATTAAAAAAACACAGGCTGAAATATTAGAAAATTACTCTGCATTAGTTAAAACTGGTGGAAAATTGGTGTATGCAACCTGTTCAATTTTACCTTCTGAAAATGAAAATCAAGTGCAACTCTTTTTAAATAACCATCCTGAATTTCAATTTGTGAAAGAAAAAAAAGTTTCTGTTCATAAATCTGGTTTTGATGGATTTTATATGGCTTTATTAGAGAAAGTGACTTAATTTGATGGTCAATAAATTTTAATCAATTAGTGAAACTCCGTTCAAATCGGTTGTGAGTATTTCACTCATATAATTAAAATAAGGGCGCATTGCTTTAAACGATGCGTCTATTTCATTTAAAAAATTAGGACTTAGTACTTCTTCATCTGTAAATTCACGAGTTACAATAAATTGTTTAAGTCTAATTAAATCAATGTCTTTATGTTCTTTATCAAAACCTCTTGGTGCTGTTTTTAAAGCAGTTCCTTTTAATGTTCCAAAATGATTAACAAATGTTTTATCATTAATTATTTCACGAATTTCAGTAGCATCCATTTCAAATTCTTTGCGAATACGTAATAAATCATCTTTATTAGGCTCCCAAAAGCCACCAGCTAAAAAACTTTCTCCAGGTCTAATTCTTACATAATAACCACCTCTCAATCGATTTGTTGCTCTTACAAAATTTCCAGCAAAATGAGATTTATAAGGTGTCTTATCTTTTGAGAAACGGACATCACGATAAATTCTAAATAGTTTCATTTTCTCAATGTCATCATGAGTTCGTAGCGTATTTAATACTGAAGTATAAAATTCTTTTACTTTTAGCTGTTCTGCTTGAAAAACTGATTTATGCTCTTGAAACCATTCTCGCGTATTATTTTTCTTTAATTGTTTTAAAAAATCTAAGGTAGATATTGAAATTGAACTCATTTATTATGTTTTTTAGAATTTTAAAAGTAATAAAAATTAATTTCAACACTATTCCTCTTTTTACTAGTAA
>NZ_JABDRI010000010.1 GCF_013041805.1 Lutibacter sp.
TTTTTGAATAAATTCTTTACTAATAGGCTTATTTACAGTTACAATATATTCTTTTTCGTGATTATTTCCGGCACGAAGAATTTTATTTACTATATCTCCATCGTTGGTTAAAAAAATTAAACCCTCAGAAGGTTTATCTAATCGCCCAATTGGGAAAAGACGTTCAGTATGCCCAATTGCTTTTACAATGTTATATCGTTCTTTAGAATCTGTTGTACAAACTATTCCAATAGGTTTATTGTATGCTATATAAAGTGTTTTTGGTTTTGATTTTAAGAGTTGTCCATTTACCATTACTTTATCACCTTCAAATACTCGATTTCCTAACTGCGTGGGTTTTCCGTTAATTGTAACCTTACCACCAATAATTAATTTTTCTGCCTCTCTTCGAGAGCAAATACCAGTACGACTAATGTACTTATTTAAATTTACTGAATTTTCGTTGGTGCTTTTCACTACTAATATTTTGAAGTTACAAAGTTACTAATAATGTTTTGTACTTATTTTAAGTATACACTAATTATTGAAATACCATGTGAATCTTCTAATTGATTTGTTGGTATATCTGGACCAATTGAAAACTGTATACTTTCAATAGTATTGATATCGAAAGTATTGCTTATGTCATGTTCTAAATAGTAAGGTAAAAAACTTGGATATGGTCTTGGTAATGTAACAGTTTTTGCTGATTCTAAATCCTTTAAAGAGAGCTTATATTCTTTAAGTTTTGTGTCTATTTCTAACACTTTTCCAAATGAAGACCCATCATTCATTACAAAAGCTATTTGAAGATAGGTTGGTTTATTATTAAGAGATCTTCCATAAAAAACAATACTATCTTTTGAAATTAAATCTGTTTTTCTCCCTTCAATTTTTTCTAAAATAAAATGCTTGAAACTATAATCATAAATTGGCTTTGCATTTAAATTTTCATTGTCAGGCATAAATAATTTTTCAATATTGATTTGAAATTCAGCTTCATTTTCATTTTTAGTAGGCACAAGTTTAAAACCGCGCCTCCATTCTTTAACTAGTAAATCAGCATCCTTTTTTGCATTAAATAAATAGATAGGGTTTGATTTTGGAACTACACGTACTTCATACATGTTTTTATCATAAAAATCCCAATTAGCAGGAGTGCCTTTTAAATTAGAAGGATAGGTTATGGAATTATTTTTGTTTTTTACAATTATTTGATAGCGCAAATAACCTGTAGCTATCATCTCTGAAGGGATTTCAGCTTCATAATTATATCCAGTTGTTTCGTTCATACTAATTATTTCTCTTTTATATCCATTATAAAACCATAATTCTACAGATTCTGGAATTTCTGTAGTTACTATTTGAGCTGAAATTTTTAAAGCAGTACCTTCTGTAATTTCTGAATGCGAAGTATGTTTAAAATAGGTTTTAGAAATAGTACTTTTTGGAGCAAAGAAATCTTTTAATTTATTGCTTTTCCAGTTGTCATTTGGTGACCATTTTTTAGAACTTTCTTTTTTGCTTACAATATAAGTTCCAGGCATAATTGAAAATGAATTACCTGTTGTTTTCGTAGAAAAATCATTTCCATCATTTATAGCTTCAATATTAAAATCTGAACCTAATTCTTTTAAATTAATACTCATTTTCCATTTTCTCCAATTTATTACGGCAACTGTTTTTTTAGGGCTATTTTTTCCAAAAGGGTTATCAACCCAAATAGCGTCGGGCATTACTTCTAATCGCCAAATTCCATTATTTATTTTATCTAAAAAGTAAGCTCCTTTTCCTTCGTATTTTATAATTTTAGAGTTCCAAAATCCAGCAATTTGCTTGAGTTTTATTTCATTTTTAGGTTTGGTAGAAGTTGTATTAGTATAAATAAATTTAGTTTCGGAATTATACTCTGCGAGGTCATTTAAGTAATCTACATTAAAATCATCAAATGATGTGTTTTTTGGATAAGCTCCAAAGTTTTTATGCATCGGTATGTTATGAAAAACCTCTGATGTAATCATCAAACTTAATGCTTTTTGAGGTGTATACACTAAATTCATATAATGCGTATTGTATTCAGTATTCGCATATGCCAAATATGTTGGGTCGTAAGCAAAGTGCGTAGCTATTTGTATTCCAGCTTCTCTAAAACTTCTCGCCATGGCTGGATAGATATATGATTTCCCTACATCAGCTGCATCAAATTCATATACTAATTTTGCACCATTATGCTTTTTTATACTCTCATCAAAAGGAATGTTGTACTGATTCACATTTGGTAATAGGTTTCCTGAAAGTTCTTTTTGATACCCTAAACCTGTTGGATACCATTGAAAAGTACCTCCTTGAATATCGCCTTGAAAATAGGCGTCTGCGAAATGAACAGCATGGCTTATATTATAAAAAATAGGTTTTTTAGTTCCCGTTTTACGCATTGCACTTGTCATTCTTTTTACAAATTCAGTCACTTTTTTGGGATCTCCTCTGTGGTGAGGTTCATTACTCACTTCAAAAGCAATAATATTAGGTTCATCTTTATATGCGATCTGTGTGTATGGATTTATATGATTTAAAAATTGATACAAATAGTTTTGCTGAGCTTTTATAGCTTCAGGATTTGTAAGGCATTCATTTTTGCCATATTTATGTGAAAATCCAGGCGTATTCTCATCCGGTTCAGGCCAGCCATTTCCCCAAAATGCTATTGGAGTTATCACAAAATTTATGTTTTTCTCTTTTAATTTTTTTAGTAAATAGTCAAAGGTTTCTAAATATTCGTTCTCAATTAAATTACCAAGTGTATCGCTAATTTGAGTATCCCAAACGTGCACTCGATACAAATCAAAACCCAATCGAGAAAAATGATAAACATCATTGTCTATCGCTTTTTTTGGATCAATTCCCATTTTTATTGCTGAGCGATATGCATGTGCGAAGGGAACTGTGTAGTTTACACCAAAACCTTGAACTTCTTCATTGGTTTTATCCCATTTCATGACACCACTTTTATCTACGTACACAGTGCCTTTTGAAATTGAATTTTGGGCTACAATATGTGGAACATTCAACAGTAAAACGAATAGAACTGTTTTTAAAAATATACGGTAAGGTTTCATAAATTATAAGTTTATGTTTAATTTAAATCGATTTTCTAAAAGTTAACGTTGTTGGATTTTCAATTGAAAGTTGTTCTTTATTACTAATCATTTGTGCTAAAGTCTTTCCCATTTTTTTAAAATCGGTTGAGATGGTTGTTATTCCACCTTCAACAATTTCTTTTAAAAGAGTTTCATTATATGAAATAATACCAATGTGCTCTCCAATATTCAAGTTTCTTTCTTTTATTTTCTTTATCAATAAAATTAAATTTCGGTCATCAGGAATTATATACAATTCACCATCTGTCGGTGTTTTATTGGTTAAGGAATTTACTACTTCAAAGTCAAAATCATTTTTTCTACAAAATTCTTCAAAACCACTTAGCATTCCTTTTGGTTGCTTATTTTCTTGAAAAAGCAAAAGTAGTTTGTTGTATTTAATTAAATGGTTGCTTACGGAAGTAAGGTTATTAAAGATTCCTTTTTCAAAATTTTGATAAATACTTGAATAATGCTTTAATTCACTATTGGTTTGATCTAGGATATATACTTTTTCTTTTGGGAGATTTTTAATAATTTTATATGTATTGTTAAAGTTTCCAGGCATAATTATATATGAATTGTAGTTCCCAATACTTTCTTGAATTAGCTTACTAAAAACAGAATAATTGAAGTGGTGAAAGTAAATATCTACTTGTATATTTTCATCTAAGTTGCTTAAAAACGAATTATATAAATCCTCCTTGAACGAATTTAACTCATCAAATAATAAAAATATTTTTTGTAAAACTGTAATATTTTCACTTTTAATATAATAGCCTTTGCCTGCAATTGAATGAACAATTCCTCTTAATTTCAGGACGTTATAAGCCTTTAAAACAGTGTCACGTGACAGTGAGAACTTATTTTTTATACTATTGATAGAAGGAATTTTATCTCCTTTTTTTATAGATCCATCTAAGATAGCATTTTCAATGGAGATAATTATTTGCTTGTATTTAGGAATACCTACATTTTTTTTTACATTAATAAAACTCATATGCAAATATAATAAAAAACAAACTAGTAGGTACTGGTTGTTTTTTATTTTTATTAATAATAGATTTGTTTATTATTAGTTCAAAATGTTTAATTCAATCTTTAATTTATATTTTTATAAAAATCATTCTAAATGAAGTATTCCTTTTTGATATTTTTAACTTTAGTATTAATTTCTTGTTCCAAAAGAGAATCTCAAAA
This sequence comes from Lutibacter sp., assembly GCF_013041805.1. GTDB lineage: Bacteria > Bacteroidota > Bacteroidia > Flavobacteriales > Flavobacteriaceae > Lutibacter. Next base: position 4,317 of record NZ_JABDRI010000010.1, read on the forward strand.
TGTTATTATTGATGATGAAGAAATTGTATTGGTTCCAGATTTTTATTTTGGAGCAGATTTATCATATGTAAATGAGATGGAAGATTGTGACGTTGTTTATAAAGATGCAAATAATATTATCAAAAACCCATACACAATTTTTAAAGAATCAGGGGCTAATCTTGTAAGAGTTCGGTTATGGCATAATCCTACTTGGACTGAATATTCAAATTATGAAGATGTTAAAAAAACGATAGCGAAAGCGAAAGCTGAAGGAATGAAGGTTTTGTTAAATTTTCATTATTCAGATACTTGGGCTGATCCCTCAAAACAGGAAATACCTGCTGCATGGCTAAATGAACTCAATAATACTGAAGCATTGGGAGAATTACTTTATAATTATACGTATAGTACTCTTGAGAATCTTTCAAAATCAAATTTATTACCAGATATAGTTCAAGTTGGAAATGAAATTAATGGAATGATTTTGCAGCAAGGAGACTTAAAATGGCCAATTGATTGGCAACGAAATTCATATTTGCTAAATAAAGGAATTTTAGCTGTTAGAGACATTTCTGCTATAAAAAATAAGGAAATAGGAGTAATGCTTCATATCGCACAACCAGAAAATGGTTTGTGGTGGTTTGAGCAAGCCACGCAAAATGGAGTGACAGATTTTGATTGGATTGGTCTTTCGTACTATCCAAAATGGTCAGAATATACTTTATACAATGTTTCTAACGCATTTAAAACTTTAATAAGTACATATAACAAACGTTTAATGGTTGTAGAAACTGCTTATCCTTTTACTCTTGAGGACTCAGATTCAGCAGGAAATATATTAGGAGAAGATGCTCTTATAGCAGGATATCCTGCTACAGAGCAAGGCCAGTTAGATTTTCTTAACAAGTTAGTAGAGGTTATTGAAAATTCTGGAGGTGAAGGACTTGTATATTGGGAGCCAGCTTGGGTTTCAAGTAATTGTTCAACACTTTGGGGACGAGGTTCTCATTGGGATAATGCCACATTGTTTGACCATAACTTTAAAGCAAATTTAGGAATGAAGTTTTACAATGCTTCATTAAATTAGAAAAAAAGCATACATATGAGAAATTATAAGATACTAATTCAGGTTTTAATTTTTAGTAGCACAATGTTATTTTCAATTTTAGAAGCAAAATCACAATTGAGAGAAATTTTTACGCTTCAAAAAGATTGGAAATTTATGAAAGGAAATCCTAAAAATGCTTCAGAAATTAATTTTGATGATAGTAAATGGCAACAGGTGAATGTTCCTCATGATTGGGCCATATCAGGTCCATTTATAATTGATGGAGATGGAAATACAGGAAAACTTCCTTGGAAAGGTGAAGGTTGGTATAGGAAACAGTTAGAAATTCCTTCAACTTATAAAAATAAGAGAATCTACCTTATTTTTGATGGTGTAATGGCATTCCCAGAGGTGTATATGAATGGTAAGCTTGTTGGAAAATGGGATTACGGATACAATTCATTTTACCTTGATGTTACAGATTATCTAAATTTCGGAGATAAAAATATATTAGCTGTTTATGCTGATACAAGAAAACACGATAGTAGATGGTATCCAGGTGGTGGAATCTATAGAAAAATAGAATTGTTGGCAGTAAATCCAATTCACGTAAATGTTTGGGGAACTTATATTACTACGCCAATTGTAAAATCTAATTACGCTGATGTTAGGATTAATGCCTCAGTTAAAAACAGTTCAGATATTAATGAAGAAATAAAAGTTGAACAGGTTGTTTTAAACTCAAAAGGTGAAGAAATAATAAAAAAGGAAATTTCAAATACTATTTTGTCCGGAGAAAATAAAGATTTTGAAGTGACTCTTCAATTAGTGAATCCAATAAAATGGGATATTAATAATCCGGTACTTTATACCTCAATCACCAACATTTATAAAAATGATATAATCATAGATAGGGATTCAACATTGTTTGGAGTGAGAACAATACGATTTACTGCTGATGACGGTTTTTATTTAAATGATAGGCGAGTGCAATTAAAAGGAGTTAATCTTCATAGTGATTTTGGTCCTTTAGGTGTTGCTTTTAATGAAAGAGCTATGGAGCGCCAATTAGAAATAATGCAATCAATGGGTGTAAATGCAATTCGAAACAGTCACAATGTTGCAGCACCGGAGTTACTCGATTTATGCGATAAAATGGGTCTTTTAGTGTTCAATGAAATATTTGATAAATATGATGCAAAAGCTGATATAACTCCAGAAACTGATTTTGATAGTTTTGCACATCGAAACATTAAAAATTTTATAGAACGTGATCGCAATCATCCTTCAGTTTTTTTGTGGAGTGTTGGGAATGAGATTGGAGATGTTCAATGGAATATTAATAATGGTTTTAAGAAACTACATACGATGGTAAATTATGTAAATAAGTACGACCCTACGAGGCCTACCACTTTGGTAAATGATAATATGGAAAGTGCAAAACTTCGTCATTTCGATTATTATGATGTGCATAGTTGGAATTATGCAAGGCGCTATAGATTGGCTCGGCAGTTAGAGCCTAATAAATCCGTCATAATTAGTGAATCCGCTTCTACAGTGAGTACTCGAGGATTTTATGAATTTCCACTTCCAAAAGAGAAAACTGATTTTACAAATTCATTACAAGTAAGTTCTTATGATTTAAATGCCCCGGCTTGGGCTGAAATTTCAGACGACGATTTTATGTGGCAACAAGATGAAAATTATATTGCAGGAGAATTTGTTTGGACAGGTTTTGACTATTTAGGGGAGCCTACACCTTATAATAATAAATATACAAAAGAACTTGGTCTTACAGACAAAGAGGCTTCCAGAAGTTCATATTTTGGAATTGTAGATTTGGTTGGAATTCCAAAAGACAGATATTATTTGTATAAAAGCTATTGGAAACCAAATGAAACCACAATACACATTTTACCTCATTGGAATTGGGAAGGAAGAGAAGGTGAAAAAACACCAGTTTTTGTTTATACAAATGGAGATTGTGGGGAGCTTTTTGTAAATGGTAAATCACAAGGCAAGAAATGTAAAAAACCTTCATCAAAAGTTTCTACAGAACGTTTTAGATTGAAGTGGAATGATGTTATTTACGAGCCAGGTGAAGTTAAAGTTGTTGCTTATAAAGAAGGAAAGAGTATAGGCTATAAAACAATTGTAACGGTAGGTGATTCAAAAAAAATTAGATTAACACCAGATAGAATAATTTTAAAAGCAAATGGTGAAGATTTGTCTTATATTTTGGTTGAAGTACTTGATAAAGATGGGAATGTAAATCCTTTAGCAGATGATATAATTGAAATTCAAATTACAGGAAAAGGGTCAGTTTCAGGAGTAGGAAATGGGAATCCACAATCTTTTAAACCGTTCAAATCTAATAAGGTAGATCTTTTTTATGGGAAAGCTATGATTATTGTTTCAGCAGGTTTTAAAAAAGGAAATATTACTGTTACTACGAAATCTAAAGGTCTCACAAAAGATTCTGTAGAAATAAAAGTTGAATAATTTTATTAGAAATTATAATAAAATTCAGAAAATAGTGGGTTAAATAAAAAAACTAATATTCAATTATTGTTCTAAAAGTTAAGTTAACCCTTGGCGTATTAATTGATGTAGTTTTTGGAAGCTTATGTAGCCAATGTTTTTGAGTTTCATCTTTCATAAGTAACAAACTACCGTGCTCCAAGATAAATGAAACTTTTTCTTTACTTATTTTGTGTTTAAAAGCGAATTTACGCTCTGCTCCAAAACTTAAAGAAGCAATAGCTCCATTATTTTTTAATTTTTTTTCGTTGTCGCTATGCCATTCCATACCTTCGTTTCCGTTGTGATATAGATTTAATAAGCAAGAATTAAAAGATTCATTTGTTTGTTGTTCAACCATGTTCTTTAATTCCAATAATTCCGGAGTCCAATTCAATGCCGACTTAGTTATTTTTGAATAGGTGTATTCATATTCTTTATCGCCATACCACGCAACTTTTCGTTTGGTAATTATTTTTTTTCCAAAAATAATGGCTTCGTCATTTTTCCATTCAATAGTTGTCAATAATTTTTTTAATAAATGGTCTGCTTCATTTTTGTTGAACAATTTTCCATAATAGTTTACGGTTCCATCTGTGGGAAGATAATTTTTTTCAGGATTAATGTTGATTTCAAATAAATTCATAAAATATACATTGGTAAATGATTTGTTGAAAAAAGTGTTTTAATGATTGATTGTAGAATATGTTAGCAAAGTTTAACTTTAATTTTTTTCCATTTAAATTACTTATTAAATCTTTAGTATTTATTACAATATTTAAATAATTTTCACTCCTTTATTACAAAGGGTTTTAAACTATTATATTTGCTTAAATTGAGATAGAAGACAAGATATATCATTACTTAAAAAATAAAGCCCTGATAGTCAAATGATTATCAGGGCTTTTGCGGAGAAAGAGGCTCCAAATTCTTGATTTTATTTAGTTGTAAATCAGGTGTTTATATATTCTCTATTTTAGAGGGTAACTCATAGGGTAACTGAACTATTATATTGATTTTAATGAACTTTGTTGTTCAAATATAAACATTCTCAATAAAGGATTTTAGTCTTTAATTAGTTAATTTACAAAAGACTCTCTGTTAATTAATATATATTCACGAATTCTTCTGTCAAAACTTGACTTTCTTGAAATAATTAAGTCTTCATCTTTAGATAAAAGCATTTTTATTTGAAAATTTAATTCTTCAATCTTTTGAAACTTTAGTCGTTCATTATGGGCACGACTGAATTGTTCTTTTTCAATTATTTTCAAAATTTCTGAAGAATTAACAAACTCATTTTTTATAAGTATTCTTAATATTTTATTTGACTCTTTATCAAGCTGAACAAATCTCTTTTTAAATAAGAGGCCATTTTCTAGCAATTGTATTCTATTCTTTCTTTTTTGATATTTTTTATAAAGCCTGAAAAAACCAATGATTAAAATTAATACAAATACAGAAATGCCAAGAGTTTTTAATTTTTGATTATTGGAATAAAATGATTTAGAACTAATCTTTTTACCAATCATTTCTGATTCTGTTGCTGTAACGATGTAGAGATTTTGTTTATTATCGGATGTGAAGTAGTAAAATCTTTCATTATTAAAAATTGATGTAAAATCTCTATATATTTGATGTGAGTGTGGACCTTTTTCAAATTCAGAAATATTGTTATTTAAAATGTCAATAATGACAATCTTTGAGGACAAATTTATTAGTAGTTTATTGTTGATTTTAATTTCAGGCTGAAACATAGTTTGCTCGACAAAGTCTGTTTCTCCGATTAACGACCAAGTTTTTTTTGTAAAATTATATTTCCATAGTTTAGTATTGAAAATGTTCTCAAACCTATTTATAGGGTTATTGTAATTTGAATTGAAAATATAAAATTCATCACCTATAATAATATGCATTCCTGAGAATGACTCTTCTGGTATTAATGAAGTATTTTCAGGATTAATAACTTCCCATTCCTTCAAATTTTCATCAAAGAAGATGATAAAATTTCTCGCACTCCAAAATCCATAACCACCAAAT
>NZ_JABDRI010000061.1 GCF_013041805.1 Lutibacter sp.
GGAAAGAGGAGCCATGTTATCTTCAGGACAGCGACAGTTAATTGCCTTTTTGCGTGCTTATGTGAGTAAACCAAGCGTTCTAATTTTAGATGAAGCAACATCTTCAATAGATTCTTATTCTGAGAAATTAATTCAAAAAGCCACAGATAAAATTACAAAGCATCAAACATCCATAATTATTGCACACAGACTAACAACAGTTAAAAAGGCTGATAGAATTATTGTCATGGAAAAAGGTGAAATTGTAGAGCAAGGTTCACATCTTGAATTGTTGGAGAAAAATGGGAGCTACAGAAACTTATACGATATGCAATTTGCGAATGAAATTATGTAATTGAGTTTTAATTTAAATCGTAACGAATAGTTTCAATTAACTCATTGTTCGTTTTAAATAGCACAAATTCACCATCTTTAATATAAGATATTTCTCCTGTTTCTTCAGAAACAACAATGCACAGAGCATCGGTTTTTTCGGTAATTCCAATGGCGGCTCTGTGTCTTAATCCAAATCTAGCTGGAAGATTTTTTTTAGATAATGGTAATATAATTCTTGATGCAATAATAAAGTTATCTTTAATAATGACAGCGCCATCATGTAACGGACTATTTTTGTAAAATATACTTTTTAAAATCGGTTGATTCACTTCTGCATTCATTTTATCACCAGTTGATTTAATAAAATCTAAGTTGTGAGTTCGTTCTAGTACAATTAGCACACCTGTTTTTTTAAAAGCCATAGATTCACATGCTACTATTATAGATTCTACATCAACGCTTGTATGTATTTCAGTTTTTAAAAAACTAAGTTGTTTTAAAAAATTACGTTTGTTTGTGAAATTAGTAGAGCCTAACATTAACAAGAATTTTCTTACTTCAGGCTGAAAAACAATAAGAATAGCAATAGCTCCTAAACTAATTAACGTACCTAGCAAACCACTAAGCATTTCCATTTGTAAGGCTTCAGTAATTTTCCAAATAAGCACAATTAGAGCAATTCCAATAAAAATATTAATAGCAACGGTTCCCTTTAATAATTTATACACATAATACAATAAAACTGCTACCAATACAATGTCTAAAATGTCAAGAAAGGAAAAGTCTAAAAAATCGAGCATTTAAGTAGTTTTTGTAAAAATAGGAAAAAGATTGCATTTTAAATAGTTATTCGCAACCACAATCAGGAACTTTATCTTGATCAAAAATAAATTCAATTGGATTAATTAAAATAGCCGGGTTATTGAAATTATGAAGCATTGTTTTGTAAAATAAGTAATCTTGATATGATAGTTGGTCATTAAAGTTTAAATGCAGCATGGTTTGATTCCCTTCAGAAGAAAAATCAATAAACTCAAGCAATGTGGTTTTAAACTCTCCATTTTCCATTTTAGCATCATTAATCCAAGTATTATTTGGATTGAATGTTACGTTTATATTATTGTATTTTTTATAGGTTTCACTGTTTTCTTTTATATATGATTTAGATAAAGTACTGTCAGTTTTATAAATAACGGCATCAAATTCTAAAAATGAAAGCTTTTTTGAAGTTGTATCAGAATAGCTATAATAATCATGCATACCTTCTTCGGAATGAAATGAGTTTTTGTGCTTGTACTGCAGTTTTACAACAGAAGGAATAATTGCATTTAACCTTAAATGTTTATCAATATTATAAATCCAATGTGTAGTACTAATCGTGTTTTTTCTATTAACATCAGCTATGGTGTCATTATTTTTAATATCTAAAAACATCCAAACTTGAGAATGATTTTGAATTTCTTGAATTCCTGGTTCAGCTACCATAGGTATTTTTATCTGTTGTTTTGAACAACTTGTAATTAAAAGAACAGCTAGGATAAGTGATACTATTTTTTTCATGAATTATTGTTTAATAATTTAACAATTTTTATGGCTTCAATAGCTTCTTTTACATCATGAACTCTTAGCACATTAGCACCGTTTAAAAGTGCAATGGTATTTGCTGAAGTTGTTGCATTTAAAGCTTTATTTTGATCAATTTCTAAAGGTTTAAATAACATTGATTTTCTTGATAAACCAACTAATGTTGGAACTTCAAGGCTTTTAAATAAATCTAAATGTTTGAGTAGCTCATAATTTTGTTCTAATGTTTTTCCAAAACCAAAGCCTACATCTGTAATAATATCGTTTACTCCTAAAGTGCGTAATTCATGAATCTTTTTTGAAAAATAATAGATTAATTCTTGAGTAATATTAGTGTAAGTTGGTTGATTTTGCATGGTTTGAGGTGTGCCTTGCATGTGCATCATAATATATGGCACTTGCAATTTAGCAACAGTTGAAAACATATTTTCATCCATGTTTCCTGCTGAAATATCATTAATCATACAAGCGCCTAAGTGAATGCATTGCTCGGCAACTTTACTTCTAAATGTATCAACTGAAACTTTTAGTTTCGGAAATTCTTGAATAACAAGTTGTAGCACAGGTAAAATTCGTAATAATTCTTCTTCCTCCGAGATGTGTTTAGCTCCAGGTCTTGACGAATAGGCACCAATATCTACAAATGTAGCGCCTTCACTTAACATCTTTTCAATGTGGTTTACAATGGCTGATGCATTATTATATTTTCCTCCATCAAAAAAAGAATCGGGTGTAATGTTTAAAATCCCCATCACTTTTGGAGATTTTAAATCTACCAATGTTCCATTACAATTTATACTGCTCATTATCTAACAACTTTATTAATTACTTTTGTCATTATAGGAGCTTTGTAATTCGACATTAAATCACATAATGTTTCAACTGAATTGCTAATGATTAGCATATCTTTATTTGATTGTTTTAAATAACCTTCAGTCACCATGACATCTAATTGTGCTATTAAATTGTCAAAAAATCCGTTGGTATTTAATAGGCCTACAGGTTTTTGTTCAATTCCAAGTTGCCCTAAAGTTAGCGCTTCAAAAATCTCGTCTAAAGTTCCAAATCCGCCAGGCAATGCTATATAGCCATCAACTATTTTGCTTATTTTTACTTTACGTTTACTCATTGTTTTAGTTACAATCATCTCAGTAATTTTAGTATGTGCAACTTCTTCATGTCGCAATAAACCTGGAATTACCCCAATAACTTCTCCTTCTTGTTCAAGCATGGTATCAGCTAAAATTCCCATCATGCCAATTTTTCCTCCTCCATAAACCAGTCCAATATTATTTTTTGTAAAATGATTGGCTAATTTAATGGCATCATTTTTATAAACTTCATTAAAACCCAAACTAGAACCGCAAAATACAGCAACTTTCTTCATAAATAGATAATTGATTTTTTAATTCGTTAAATTTGTTCGAAATTTACGGAAATAATTAAAGTTACATGCAACAAACTTCAAAACAATATAACGACGTAATAGATAAATGCCGTTCATTATTTATAAATAAGTTAAAAGATTATGGAAGTGCTTGGAGGATTTTACGTTTACCATCATTAACAGATCAAATTTTTATAAAAGCCCAGCGTATTCGTCAGTTGCAGCAAAACACAACAAGAAAAGTTGATGAAGGTGAGGTTTCAGAATTTATAGGAATTATTAACTATTCTATTATGGCGTTAATACAGTTGGAAAAAGGAGTTGTGGAGCAACCTGATTTGAAAAATGAGCAAGCGATAAAGTTATATGATAAACATGTGGCAGTCACCAAACAATTAATGGAAGACAAAAACCATGATTACGGTGAAGCATGGCGAGATATGCGAGTGAGTTCTTTAACCGATTTAATTTTACAAAAATTATTAAGAGTAAAACAGATAGAAGATAATATGGGAAAGACCATAGTTTCCGAGGGTATTGATGCTAATTATCAAGATATGGTAAATTATGCTGTTTTTGCTTTAATTCATATTAATGAAACCAAATAAAATGAAACTATTAATTCATATTTCAAGAGTTTTTGTTGCTGCTACGTTTATTTTTTCAGGATTTGTTAAGCTTGTAGACCCATTAGGATCTGCATATAAATTTGAAGAGTATTTTGGGTATGACGTATTAAATATGGAATTTTTGATTCCGTATGCCCTACCATTTTCAATTATACTAATCCTTATTGAAATTATGCTTGGTGTTATGCTACTCTTAGGATATTTGCCAAAAGTAACTGTTTGGAGTTTGTTAGGAATAATTAGTGTATTTCTTTTCCTTACTTGGTATTCAGCATATTTTGATAAAGTTACAGATTGTGGATGTTTTGGTGATGCGCTAAAGTTAAGTTCTTGGGGAACCTTTTATAAAAATATTGTGCTTATAGTTTTTATACTATTGCTAGTTTTAAAACATGAATTTATTAAACCATTATTTAGTTTAAATACTGTGAAATGGACCTCTTTTTTATCCTTTTTTGTTTTTCTATTTATAACTTATTATGTTTTAGTTCATCTTCCAATTATAGATTTTAGACCCTATGCAATTGGTAAAAGCATACCAGAAGGAATGGAATATATAGGCGATGAAGATCCGCCCATACACGATTTTCTTTTAGAATCTGTAGATGGAAATGATTTAACTGAAGAAATTTTAGCGAAACAGCATGTTTTATTAGTTATAGCCTATAATTTAAGTAAAAGCGATTTGCAAGGGTTTTCTAATATTAAAATGATTACAGATGCTGCAATTGACAAAGGGTATACTGTTTATCTAGTATCTTCTTCAATGATTGAAGAGTATGAAGCGATAAAAAATGATTTTAATTTAAATATCGAGATGTTGTTTTGTGATGGAACTACATTAAAAACAATTATAAGAGCAAATCCTGGAATTGTAACACTTGATAAAGGTATAGTTACTGGAAAGTGGAGTTGGATTGATGCTGATTCGGTAAAATTAAAATAATATGAAACAAGCTTTATTGGTATTTGTTGGAGGTGGTTTTGGAAGTGTTGCTAGGTTTTTTCTAGGGAAATGGTTTAACAATATTGAGAATACGATTCCTTTCGGTACCATGTTATCAAATGTGCTAGGTAGTTTGTTAATTGGTATAATTTTGGGCTATTTAGGTAAAACTGGAAATATGTCTCAAAATCAATCTTTATTATTAGCTACAGGTTTTTGTGGGGGGTTCACTACTTTTTCAACATTTGCCTATGAAAATCATTTGCTAATTAAAAATGGCGATTACTTTAGTTTTTTGCCATATACACTATTATCTTTATTTCTAGGCTTTTCAGCTGTTTTTTTAGGACTTTATATTTCAAAATTTATTTAGTTAGAATTGGCTTAATGCTTTGTTAAGTTCCTAACTTCTTTATTTTTTATTATCAAAAAGACATAAGATTATGAGTATCCCCTATTTTTTTAGGGGGTAATAATCAATTTTTCTTCATTTTTAAATTTAAGCCTCATAAAACCATGGGGTAATTCATAAAAATATTAAATAAATATTGATGACCCTTTAAAAAAATAGGGTGTAATCAATAATAAATGTAAAAATTAAACAATGACCCCTAAAAAATTAGGGGGTATATAAATATATTTTTACTTTTGACTCGAAATCAATTAAAAAAATCATTTTTATTATGAAGAAAATCGAAGCAATTATTCGAAAATCAAAATTTGATGAAGTAAAAGAAGCTTTACATCAAATTGAAGTCAATTTTTTTAGTTACTGGGATGTAACTGGAGTTGGTCATGAGAAGCAAGGTCATGTTTATAGGGGTGTTAGTTATAGTACATCAGATATCCAGCGAAGATTTTTATCAATTGTAGTTTCAGATCCATTTTTAGATATAACTATTGATGCGCTTATAAAGTCTGCTTATACGGGAACTATAGGAGATGGAAAAATCTTTGTCTCAGATGTTATAGAATCTTATCGAATTAGAACAGGTGAAAAAGGGAGCGATGCCCTTAAATAAAATCAAACTTTAAAAACTAAACAAATTAAAAAAATATATTATGGATGCGAACGCTGTATTGGATTTAATGTGGATTGTGATCTGCGGAATTTTAGTATTTTTTATGCAAGCTGGATTTACACTTGTTGAAACGGGATTTACAAGATCTAAAAATACTGGAAATATAATAATGAAAAATATCATGGACCTATGCATTGGAAGTCTTGGTTTTTGGGCTATAGGTTATACAATTATGTATGGAGAATCAATAGGAACTTTTATTGGTAAACCTACATTATTCTTTGATAACAAGGAAGATATGCATAATTTATTCTTTCAAACCGTTTTTGCTGCTACTGCAGCAACTATTGTCTCGGGTGCTGTTGCAGGAAGAACTAAATTTTCTACATACCTTATCTTTTCTTTTATAATGACTGTTGTTATTTATCCAATCTCTGGTCATTGGGTATGGCAAGGAGATGGATGGTTAACAAAGTTAGGGTTTATTGATTTTGCTGGATCTACAGTAGTACACTCTGTTGGGGGATGGGCAGCTTTAATTGGAGCAATATTGATTGGTCCAAGGATAGGGAAATACACAAATGGAAAATCAAATGCTATCCCAGGGCATAATTTATTACTAGGTGCATTTGGTATATTTATTTTATGGCTTGGATGGTTTGGATTTAATGCAGGTTCAGAATTAGCTATTTCGGGTGATAGTGCTAATAATGTTTCAGGTATTATAATTACGACAAATCTTTCTGCTGCAGCAGCAGCAATAACAGCCATGTTTGTTACGTGGATAAGCTATGGAAAACCTGATATTTCAATGACATTGAATGGTGCGTTAGCCGGATTGGTGGCAATTACTGCGGGTTGTGCCGCTGTGAGTCCGCTTGGAGCATTTATTATTGGAATTATTGCAGGTGTTGTAGTTGTATTCTCAATTGATTTTATAGATAAAAAATTAAAAATTGATGATCCGGTTGGAGCTATTTCAGTACATGGTGTGGTAGGAGCTTTAGGAACTTTACTTGTTGGTGTATTTGCAACTGACGGAGGTTTACTATATGGTGGAGGGTTTCACCAATTAGGAGTGCAAGCAGTTGGTGTAATTTCAATTGCAGCTTGGGCCATCGGGACTTCATTTATAGTACTTTTTACATTGAAGAAAACAATAGGATTAAGAGTTTCTAAAGTAGAAGAAGAAGACGGCTTAGATATACACGAACATGATATTAACGTCTACAATAAATAAAAGTAAATAAGTAAAAACTAAAAAAATGAAAACAATTTTGAATAGAGTTAATATTAGAGTGTTATTTTTTTCTGTGATGTTATTCGCAAGTTTATCGAGTTATTCACAAGAGGAAAATGCTAATGAAAAAAAATTAAGTTTAAGTGGATCTGTTGATGCCTACTATCAAGCAAATTTAAGTGCTTCGGATGATATAGAACAATCATTTGGAACATCATTTGCTAATGGATTAGGTTTTGCATTAGGTATGGCAAACATTGTTGCTGCTTATGAGGGAGAGAAAACAGGGATAGTTGCAGATGTAGTTTTTGGTCCGAGAGGAGATGATGCTATTGGTGGTTTTAATATTAATCAGTTGTATGCTTATATAAATGTATCAGAGAATACTAAATTAACGTTTGGTAGGTTTAATACATATTTAGGGTATGAAGTTATTTCTCCAGTTGGTAATTTTAACTATAGTACTTCTTATTTATTCTCAAGTGGTCCTTTTTCTCATGTTGGTTTAAAAGCTGATTTTTCTTTGTCGGAAGATTTGAGTTTAATGTTAGCGGTTATGAATGTTACTGATGTTAATAGTAATTTAACAGGTGCTTATTCTTTAGGTGCTCAATTAGGGTATGCCGGACAATTTTTAAATTTCTATTATGATAATGGTGAGGCATTAGGTTTCGAGGCAGATTATACAGGAGGTTTTGATATTTCTGATTCATTCTTCTTAGGAATTAATGCAGCTATAGCTGATAATGATGGTGAAGGTTTCTCTGGGGCTGCTTTGTATCCTCAAATAGGTCTTTCTGATGATTTTACCTTAGGTTTTAGAGGAGAATATTTCTCTACAAAGTCTGATATTGTCGATGAATCAAGTGTTTTTGCAGCTACAATTACGGGAAGTTATACAGTAGAAAACTTAACAATAAAGCCTGAATTAAGATTAGATACTTGGGGAGATGCTACTCCATATGTTGATTCTGATGGTGTTCTAACTGATAAATTGTCATCTTTCTTGATAGCTGCTATTTACTATTTTTAAGGAATAGAGTTTAGGGAAAAAACGTAAAACTAAGTATTGATTGACATTAAGTTTTAGCTCATTCAGAAAATAATCTGGATGAGCTTTTTTAATGATGTTTGCCATAGGCTTTAACTCCAGCTAAAATTTCAATAGGTATAGTATTTTCTGCAGGAACTATTGGACACGACCATTTACTATTATAAGCGCAATAAGGATTATAAGCTTTATTAAAATCTATAATAATTATATTACTGCCATTAGATGGAATTTCTAAATCTAGGTACCGACCACCACCATAACTTAAATTGCCATTAGTGGCATCATGAAACGGTAAAAATAATTGGTTTTCATATTCAGTAGAGTTAAACAAATCTTGACTTTGATAAACGCTTAATGCTATTTTTTGATCATTCATTGAAAATCGAGCAATTCCATATTTTCTATATAGCGGAAGTCTTTCGGTAGTCGTCGCCATTGCAAAAATTGGAGTATTTGGTGTGAGTTCAAAATCGGCCTCAACTCTATAATTTTTATTAATTTCAAAAAAATCTAAGGTTTTAAATGTTTTTAAATCTTCTTTTGTTAGTGGAGAATCTTCTTCATCTGCATATTGCGTATTTAATTTATATTGAGCCAATCTAATTTTATCCTCGTATGTAGTTTTTTTCTCGGAACAATTTGTAAATATAAATAGAGTGGTTATAGCAAAAAGTAGTTTTTTCATGATGATTTGGATTATGTATCAAAAATACTAAAATTAATTAGTTTGCTTATGAAGTATTAGTTATTCAATAATTTTTGTAGTTTTGAAAGAATATAAGAGAATCTGATGAATAGTAATACCCAATATATTTCTGTATTTAAGTGGTTTGTAAAAGCTACTGGGATATGAATGTATTATAATTATTCAAGAATAAATAATATTAATTCATTATAAACCCGGCTAATAGTCGGGTTTTTTAAATTTAGGTTATGGTGAAAAGAGCGGTGCATGGGTATCGAAATTCATTTAAAGGGCTATCAAAAGAAGTTTGGTGGTTAGCTTTAATTACATTTATAAATAGGGCAGGGACAATGGTACTCCCGTTTTTATCACTATATCTTACCGAAAAACTACATTTAACATTAGCTCAAGTTGGTTGGGTGATGACAAGTTTTGGAGTTGGTTCTCTTGTAGGCTCGTGGTTGGGTGGTAAATTGACAGATAAAATAGGCTATTACAGGGTTATGTTTTGGAGTTTGTTAATTACAGGTTTTCTATTTATTGGATTACAATATATATCAACATTTATTGGTTTTGTGCTAGGTATATTTTTAACAATGTTGGTTGCAGATACTTTTAGACCAGCAATGTTTGTTTCACTTAAAGCATATAGTAAGCCTGAAAACCAAACAAGATCTCTAACGTTAATTCGTTTAGCAATAAACTTAGGTTTTTCTTTTGGACCATTTTTAGGCGGTTTAATTATAACTAGTATAAGCTATGCTGGTTTGTTTTGGATTGATGGGATTACGTGTATTTCTGCAATTTTATTAATGAGAGTAGTATTAAAACAAAAGGAATTTCATCCAAAAAAAGTAAGTGATTCAATAGAACATATAATTACGTCAATATATAAAGATAAACCCTATTGGATATTTTTGGCGGTCGTATTTTTAATGGGCTTTGTCTTTTTACAACTATTTACAACAATGCCACTTTATTACAAAAGTGTTCATAAGTTAACTGAGGTAGAAATAGGGCTATTAATGGCTATGAATGGATTTTTAATATTTCTATTTGAAATGCCGTTGATTCATTATATTGAAAAAAAGTTATTTAACAAACTCAAAATAATTACTGGAAGTTTAGCATTACTTGCTCTTAGTTTTTTGATTTTGAATGTAACAAATTGGGTAGGTATTTTGGTTATAAGTATGTTGCTTATAACTTTAGGGGAAATGCTAGCATTTCCGTTTACAAATAATTTTGCTATGTCAAGAGCTCCCTCAGGAAAGGAGGGACGCTATTTAGCTTTATATTCCATGGCATTTTCATTTGCTCATATTTTTAGTGCTAAAACTGGAATGGAAATGATTGATAGGTTTAGTTTTGAATTTAACTGGTATTTAATGGGAGCTTTGGGGTTACTTTCTATGGCACTCATGTTATGGTTAAGACAAAGTTTAAAAGGTGAAAAAAAATATTTAAATTAAAAATGACTTTCTAATTTTTTATGCAACTTTTTAAAATAGTCAAAAGCTAAAAGTAATCTTGAACCGTGCCAGCTAAAGAATTCTCCGTCTCCAAAAACTGTAATAGCTCTGTTTGTAAAGTTGGCTATTTGCATAGCATGTTCATCTTTAAAAGGAAATGGTTCTGAAGATAAAATGATGACTTCAGGGTCACCGTCATATCTAATTTTATCAATTTCAATTTTAGGATAGCGATCCATATTAGCATACACATTTTCAAACTTATTAAGTTTCAACAACTCATTAATATAGGTATTGTTTCCTGCAACCATCCAAGGTTTGGCCCAAATAAAATAAGCAACTTTTCGTTGAGGTTGATTTTTAATAAACTGTTTAAAATCGGTTAATTTAAATGAAATTTTTTCTACTAAATTTTTACTTTCTGTTCTTCTATTAAAAATGATTCCTAAATTTAGTATTAGATCAATCGAATCTTGAATGGTAGTTACATCCGAAAAATAGGTAGGTGCAATTTTTTCTAATTCTGGAAGAAAGTCGTAAGAATTTTCTTCTTTATTGCATAAAATAAAATCAGGATTTAACTCTTTAATTTTCTCAAAATCAACTTTTTTAGTTCCTCCAACTATTGTTTTTGTAGATTTCAAATGATAGGGATGAATACAGAATTTTGTAATTCCAATAAGCTCATTTTCAAGAGCTAAACTGCAAAGTAATTCAGTTTGAGATGGAACTAAAGAAATAATTCTTTTTGGTGAATTTGTTAATGATATTTCTCTTCCAAGTTGATCTTTAACTATTCTCATTTAAAATAACTTCCATTTGTTGTTGTAATTTCAATGCTTCTTTTTGGGCGGATTTTGCAAAATTCTCATCATTTCCAGCGTAAATAATACCTCTCGACGAATTGATTAATAAGCCGCAATCTTTTGTAAATCCATAATTGCAAACATCTTTTAAATTACCTCCTTGTGCGCCAACACCTGGAACTAATAAAAAATGGTTTGGAACAATTTTTCTAATTTCTGAAAAATATGCTGCTTTAGTAGCGCCAACCACAAACATTAAATTTTCTGAATTTTTCCAAGTCAGTGCTGTTTTTAAAACTTCTTTGTATAGTTCATCACGCTCAGTTTTTAATCCTTGAAAATCTAGTCCACCTTTATTTGAAGTTAAAGCCAATAATATAGTAGTTTTATTTTTGAAAGCTAAAAACGGCTCTACAGAATCACTTCCCATATAAGGAGCAACAGTAACCGAATCAAAATTTAAATCTTCAAAAAATGCTTTTGCATACATTGTTGATGTATTACCAATATCTCCTCGCTTAGCATCAGCAATAGTAAAAATTTCAGGATAATTAGTGTTTATATAAGTAATGGTTTTTTCCAATGCTTGCCAACCTTTGATACCATATGCTTCGTAAAAAGCAGTATTTGGCTTGTAGGCAACAGCTAAATGGTGTGTAGCGTCTATGAGTTGCTTATTAAACTCAAAAATGGGGTCATCTTCTGCCAATAAATGTGTTGGTATTTTACTTAAATCTACATCTAAACCAATACATAAAAACGATTTTTTGTGCTGAATTTGTTCTATTAGTTCTTGTTTGTTCATTAGTTTAAATTAAGAATTAAGCAAAAGTAATAATTTTAATACGTTAAGTTATAGTTGTTCATTAATTAATATATGCTATAATTTTTAGAATTGTCATTAAAAATCGAAAACGATTGCGCAAACAAGTAATTATAGCGTTCATATTTAAATGATAAATTGTAAATTTGTTGGATAAATTAGAACGATAAAAGTAAAATAGACTACCATGAGAAAACAAATAGTTGCAGGTAACTGGAAAATGAATAATGATATAGACGCTTCAAAGTCTTTGGTTAAAAATATTATTAAAAAATTAAAGAAAAAATCTCTAAAAAATACGCGCGTAATTGTGGCTCCTACGTTTGTAAATTTACAAAAAGTAGCTTCTAAGGCTAAGAAGACAAAAGTTGAAGTAGCTGCACAAAATATGCACCAAGCTAAAAGTGGTGCTTTTACTGGTGAAGTTTCAGCTGAAATGTTAAAATCTGTTGGAGTAAAAATTGTTATTTTAGGTCACTCAGAAAGACGTGAGTATTTTGGTGAAACTGATGCTATTTTAGCCGAAAAAGTAAATGCTGCTTTGGAGAATAAATTAGAAGTTATTTTTTGTTTTGGAGAAGTATTAGAGGATAGAAAATCAGATAATCATTTTAAAGTGGTTGAAAGCCAAATTAAAAACGGATTATTTCATTTAGAGGCTTCAGCTTGGAAAAATATTGTGCTAGCTTATGAACCAGTTTGGGCAATTGGAACTGGGGAGACGGCTTCGCCTGAACAAGCACAAGAAATGCATGCATTTATTCGAAAAATTGTGACTGATAAATATAATAGTGATGTTGCAGAAAGTGTTTCAATTTTATATGGTGGAAGTGTAAAACCTGCCAACGCAAAAGAGATATTTTCAAAAGAAGATGTAGATGGTGGTTTAATAGGAGGGGCTGCTTTAAATGCCGATGATTTTGTTGCATTAGTAAATTCTTTCTAAGCTAGTTTTAAAATTTAGTTAAAAATAAATACGGTTTTCTTTTGTTGTAAAAGGAAACCGTATTTTTGTATTTTATAAAAGTAATTATATGATAAATTACATAGGGTACACTTTTAAAGTCCTACCAAAAGAGCCAGCTACTGAAATTTTAATTGCACAACTTGGTGCAGCAGGTTTTGAAAGTTTTGTTGAAAATGAAGATGGAGTTACGGCATATATTCAAGAAATTGATTGGAATGTTGGAATATTATCTAATATTCAAATTTTAAATTCAGATGAGTTTGAAATCAATTATAAACAAGAAGTTATTGAGCAAACCAATTGGAATAGTGAGTGGGAAAAGAATTTTGAACAAATTCATGTAGATAATTTAGTGAGTATTAGAGCGCCTTTTCATGAAAATCCAAACTTAAAATATGATATTGTCATTGAACCAAAAATGAGTTTTGGTACTGGACATCATGAAACTACCCATATGATGGTTCAACATTTGTTATCCATGGATTTAACAAATAAAAAAACATTAGATATGGGATGTGGTACTGGAATTTTAGCCATTTTTGCTGAGATGAAAGGAGCACAGCCAATTGATGCTATTGATATTGATACTTGGTGTTATGAAAATTCTATTGAAAATGTGGAACGAAATAACTGTGAGCATATTTCTGTTTTTGAAGGAGATGCATCACTTTTAGTTGATAAAAAGTATGATTTAATAATTGCTAATATCAATAGAAATATTCTGTTGAATGATATGGATAGTTATATGAATTGTTTAAAGAACGAAGGCATTATTTTATTTAGTGGTTTTTACAAAGAAGATATTCCAATTATTGATACTGAAGTTTCTAAATATGGTTTGACCTTAGATACAATTATTAAACGA
Source organism: Lutibacter sp. (assembly GCF_013041805.1). Taxonomy (GTDB): domain Bacteria; phylum Bacteroidota; class Bacteroidia; order Flavobacteriales; family Flavobacteriaceae; genus Lutibacter. The sequence continues at coordinate 13,796 of NZ_JABDRI010000061.1, forward strand.
AATAACTGGGTAGCTTTGAAGTATTTAAAATAATTTTTATTTTAGCAATATGAGTACAAAGAGAAAAATACAAGAAGAGGTTGATGTAGAGGAAAAAGAAACAAATCAAAATGAGATTGTTTTATTTAACGATGATGTGAACACTTTTGATCACGTTATTGATTCTTTAATAGATATATGTGATCACACGCTCGAGCAAGCGGAGCAATGCGCATTACTAGTTCACTATAAAGGAAAATGTACTGTGAAAACAGGTGAATATAACGATTTGAAACCGCGTTGTATTAGATTGTTAACAAAAGGTTTGTCTGCAGAAATTATTTAATCTTTCAAAAATCAAAATTGTAAACTTAATTATATTGTTCAAATAAAAAAACCACCTCGATTGAGGTGGTTTTTTTTAATATTTAGTATTTCAAATTGTCATAGTTGACAATTGATGACTTACATTTCTACTTATTAGTTTGTACTAAAAGCTGTACTTTGACTTGCACCAAAATTACCAGACTCTTGAACTAATACTGTTCCACCAGCACTTAGTGTATATGAACCTATTGGATTTTGACCATCGTTCATTCCATCACCGTATGCATCATATACAATTAATGTATAATCTCTACCTTGACATAAGTTAAAGCTTTCAGTAGCAGAACCGATACCATCACCATATCCACCACCTGCAAGTATTGTATCTCCGTTAGAATCTAAAATATCCCAACTTGTTTCTGATGACCAGTAGTCAAAAGTAAAAGCTAATTCGACAGCAACTTCGTTGCAGCTTTGTGTATAAACAATAGTAGTTGGTTCACCAACAAATAAACCTTCATCTTCTACTAATTGAATAGATAAAGCATTTTGAGCAATACCTGGATCACTTAACTGAACAGTAAGTACTCCTTCGTTTGTACCTCCCGGTACAGTTACAGTTGTAGGCACAGTGAAAGTACCAGCAGCAGCTGAAGATCCATCAACATTTACGTTAATATTTCGGTCATTTCCTGTAATATTAGCAGCATATACTGTAATATCAACTGTTGTTGAAGCTCCTGGATCTACTAATGTAGAGTAGCTTGATTCTCCAAATGTTACAAAATTGGTGTCTAGTGGTTTCAAGTCTTCCTCACAACTATAAAACGTAAAAACAGTAGCTACTACTAAAAGTATGTATAATTTTATGTTTTTCATGATTCTCTATTTATGTTTTAACTACCCTCAGTTTAGAAATTGAGGGTAGTTTTAATTATTAATTTTGATTACTTATTAATGTATTATAATTTAATATAACAAAACACACTATTTATTACCTTCAGTAATATTAGGGTTGTCTGTAATCTCTCTTTGATGTATAGAGAAAGTTACTGCTGGATCATCATAAGAAATAGTTTCACCAGCTCTGTTTAAGTGATTTGTACCTCTGGTATTACTTAATTTTCTTCTCTTCATTAACAAATAACTTTTACCTTCACCAATAAATTCAATTTTAGTATTAAATACTATTTCTTCTAAAAGAGCCGCTCCAGATAATCCATCTACATATGCATAATCAGCAGGATTAGCAAATCGTTTAGCTAAAACTTCTTTTAACCTTGCTCTAGCACCAATATCATCACCGTCGGCAGCACTCATTTCAGCTGATAATAAATACATTTCTGTAACTCTCATATACACATAATCATCTGTTATTGGAAGTTGTCCAAATTGTACTTTATTTAAATTGTAGAATTTTCCAATAGGCATTAGAGGGTCAGCTCCTGGTATTAAACTACTTCCACTTGGAGCACCAAATTGTTGTTTTCTAATGTCATTAGGGTGTATTCTGTCATAAAGGCCATCATCAATTCCTCTGTAATTACCTACTGCTTGGTATGAATAACTGTAATAATCCATAAATCCATGCCAAGAAACTAAACCTAAATCATTCGCTACGGTTATATCA
>NZ_JABDRI010000072.1 GCF_013041805.1 Lutibacter sp.
ATCTATTCTATATTCCAGATTCTTTAAAAACAAAAACATTTAAAGAATTAAATGCCTCTTTTGAATATAATATAAATAATTCAAAAGCTACTATTTATGCAGATGCGTATACTGCAAAAGCAAAAAACGAACAGAATACAATAAAGTTAGTAAATGCCTATGTAAATTATATACATATTTCAGAAAGTAATATTGGTATTCGCTATTGCGATAGTATTATTGCATTAACTAATAATATTACACATTACCAATATCCCGCTCAAGGATATCTTACAAAAGGTATTTTACACTATGCTATTGGAAATTATAAAGAATCTTTAGATAATTTATTAAAGGCAAAAAAAATTGCATATTTAAACAACAACTTTACACAAATATTTAATGCCAATTATTATATTGCCAGTATCAAAATAATGTGGGGAGATAATGATGAAGCTTTAGAATTGTATAAATTAAATTTAAAAATGCTTCAAAAAAACAAAAACCTGAACATTGATTATCTACAATTTGAACTTGAACTATTATTGTCTCTTTCAAATGCATATCTATTATCTAATAAGCTAGATTCTGCTGGAATAGCTGCTTCGAAAGGACTTCAAAATTCATTAGCATTAAAAGACTCTACATATTATTATAATTTTGTTTCTCAATCTGGTATTGTTGCTTACTATCAAAAAAATCACGAAATTTCAATTGATAGCTTACAAAAAAGTATCGCTTTTGAGAATTCGTTTAATGGCTTATTAAACAATCATTATTACCAAGGTTTAGCGCATACAAAGCTTTCAAATATTACTAAAGCATTTTATCACTTTAATAAAGCAGATTCTATTTATATGCTTAGCAAAGATGTTGTTCCTGAAGTAAGAACTATTCAAGAATATTTAATAAATTATTACAAAGGTGAAAACGATTCTAAAAATCAACTAAAACATATAAATCGCCTTTTATATGTAGATAGTGTATTGAATATAAATTATATCAACTTAAATAAAACCCTCAAAAAAGAATATGATACACCTGAATTACTAGCGCAAAAAGAAAAAATTATCTCCAATTTAAAAACTAAAAAAGACCAGTTTTTTTATATCATAATTTTATTAATATCCTTCGTTTTAATTGCCATATTTTTTGGTATTAAAACCTATCTAAAACAACAAAAAATTAAAAAGCAATTTAAGAAATTACTTAATAAATCTAAAGAAAAAGAAACATCAAAAAACACCCCCAAAAAAACAGGTCTTAAATTAAAAGGAATTTCAAAAGTAAAAATTAAACAGGTCTTGAAGTTGTTAAATGAGTTTGAAAAGAACCAAGGGTTTTTAAACAATAAAATAACCTTAAATAGCTTATCTAAAGAATTTGACACAAATTCTAGTTATCTATCCAAAATTATTAACTTTCATAAAGAAAAAAACTTTAGTACTTATATTTCCGATTTGAGAATTAATTATTGTGTAGAAAAATTAAAAACAGAAAACAATTTTAGAAAATATACAGTTAGTGCTATTGCTTTTGAAATTGGTTTTAACAATGTTGAATCTTTTTCTAAAGCATTTTATAAAATTACTGGAATGAATCCGTCGCACTTTATAAAACACATTGAAAAAAACTCGAAGTAAATACTTCGAGTTTTTTAATTAACCAATAAATCCATTCATAGAAATTATACAATTTCAAAATCGAAAATGTAAGAGTTTAATCGTTGTAATGCTGTTATTTTATCTTTTGTATTTACGAGTAATGAAATGTTATTATTACTTCCTCCATAAGAAATCATTCTAACTGGAATATCTTGTAAAACTTTAAAAAGTCTGTGTGTTTCATGATGTCTAACCACCAAATGGCCTACCAAACAAATTATACTTTGTTGATTATCTACTTCGACAGTTGAAAACTTTTCTAATTCCTCTACTATTGAAACTAAATTTTTATCATCATCAATGGTTAATGAAACTGCAATCTCTGAAGTGGTAATCATATCTATAGAGGTTTCATATTTTTCAAAAATTTCAAAAACCTTTTTCAAAAAACCATGAGCTTGTAACATTCGAGCCGATTTAATTTTAATCGCTGTAATGCTATCTTTGGCCGCAATAGCTTTTATTCCTTCTCCCTTAAAGCCTTTTGAAATTAATGTTCCATATGACTCCGGGTCTAATGTGTTTTTTAAGCGAACTGAAATATTTGCTTCACGAGCTGGCATTACCGTTTGTGGATGTAATATTTTTGCTCCAAAATAAGCTAACTCTGCCGCTTCATCAAACGATAAATTCGAGATTGCGTGCGTATTTTCTACAAACCTTGGATCGTTATTATGCATTCCGTCAATATCTGTCCAAATTTGAACTTCTTCAGCTTTTGTAATAGCCCCAATAATTGTTGCAGTGTAATCACTTCCTCCTCTTTCTAAATTTGCAATCTGCCCAAAAGCATTTAAACAAATAAATCCTTGCGTAATATAAATATCGGCGGGAGGTGTATTTTCAATCAGTCGTTGTAAATTTTGTTTGATATAAAAATCGTCCGGTTCGTTTGTTTTATCTATTCTCATAAATTCTAAAGCAGGTAATAATCTAGCGTTTATACCTTCCTGATTTAAGTATTTAGTAAAAATAAAAGTAGATAATAACTCCCCTCTTGAAACAATTTTATTATACAATAATTCAGTATGATTTTCAGAAGTACACTCTTTTAAAAAATTAAAAATCTGAGAACAATAATTTTCAACATCTTGCTTTAAACTATTCGTTTCAAATAAATCATTTGAAACTTCCACATATTTATGTTGTAAAACCTCAACCTTTCCTAGTGCTTCAATAATAGCACTCCTTTTTATAAGTTCAGAAATTTCAACCAATGCGTTAGTAGTTCCAGACATTGCTGAAAGCACCACAATTTTTTCTCCTCCATCAACAATAATTTCTTTTACACGTTTTATGTTCTCGATTGACCCAACCGATGTGCCTCCAAATTTTAATACCTTCATTCTTTTCAATTTAATTGGCAAATGTAAAATGATATTTATCTTTTTACGATTATTTAAAAATTATAAACTATTTTTGCACAAAATGTTAACTATTTAACAAATGAAAACTATTGCAAGTTGTGTAGAAGAAATTTTAGTTTCTCAACCATTTTTAGAAGATGCTTTAAATCGTAATATCTTAAATTACAGTGCTTTAGCTGAAGAATTAAAAGATGACATTTCTAAAATGTTACGAAAACCTGTAAAAGCCGGAGCTATCATGATGGCTTTAAGAAGATACAGCCCGCCTAAAGAAATGGCCAACAAAATTAAACTAAACAAAGCGTTGCAAAATTTAGGGGATATTACAGTTCGTTCAGATCTTTCTGATTATACTTTTAAAAATTCTAGTAGTTTAATAAAAGGCCATTTAAAAATGCTCGAGGTTTTAAAACAAGATCCACATGTTTTTTACACATTCACTCGTGGTGTTCACGAAAGTAACGTAATAGTTAACACATCTTTAAAAAGTCAAATTGAAGAAAGCTATAAAAATGAAGTGTGTACAACCGCTCAAGATCATTTATCGGCAATTACGATAGGCTTACCTAAAGAAAATACCAAAATTGCAGGTTTATATTATCAATTTTTTAAACGTTTAGCTTGGGAAGGTATTTCATTATATGAAGTAGTTTCAACAACCAATGAATTTACAATTTTAGTGGAAGATGATAATGTTGATAAAGCATTTTCAGCCATTAAAGGCTTAAAAAATTAACATGTACGTTCTACATAAAAATACTAAAGTTTATTTTTCTTCAATCGGAACAGGAAGTGCCGTTGTATTGCTTCATGGTTTTCTAGAAAATAGCAGTATGTGGAATTCTATTGCTAAAACTCTTTCAAAAAAATACAAAGTTATTTGCATTGATTTATTAGGGCACGGTAAAACAGAAAATCACGGATATATTCATACAATGGAAGATCAAGCTGAAATGATAAAAACCGTTTTAAACCATTTACGTTTGCGAAAATATGTTTTAATAGGTCATAGTATGGGTGGATATGTTGCGTTAGCATTTTCTCTATTATTTCCATTAAATGTAAAAGGCTTATGTTTAATGAATTCAACTGCTTTACCCGATTCTGAAGAAAAGAAATTACATAGAGATAGAGCAATTGAAGCTGTAAAGCAAAGTCCCAAAACATTTGTAAGAATAGCCATTCCAATGCTTTTTTCAGAAACAAACAGAGAACAACTTAAAATAGCCATTGAAAAAGTTACCGAAGAAGCTTTAAAAATTAAACCTCACGGAATTATTGCCGCTCTTGAAGGAATGAAAATTAGAAAAGACCAAACTTCCATTTATAAAACTGCAAACTTTCCTATTCAATTAATCATTGGGAAACAAGATTCAGCTTTAGATTATAACTCACTAATACAACAAACTTCAAACACAAAAGTAGAAGTAGTTGAGTTTCCTGACGGGCATATGAGTCATCTTGAAAATAAAAATGAGTTGATTGAAACTTTAACTTCTTTTATTAAAACTTGCTATTAACTTAGGTCTAGTCTTCTTTCGCTAAGGCATTCCAACCTTGTGCTGTTAATTTTATTTGTTGATTTGCTCTAGTTACCAAATTAACTCCTTCACTTTCTTGAGTAATATGACCAATAACTGTTAAATGAGGATTCCCTTTTATTTTAGGGAAATCTTCTTGAGAAATAGTAAATAACAACTCATAATCTTCACCACCGCTTAGTGCAACTGTAGTACTATTTAATTCAAATTCTTCACAAGTAGCAATTACTTGTGGATCTAACGGAATTTTTTCTTCATATACATTACATCCAACTTTAGACTGCGTACAAATATGCAATATCTCTGAAGAAAGTCCATCAGAAATATCAATCATTGCAGTTGGTTTTACATTTAAATCTTTTAGGAGTTTCACAATATCTTTTCTTGCTTCAGGTTTTAACTGGCGCTCAATTAAGTAGGTGTACGCAGTTAAATCTGGTTGTGAATTTGGGTTTACTTTAAATACTTGTTTTTCTCGCTCCAATACTTGTAAGCCTAAGTAAGACGCTCCTAAATCACCTGAAACTACTAATAAATCATTTTGTTTTGCCGTATTTCTATATACAACATCTTTCTTTTTTATTGACCCAATCGCTGTAACACTAATTAATAAACCCTTTGTTGAAGAAGTAGTATCACCACCCACTAAATCAATAGCATATGTTTTGCAAGCCAATTGAATTCCTTCATATAATTCTTCTAATGCTTCCAACGGAAAACGATTAGAAACAGCAATAGAAACCGTAATTTGTGAAGCATCTCCATTCATTGCATACACATCTGATAGGTTAACCATAATAGCTTTATAACCTAAGTGCTTTAAAGGCATATAGCTTAAATCAAAATGAACCCCTTCAACTAAAAAATCAGTAGTAACTAATACTTGCTTATCTTTTAAGTCTAGAACTGCTGCATCGTCACCAACACCTTTAATTGTAGATTTATGCTGTAATTTAAAGTTTTTTGTTAAGTGGTTTATCAATCCAAATTCTCCTAATTCAGATAAACTAGTACGTGTTTGATTTTTATCTTCTATCATTTTGCAAAGATATTAAGTTTATAAGTAACAACTATAGCACTATTAATTTTATTCATCTTAAAACTTTGTAAAAACTAAATTTTTGTAGCTATATTTGCACTTATTTAGAATTAATCTACTTAAGCGATATGATTAAAGTTTCAGACATAGCAAAAAAGAAAGTTATTGAACTTATGAACGATGATGGTTTTGAGCCTTCTAACCATTATGTTAGAGTTGGTGTTAAAAGTGGCGGATGTTCAGGACTTTCATACGAATTAACATTTGATAAAGAACAAAAAGAAGATGATAAAGTTTTTGAAGACAATGATGTAAAAATTATTGTAGACAAAAAAAGCTTTTTATACCTTGTTGGAACTACTTTAGAATATTCTGGAGGGTTAAATGGAACAGGGTTTGTTTTTAACAATCCAAATGCAAATAGAACTTGCGGTTGTGGGGAAAGCTTTTCACTTTAAAAAGTTAAAATGAGCAAATTTACTGAAGACGATTTAAAAAAAGAACTCGAAACAAAAGAGTACGAATACGGTTTTTATACAGATATTGAAGCTGACAAATTTCCTATTGGTTTAAATGAGGAAGTTGTTATTGCAATTTCTAAAAAGAAAAACGAGCCAGATTGGATGACTGAATGGAGATTAAAAGCTTTCAAGGTTTGGAAAGAAATGAAGGAACCAGAATGGGCAAATGTGCATTATAAAAAACCATCTTTTCAAGACATTAGTTATTATTCTGCCCCGGTTCAAAAGCCTAAATTAGATAGTTTAGATCAAGTTGATCCTGAATTATTAAAAACATTTGAAAAACTTGGTATTTCTATCGATGAACAGAAGCGTTTGTCAAATGTAGCTGTTGATATTGTAGTTGATTCAGTTTCTGTGGCGACTACTTTTAAAAAGACCTTAAATGAAAAGGGTATTATTTTTATGCCTATTTCTGAAGCCATTCAGGAACATCCTGAATTGGTAAAAAAATATTTAGGTTCTATTGTGCCGCAATCAGATAATTTTTATGCTGCATTGAATTCTGCAGTTTTTTCTGATGGCTCTTTTTGTTATATCCCAAAAGGAGTGACTTGCCCAATGGAATTATCAACTTATTTCAGAATTAACGAAGGAGGAACTGGGCAGTTTGAACGTACACTAGTTATTGCAGACAAAGGCAGTTACGTTAGTTATTTAGAAGGTTGTACTGCACCTCAGCGTGATGAAAATCAGCTTCATGCAGCTGTAGTAGAGTTAATTGCATTAGATGATGCTGAGATTAAATATTCTACAGTACAAAACTGGTTTCCGGGAGGAAAAGATGGAAAAGGTGGTGTTTATAATTTTGTAACTAAAAGAGGTTTGTGCGAAAAGAATGCTAAAATTTCTTGGACACAAGTAGAAACAGGAAGTGCCGTAACTTGGAAATATCCAAGTTGTGTATTAAAAGGAGATAATTCTGTAGGAGAATTTTATTCTATTGCAGTGACTAACAATTATCAACAAGCCGATACAGGGACAAAAATGATTCATTTAGGAAACAATACCAAAAGTACTATTATTTCTAAAGGAGTATCTGCAGGAAAATCTCAAAACTCGTATAGAGGATTAGTACAGGTTGGACCAAGAACAAAAAATGCTCGTAATTTTTCCCAATGTGATTCCTTATTAATGGGTGATCAATGTGGTGCGCATACTTTCCCATACATAGAAGCAAAAAATAAAACCGCTCAAATAGAACATGAAGCCACCACGAGTAAAATTGGAGAAGACCAATTGTTTTATTGTAACCAACGTGGTATTGATACTGAAAAAGCAATAGCATTAATTGTAAATGGTTTTAGTAAAGACGTATTAAACAAACTTCCAATGGAGTTTGCTGTTGAAGCGCAAAAATTATTGGAAATAAGTTTAGAAGGAAGTGTTGGATAGTATGGAAAAAAAAGTCATTATTTTAGGCTCTTCTAGAAGTGGAGGAAATACAGGAAGTATTGTAGCAAACATTTCTAAAAAACACCAAATTGATGTTATTGATTTAAATAACTACAAAATTTCATATTATGATTATGAAAGTAAAAATTTAGATGATGATTTTCTTCCTCTTATAAAATTAATTTTAGAAAAATACGATACCCTTATTTTTGCAACACCTGTTTATTGGTATAATATGAGTGGTATTATGAAGGTTTTTTTCGACCGTTTTTCAGATTTGATACGAATTGAAAAAGAAACTGGCAGAAAATTAAAAGGTAAAAATATGTTCGTAATATCAAATTCACACAGCGATGAAATTGACGATAGTTTTTACATCCCTTTTAAAAAGTCAGCTGATTACTTAGGAATGGAATTTCAAGGAAATTTACATTTTAATGCAAACAATATACACGAAATTAATACTATAGAATTAACACATATATAAAATGCTAAGCATCAAAAATTTACACGCCAACATTAATGATAAGGAGATTTTAAAAGGTATAAATCTTGAAATTAAAGCTGGAGAGGTTCATGCAATTATGGGACCTAACGGATCGGGGAAAAGTACACTTTCTGCAGTAATAGCTGGTAAAGAAGAGTATGAAGTTACCCAAGGCTCTGTTATTTTAAATAATGAGGATTTAGAAGATTCTGCTCCGGAGGAAAGAGCGCATAAAGGAATCTTTTTATCATTTCAATATCCTGTTGAAATTCCTGGTGTAACAGTTACCAACTTTATTAAAACGGCAATTAACGAAACACGAAAAGCAAAAGGTCAAGAAGAATTACCTGCTAAAGATATGTTGAAATTAATTCGTGAAAAAGCCGATTTATTAGAAATAGATCGTAAATTTTTATCAAGATCTTTAAATGAAGGATTTTCAGGTGGAGAAAAAAAGCGTAATGAAATTTTCCAAATGGCTATGTTAGAACCTAAGTTAGCAATCTTAGATGAAACAGATTCCGGTTTAGATATTGACGCTTTAAAAGTCGTTGCAAACGGTGTGAATAAATTAAAAAGTAAAGACAATGCAGTTCTAGTGATTACCCACTATCAGCGTTTGTTAGATTATATTGTTCCTGATTTTGTACATGTTTTACACAACGGTAAAATTGTAAAATCTGGAGGTAAAGAGTTAGCGCTCGAATTAGAGGCAAAAGGATACGATTGGCTAAAATAATTATTAAAAGTAAACAGTTTAAAGTTTTAGTGAACAGAAAATAATTATCTGATTACGAACAACAACTTACTGAAAACCCATAAAAATGGAATTAAAAGATAAATTGGTTTCTTCATTTTTAGCTTTTGAAAACAAAGGCGGTTTGGATTTAGATTCAAATGTGCATGAACTTCGATTAAAAGCTATTCAAAACTTTGAAAATCAAGGATTTCCTTCAAAAAAAGATGAAGAATGGAAATATACGAACTTGAAACCGCTATTAAAAAACGACTTTTGTTTATTCCCTGAAACAAAAAATCCTGTTGGATATAAGAACATTCGGGAATATCTTATCAATGAAATTGAATCATATACTTTAATTTTTGTTGATGGAGTATTTAGTTCGTTTTTATCTGACACTACTCATGAAGAGTGTGATGTTTGCGTTTTATCATCGGCCTTAACCAAGCCAAAATATAAAATGGTAATTGATAATTATTTCAATACTATTGCCAAAGAAAACAATAGTTTAGCGGAGTTAAACACGGCCTTTACCAAAGAGGGAGCATTTATTAATATTCCAAAAAATACGATTGTACCTAAACCAATTCAAATTCTTTATTTTTCTACAGGAAGTGAAAACGAAGTTTTATTACAACCTAGAAATTTAGTTGTTGTTGGTGAAAATTCGCATGTTCAAATTATTGAGCGCCACCAAAACCTATCTAAAAATACGACGTTTACAAATGCTGTTACTGAAATTTTTGCACACAAAAGAGCTATTGTAGATTTTTATAAAATTCAAAATGACACTAACGCATCTTCTCTAGTTGATAGCACATTTGTGTCTCAAAAACAACAAAGTGTTGCTTCTGTGCACACCTATTCTTTTGGAGGTAAAATGACTAGAAATAATTTAGAGTTTTATCATGAAGGCGAACATATTACTTCAAACTTAAATGGTATTTCTATTTTAAATGGTAAACAACATGTAGATAATCATACGCTTGTAAACCATAAGTTTCCAAATTGTGAAAGTCATGAGTTGTACAAAGGTATTTATTCAGATAAATCTGCTGGTGTATTTAATGGAAAAGTAATTGTACAACAAGCAGCCCAGAAAACAAATGCTTTTCAGCAAAATAATAATATTTTAATAGATGATGGAGCTTCCATAAATGCAAAACCACAATTAGAAATTTTTGCTGATGATGTGAAGTGTTCTCACGGTTGTACTATTGGACAATTAGATGAGAGTGCCTTGTTTTATATGCAATCCCGTGGTATTCCTAAAAAAGAAGCGAAAGCACTGTTATTATTTGCTTTTGGAAATGATGTAGTAGAAAAAATAAAAATACCTCAGTTAAAATCTAGAATTACAAAACTTATTGCTGAAAACCTTGGCGTACAGTTGGGGTTTGACTTATAAAAACTAAATATATTTAACTATAAAAAATCACAATTCGTGATTTTTTATAGTTTCATTTTATTCTTTTTTAATTACTTCCGGATTTAAAACTACAAATTCAGTTCTTCTATTTAATTGATGTTCTTCTTCTGTGCATTCAACACCATTTGAACATTTATTTATTAATTGAGTTTCACCAAAACCTTTACCCATAATTCTTGAAGAACTAATACCATTGTTTTGCAGCCAATCAACCGTTGATTTAGCTCTTCTTTCAGATAATTTAAGGTTATAGTTATCATCAGCTCTAGAGTCTGTATGTGCTCTTAATTCAATAATTAATTCTGGGTGTTTTTTTAAAATTTTAACTACTTTATTCAATTCAACTATGGCATCTTCTCTAATATAAGATTCGTCGTGATCAAAATAAATTGGAGCTACGTTTAGCATCAATAATTCCGTTTTACTACTAAATTCAGGTGATAAACTTAAGTCTTCATTAATTGTTGGAGTGTTAATACTACCAGAATACGACTTACATTTTACATATATAGGATTTTCAATTGGATAGTCGTTATTCATATCAAAGTCCTTTAAATACCCATCATTGGCGTAGTTATCTAACTCAATTATTGAAACATTCATAAACTCAAACAATACCCTACTTGTTGGACCATCATTCTCTTCAATTTTTCCTATAGCTAAAATAGTTGGTGGAAAATTAATTACATTTAAATTAGTTGGATTAGCCGTTCCTAAAAATCTTAAATTTGAATCGCAATTTGTAGCTAGAGCTTCATTATTTGGACCATCAATATCATTAATAATAAATCTAAAATTACTTGGAGGGATTGGTGTTATTCTATCTGCTTGTAAAAATGTGAATCTAATTCTACTTCCGTTTCCAGGAATACCTGAAACCGAAGATGTTGCTGTGTACCTAATATTATCTCCTTTAATTGTGAAAATACCATTTTGAGGCCCTTTAATTCTTTGAGCTCTAATATATCTTAATGATCTAATGGTGCTTGAATTAGCTTTATATAAAGCATTGTTTGTTTCAAGACCCGATATAACTCCTGTAATTGTAACTAAATCGTAATCTTGTGCACTTAAATTATTGTAAAAAAGGAAAGTTATAATGAATAATTTAAAAAATAAAGTATTCAAATTTTCCTTAAAAGAAAATCCCTCTAATAAAAAGTCTTTTTTCATGTATCATAATTAGATAAAAGGATAAAATTTTTGTGGCAAATAACTAAAAATAAAATATAAGCTAACACAAAGTTAAACAAATTGAATTATTATTGAATAGTAAGTTTTTAGTTTATAATTTGATAACTACATAGTTAGAATACTATTTCAGTCTTTCCATTTTAGTCAAATCTGTTATCAAAGCATTATTTATAATTAGAGATTTTTTTCATGAAATAAACCTGTTCGTTGAATAGTTATTATAAATTACATATCCACATTAAAATTTATTGAAAGTAATTCAATTAATGAGTCTACAAATACAATTTGTTCAGCCCATAATAAATTCATAAAAAAATTACTAAGCATAAAAAAAGCCGCATTCTTGCGGCTTTTAAAAAATTTAAATTTGTTTATTCATCTACAGCTTCAGGATTCAAAATCACAAATTCTGTTCGTCTATTTAATTGATGCTCCTCTTCAGTACATTTTACTCCATTGGCGCATTTATTCACTAATTGAGTTTCTCCATATCCCTTACCTGTAATTCTAGATGGGTCTATACCTTTTTCAATTATCCAATTTAAAGATGATTGCGCACGTCTTTCAGATAATTTAACATTGTATAAATCTGGAGCTCTACTATCTGTATGAGAGCCTAAATCAATTTTTATTTTTGGATATTTTTGCATGATTCTAAGAACTTTTTCAAGTTCAATAGCCGCATCATCTCTAATGTTAGATTTATCTAAATCAAAATATATAGGATTTATATTAACCATTAACTTACCACGAACTACGATAAACTCGCTTGGTGTTAGTGTTAATCCTATAGCAAGTTCTAAATCCCGAACATCTGAAGTTTCGAACTCTTCGCTATCCTTATCATAATTTTGTTTTGACCCAACAACTTTATAAGGTGTTTTACAATCTAATTTAAAAGTAAATGAGGCATACTTATCTGCAATTACACTTTCAATTTTCTCACCATCTTCCCCATATAAAACTACTAAAGCTCCAGGCATTAAAGCTCCTGTTTCTTTTTCTCTAACAACACCTTCAACTAATTGGTTACAATCTCGTTCATCTGGCGCTATTTCTTCGAAATAATAAATATCATCATCTCCCTTTCCGCCTTCTCTATTTGAAGAAAAATGACCCCAATTTTTTCCAGATTTTTTAACAAAAGCAAAGTCATCACTTTTACTATTAATTGGATACCCTAAATTAATCGCAGGTTCAATTGCTTCTTTTCCAATTATTTTTGTAGCATAAACATCCAATTGCCCTTTTGCCTCTTCGTGATATCCATTAGAGGAAAAATAAAGTACATTATTATCATCTATAAATGGAAACATTTCTTTTCGTCTAGTATTTACATTTGGTCCTAAATTAACTGGTTCTCCAAAAGTTCCATCTGAATATATATCAACAACAAAAATATCTGTAGATCCTAAAGAACCTGGCATATCTGATGTAAAATATAGTTTGTTTTCTTGGAAATTAAGAACCGGATGACCTGTTTGATAATTATCACTGTTAAACGGCATTGGCTCAATATTAGTCCACTCTCCATTATCTCCAACAGTAGCTTTATATAATTGAATTAAAACCCAACCTTCATCATCTTTGTTTGTTTTTTTATTAATGTAGTTATCTCTTGAAAAATAAACCGTTTTTAAATCTTTCGTGAAAGTTACATTAGATTCATGATACTTCGTGTTTATAGTCTCTGAAAAACGCTCAACATTATTAATTTCACCTTCTTCAGCCAATGTCCCTTTAAACAATTCTAAATAAGGTTGCTTATTTAAGTACCATTTTCTGTTCCTAATAGATTTATCTTTTCTTGAAGAAGCAAATACAGCTTCATTTTCTCCATAATAGGCAACTCCAAAATCAGCTAATTTAGTGTTTTCAGAAATGTTTTTGATTCTATAATTAACATCTTGCGCATTTATGTATCCTGCACAAAACAATAAAATAATCAGTGTAATTTTTTTCATATTTCTGTATTTTTAATTAAAAGAATCTTGGACTCTTAATGTTTTTTCTGTTAAAGTCAAATAATAACATAATCTCATGAGATCCTGAATTAAAATCTCCAAATCTTGAGGTTGTATAGTCGTACGCGTATCCAATTCTAAAATCATCATTTACCTGAAATCCAACCATTCCACTTATAGAATCATCAAATCTATGAGATAATCCAAGTTCTACTCTTTCATCAACTAACAAGTTAAGTGATAAATCAACAGATAACGGTGCTCCTTCCGTTGCTTTTATCATAGTTGAAGGCTTCAGCTTTAAGTTATCTGCGATATCAAATACATAACCTGAAGTTAAGAAATAGTGCATTTTTTCTGATGCAGTGCTAACTATGCCTCCTTCTTTTTCAAGATGTTTTGTTTCTAAAAAATTAGGAGCGGACAAACCTAAATACCATTTATTCGTATAATAATATATACCTGCTCCAAAATTTGGAGAAGTTTGATTTATAGGAATATTTAATGGATCAGGATCTACCATTATTAATTCTCGTACATCCATAAAGGTAACACCAACTTTTAAACCAAATGCCAGTCTCCCTTCATCAGATGTGAAAATTGTATAAGAAAAATCGGCATATACATTATCTTCTTTTACCGGCCCAATTTCATCGTGGATTATTGATAGTCCTAAACCTACAGCTTTACCAACAGGTGCGTGCATTGCTAATGTTACTGTTTTAGGTGCTCCTTCAACTCCAACCCATTGCGTTCTTCCTAATAATCCAATACTTGGAATACCCTTTGAACCTGCATATGCTGGATTCAAAATATTCATATTATACATATACTGTGTATATTGAGGATCTTGCTGACCAAAAACGGTTGTTAATGACATTAAGGCTAAAACCCCTAAAATTAATCTAAATTTTTTCATAAACGTTGTCTAAAAAATATTGAAGGAAAGAGAGTAGTTATAGAACTCTCTTTCCAAAAATTAGTGTTTTTACTTTCTTAAATATACCCAACCTGTTTGTGGTTTTCTTTCATCATTATTAAAATAAATAGTGTAGAAATACGTACCAGCAGGAAGTTCATCATTCGTGAAATTCCATCTTCCTGTGGAATATCCATCCCACCATTGTGGTGTTTGATATGGATTTCCATCGTGTTTGTATTCGTATACTTTATTACCATATCTATTTACAATCTCCATTCCGAAATTAGGATATAATACTTCTAAGAATTCAATCTCAAACACATCATTTATTCCGTCTCCATTTGGTGTAAACCCTTCTGGAATAGTTAGTGGAATAATTGGTTCTGTTGCGATTTGATCCATATCATCTTCAAAAATATCTCCATTGTTCGGCGTTGAATCTATATCAAGTTCATTGGCTGCTGTTACTTCAGCAACGTTTAACCAATTTCCAACTGGATTAACATAGGCCGTTATTATCAATGTTTCAGAAGCTCCAATAGCAATCGTTCCTATATTCCAGATTCCTGAACCATCATTATACGTACCCATTGAAACGGTAGCATCAACAAAATTATATCCATTAGGTAATAAATCTGTTACTTGAACACCAGTTGCATCACTTGGTCCGTTATTACTTACTGTAATTGTAAAATCTACATTTGTTTCAGCATACGGTTGTAAAACACCTGTTGTACTAACTGGTCCTTCATTTCCAAGAGATAAAGCTACTTCTTTTGTCAACTCTAAATCAATAATTTTAATAGGACTTGTAGCAATACAACTTGTATTATTTGATAAGTCAGTATCTGTCTGATGCATTTCAGTAATTGTTGCACAGTTTAAATAATCTCCTGTTGCATTTACTATTGCATCAATAACTAATACTTCCGTTTCACCATCTACAATTGTACCTACTATCCATTTTCCACTGTCATCATCATAAGTACCTCTTGTAGAACTATAGTTTAAGAATGTATAACCTGTTGGTAATAAATCTGTAACAACTACTTCTGTACCTTCAATAATACCATGATTAATTAATCTAATTTCAAATGAAACTTCTGTTCCAACCATAGGTGTTAGATTATCAGCAATGACAGTTTTTTCAACTCTTAAATCAAGTTCTTGAATTGGTGGTGCAGATGCACAATCATAATCATCTTCATCAACATCGGAATTGTTTGGTGTAGAATCTATATCATCTTCATTTGCAGCTGTTATTTCAGCACAATTGATATAATCGCCTGAATCTAATACAATTACATCTACAAGTAATACTGCAGTATTTCCTACTTCAATAAAGCCAATATTCCATAATCCTGAAATTGGATTATAAGTACCAATTGAAGAGCTATAGTTTACAAAATCATACCCTGAAGGAATTAAATCAGTAACTTCCACTCCTGTTGCTTCTGTCGGCCCATCATTAAGAACTCTAATTTCAAAAGTAATCATATCACCAACTTCTGGATTTACTACATCATCTACAACCCATTTCGTTAAACTTAAGTCTATAATTGCAACAGGTACAATACTTACACTACCACTATTATTACTTGTATCATAATCAGCCTGGTCAGCAGTAACATTAGATGTAGTATTTGTTATTGTTTGCCCAACAGTTCCATCATCAACAGAAGCATTAATTAATAAAACCACTGACTCTCCACTAGTTACATCACCAATAGACCACAATCCAGATCCTTCGTTATATACACCATTTGCGGTAGTATGACTTACATAGGTCACTCCAACAGGTAAATTTTCGGTTAAATTAACATTTGTTGCATCACTTCCTCCTAATGTGTTCGTAACTGTTATTGTATATGTTACAACATCTCCTTCATTTGGTTCTGCATCACTTACAGTTTTAGTAGTAACCAAATCTACACTTGTTACAACAATTGTTTCTGAATCATCATCAGGTGTATTATTTGAATCTACTTGATCTTGCGTATTGCTTACAACATTTGTTAGTGTTAAACCTCTTGTTCCTTCACCAACAATTGCTTCAATAGTTATAGATTCAGTGACTCCAGAATCTAATATTCCTATTTCCCAATATGGTGCTATCCAATTTCCAATACTAGGAGTTACGGTTCCGTAGGTTAAACCTACAGGTAAAGTATCATCAATTACTAAGTTAGTAACCGCTGCTAATCCATTATTTGTAACAGTTACAGTATAAGTCACAGTATCGCCCTCATTAGGTGTTGCATTGTCCACCACTTTTGTCAATAAAATATCTGCTTCATCTATTACAGTAATCAAGGCCTCCAAATCATCTGTTGTTGTATCTGGATCGGATTGATCACCTTCAGCAGGACTAGTAAAGTTAGTTATTACTGTCCCTCCTGTACCGGCATTAACCAAAGCACTAATTTCTAATGAAGCTATAGCTCCATTCGCTAAATCCTGAATTAGCCATTCTCCAGAACCACTATTAAAGAATCCTTCTGTTAATGTATGACTTAAATAAGTTACACCAACTGGTAGATTATCGATTAAACTAACATTAGTTGCATCGCTTGGTCCATTATTCGTAACCGAAATTGTATAAATTATTGTATCTCCTTCGTTTGGAGTAGGATTACTTACTGTTTTTTCAGTAACTAAATCTGAACTTGTAACAGTAATGCTTTCAACAAAATCATCTCCTGTTAAATTTGGATCAATCTCATTGAGTGATACATCTGTAATAATATTGTTGATCGTGTTTCCTCCTTGATCGTCATTAACAATAACTGTAAGAACTAATGAAGCGGAATCGCCAATATCAATAGTTCCAATATTCCATATTCCTCCTGAGTAAGTGTTAAGATCTCCTCCTACAGCTATATGTGAAACATATGTTAAGCCAACAGGAATATTATCTGTAACTGAAACTCCAGTTGCAATACTTGGACCATTATTAACAACAGTTAATGTATAATTAATTGTATCACCAATATTTGGCGTATTGTTATCTACCGTTTTAGAGGTGACAAGATTTGCCACACTATTTGGAATAGTTAAAGCTTCATCTTGATCATCTTCATTTGGATCATTATTTCCATGAATTGAGTTTGGATCATCCTGATCTGCATAAGCCACTTCCGCAAAATTAGTATAATCTCCGGTTGCATTTACAACTGCAGTAATCTCTAATGTTGCTGTTGCATCAAATACTAAATTCCCCAAATCCCATAATCCTGAAATTTCATCATATGATCCTGTAAATGTTGATGCACTCACAAAACTATAACCACTTGGTAAATAATCAACCACATCTATACCTGTTGCATCACTTGGTCCATTATTTATTACATCAATTGTAAAAATAACTTCTGAACCAACTTCTGGTGTAGGATTGTCTACCGTTTTATTTACTACTAAGGCAGCTTGTGCATCCATCTCATCAACATCTGTTGAAGTATTATTGCTTGGATCCGGATCAACAGGCATTGTAAAGTCTGTTGATGGAGGTAAAGCAACAATTGCTGTATTTACTATATCACCTACATATCCACTAGGAACATTAATAGTTACTGTATATGTAACTATATCTCCAACATTTAACGTTGCTATAATATCATTAGCTATATCTCCTGAAACATCAGTAGAACCATTTCCAGTCCAAGTTGTAACAGCTTCTAAAACCGGATCAATTATATCATCATTTACAATAACGTCTGCAGTATTCGCTGGACCATTGTTTGTTACTGTAATAGTATAAACAATTGGTAAGCCAGGTGTATACGTATCAGAATTATCTGTTTTTACAACCTGAATATCAGCTTGTGCAATGTAAATAATTGTTACTAAAGCATCATTAGATTGATTTCCTTCATCATCCTCAACATTATACTCTATAGGAGTTGGGCTTAAAATAAATCCATCTGCTGGGTTGAAAGTTATTTCTCCAGTAACTAAATCAACATTCCATGTTCCTTCTCCTGGAATTTCAAAACTTGTTATATCACCATTTAAATCTGTTACAATATTTATAGCTGTTCCTGGGTCTACTAAACTAACAGTTGTTGGATCATAAGTATCTCCTGTTATATCATTAGCTAAAACATCTACTGTAACATCAGTATTAATTGGATGTCCTAAACCTCCATTATCACTTACATCATTTATTGCAATTGGTTCATAATCAAATGTAATAGTTGCTTCGTTTGAAACATTTCCTTCATCATCTTGAATTGTATATTCTATAACTGGTGGATCTAAGGTATACAGAGCATCAGGTGTAAATGTTACATTTCCTGCTC
>NZ_JABDRI010000077.1 GCF_013041805.1 Lutibacter sp.
CGCTAAAGATTATTGATTTATGGTGTATATGTTTACCTATAATTTACTGAGCATTCCAATAAAAAATGTCAAATCTAAATATAGCAAGTATTTATATTGTTTTGTAAATATTTTCAGAAGTAAAATAATTTTCTGATTATACCAAATAAAAAAAGGGGCGTTTGCCCCTTTTTAAACTAATTTTTATTGGTAATTATTCAATGTAAGACCATTAATTTGGACCATTCAATATAACACCATTTACTTGAGTAACTTTTGCGCTATTATGACCATGTTGGATAATATCAGTATAGTTATTTCCTTCATTAGCGTATTGCCAAACATTAGCAGTGTTCATTCCTCCTCTACCACTTTTTTGATAAATGTCACTAAAATTCTTAAAACCATTCACTGACGTTTGCTCAACACATGCTTTATTTCCCATACCCCATCGACTATATTGATTTATTAAAGATGTATTCACATCTGAACCTCCAAAAGCAGTATCTGACATTTGCGTTTCAACAGAGAAATTATTATCACCATGTTGGTTTGAAGTTGCATTGTTTAAACTACCATCTTGAACTTGCTTAGCTTGGTTATAACTACCTCTTTGATAAATAGTTGCTGTGCTACCTTCAACAGCATCAGCTCCTGAACGTTGATCTTGTTCAGCATAATTTTGATTTCCAAATTGAGTAATTGAAGCCCAATTGTTATCGTATCTAACTTTTTGAAAAGCTAAATTATCATTTCCTAATTGATCAATTTCAGTATAATTGTCTTCAGCCCAACCTACTCCTATGTCTACATAAGAATAATTTCGTTCTCCGTCTTGATTAACCCAAGTTAAATTTCCATTACCGTGTTGCCCAATTTCAGATTCATTATCTATTCCTTGTTGTAGCGTGTAAGCTTCATTCATATACCCTTGTCCGTTTCCATTTCCGTGCATTTTACCATCTTGAGTAATTTGAGATTCGTTACCATTACCAAATTGTTGAGCTTCTGCTTCATTGGTACCTGTTTGAAAAATTCTAACTTGATTAGCTGTTGAAGCAGTACCAATAAAATTACCAGATATTGGAGCCTCAATTTGTTCTATTCCACAATCTGCACATTCTCTTAAATCATTCATAACTGTTTCTTGTGTTTGTGTTTGTGCAAACAACATACTTGTAGCAAATAAACATGCTACTACTACTAATAATTTTTTCATAATAATAAAATTTTAAACATTAATAAATAATAATTTTTACTCAAAATTTATAGAGGGAATTTTACGGCATAACAATTAGGCATAAATAGAACCCAAAAAGATATAAGATATTATTCTTTCCGCTAAAACAGCACTATAAATTCTTAAAGGAGGTTAAAACAATTTTTGAGGTTTAAACGGTGGGGAAATTGTTATTAAATGGGGAGTTTAAAATCTATGAATTTCTTCATATTTACAATTTCTACCACTAAGATAAATACTATTTAGTCTTTTTAAGGAAAAATAGAATACTATTTTGCAAATTGTAGTAAACTTTAAATAAATGGGAAAAATTGAATTATTTTATGTTACTTTCGTTACATATTTAATCTAGAATAGATTTTTAACAACCGAATTTAAACAATTTTACAAACCGGTAAAAACAAGAAAACCTCGCTAAAGCGAGGTTTTCTTACTATTTTAAAAAACTATCGTGTAAATAACAACTCTCTATATTTTGTCAATGGCCAAAGCTCATCATCAATCATAAGCTCTAATTTATCACAATGATGTCTTATCTCATCAAAAAATGGTTTCACTTTAAAGCAGTAAGCTTCAGCCTTTGCTTCAACATTTTCTAATACATTCGCTTTTTTACGCGCATTAATCATTTGATCAATTTTAGCATGAATACCTTCAATATGTACAGAAATTCTTTTAATTAACTGTAATTGTTCTGCCGCATGTTGTTCAAAATCTTTTCCAAATATTTCTTTTAAACCGGTTACATTTTTAATTAATAAATTTTGATAACGCACAGCAGTAGGCACCACATGATTTCCTGCTATATCACCTAAAACTCGAGATTCTATTTGAATACGTTTGGTATACTCTTCAATTTCAATTTCATAACGAGCTTCTGTTTCAACTTTACTCATAACATCCATTTCTTCAAACAAAGCTAGGGACTTTTTAGAGACTTTTGCCTTTAATGCTTCAGGTGTTGTTTTATTATTGCTTAAACCCCTTCTTTTTGCTTCTTTAGCCCACTCTTCTCCATAACCATTACCTTCAAATAATATTTTTTTGGATTGCTTGATATATTCTCTTAACACATTAAAAATAGCTTCATCTTTCTTTAAATCTTTTGTATCAATTAAATGATCTACCGCAATTTTAAAATCTTTTAATTGTTTCGCAACAATTGTATTTAACACTTTCATTGGTTTTGCACAGTTTTCAGAAGAACCCACAGCTCTAAACTCAAACTTATTTCCTGTAAATGCAAAAGGAGAAGTTCTATTTCTATCGGTGTTATCTAATAATACATCTGGAATTTTACCAACAACATTTAATTTAAGGTCCGTTTTTTCTTCAGGAGATAATTTACCATTGGTTACATTTTCTAATTCTTTTAACACTTTGGTTAATTGCTCTCCAATAAATACTGAAATAATAGCAGGTGGAGCCTCATTAGCGCCAAGTCTATGATCGTTACTAGCAGATGCGATAACCGCTCTCAATAATTCCTCATTATCATTAACAGCTTTAATTGTATTAATAAAAAATGTTAAAAATTGAAGGTTACTCATCGGTGTTTTTCCGGGCGACAATAAATTTACTCCAGAATCTGTTGATAACGACCAATTATTATGTTTTCCCGATCCATTTACTCCTGCAAATGGTTTCTCATGGAACAAGACTTTAAAATGATGTCTAGCTGCCACTTTGCCCATCAAATCCATTAATAAGGAGTTATGATCTACCGCTAAATTTGCTTCTTCAAAAATAGGTGCTAATTCGAATTGATTTGGAGCCACTTCATTATGACGTGTTTTTGCAGGAATTCCAAGCAACATGCATTCCGTTTCTAAATCTCGCATGAAATTTAAAGCTCTACCAGGAATAGAACCAAAATAATGATCATCTAATTGTTGCCCTTTTGCCGGAGAATGACCTAACAAGGTTCTACCGGTTAAAATAATATCTGGTCTACTCTCAGCTAAAGCTTGGTCTATTAAAAAATATTCTTGCTCCCAACCTAATGATGAAGTTACTTTTTTAACATTCTTATCAAAATATTTACATACTGCTGTGGCCGAATTATCTACCGCTTGAAGAGCTCTCAATAATGGCGTTTTATTATCTAATGCTTCGCCAGTATATGCAACAAATATTGTTGGAATACTTAAAGTAGTACCATATATAAATGCTGGTGAGGTAGGATCCCAAGCTGTGTATCCACGCGCTTCAAACGTATTTCTAATTCCTCCATTGGGAAAACTAGATGCATCAGGCTCTTGCTGAACTAATTGATTTCCTCCAAATTTTTCTATCGCAATTCCCCCGCCAATAGTTTCAAAAAAAGCATCATGTTTTTCAGCGGTTGCACCAGTTAATGGCTGAAACCAATGCGTGTAATGAGTAACACCTTTTGACAATGCCCATTCTTTCATTGCTGAAGAAACCTGATCGGCAATTTTTCGATCAATTTTTGTCCCGTGATCAATAGCGTTCATTACTCCCTTGTAAGCATCTTTTGTTAAGTATTGACGCATGGTGCTTTCATCGAACACATTTTTACCAAATAATTCCGATCGCTTTATATTCTCAATAACTTTTATAGGTTTTCTACTTCCAGCTTCTAACAATGCTTGAAATCTAATTTTTGCCATGATTTTAATTTTTTCTTGAACAAATATAAAACTTTCTAAGCATACTATGTAAAATTACAAAAGTAATTTATAACGATTTATTATGCCTTACCCTATTAAAAATTAGGGTTTGACTTATTTTTTTATATAATTTTTTAATTATACCCCTATTTTTTTTTGTAACATGATAAAAATAATTACTTTTGACAAATATTTATGAATATCTTAAATTATTAACATATATGAGCAAATCAAAATTAGAGTACATTTGGTTAGATGGGCATCAACCAACTCAAGAATTAAGAAGTAAAACAAAAATTGAAAATGATTTCAGTGGAAAATTAGAAGATTGTGACATTTGGTCTTTCGATGGTTCTTCTACAGAGCAAGCTGAAGGAAGTTCTTCCGACTGTTTATTAAAGCCTGTGGCAATCTACCCAGATCCTGCTAGACAAAATGGTTTTTTAATAATGTGTGAGGTTTTAAATGCTGATGGGACTGCTCACGAATCTAATCATAGAGCTACTATTGATGATGATGATGATGATTTTTGGTTTGGATTTGAACAAGAATATTTCCTAATGGACTCTAAAACAGATTTACCATTAGGTTTTCCAAGAGGTGGTTTTCCAGGTCCACAAGGTAAATATTACTGCTCTGTTGGCGGTAGATATACTTGGGGTAGAGAATTCGTGGAAGAACATGCTGATTTATGTTTAGACGCAGGACTTAACTTTGAAGGAATCAATCAAGAAGTTGCTCCCGGACAATGGGAATTTCAATGTTTTGCAAAAAGCGCTAAAACCGCTGGTGACGAAATTTGGATTGCTAGATACCTACTAAATAGATTGTCTGAAAAATACAATTACTATATTGAATTACATCCAAAACCAGTAAAAGGTGACTGGAATGGTTCTGGTATGCACGCGAATTTTTCAAACTCTGTATTAAGAACTTGTGGCTCCAAAGAAATTTACGAAAAAATATGTGAAGCTTTTAGACCTGTAACAGATGAACATATTGGTGTTTATGGAGCTTATAATGATGAGCGACTAACTGGACTTCATGAAACAGCTCACGTTTCTGATTTTAGTTATGGTGTTTCAGATCGTGGAGCTTCTATAAGAATTCCAATTATTACAGTTGAAAAAGGATGGAAAGGCTGGCTAGAAGACCGAAGACCAGCATCAAATGCTGATCCATACAAAGTAGCAAGCAGAATAATTGATACTGTAAAATCTGCCAAAATTTAATACTTAACTAAAATTTCAATAATAGAAAAACACCGCAATTGCGGTGTTTTTTTATGAATACATTTATCATTTACTATTTGAACATACCTACTATAAACACAACATAAAGCACCAACAAAATTAAACCTTCTTTCCAGCTAAGCTTCATTTTAACCGGAGCAAAAACTAATGGAAATACTAAGAAAGCTATTCCGAGCATCCAAAAAATATCATTTGATAACAAACCACTATCACTAATGGTAATAGGAGTAATTATAGACGTTAAACCTAACACCGCTAATATATTAAACACATTTGAACCAATTAAATTCCCCAAAGAAATAGCCTTTTCCTTTTTTATAACAGCAATAATTGACGCCGCCAATTCCGGAATACTTGTACCTATAGAAACTATGGTAATACCTATTACGCGTTCACTTACATTAAACGCTTTAGCCAGGTTTACAGCACCATCAATTAACAATTCTGAACCTCCCCAAAGAGCAACTCCACCAAGAACCAAAAAAATTACAATTTTATGTAAAGGCAACTTTTCATCATCTTCTGGCATTTCATCAACAACTGCGGTTTTTTGAAATCGCAATAAATACACTAAGAATATAATTAGAAAAGAAAATAAAATAATACCCTCATAACGTTGTAAAACACCATCAAAAACAATAAATAAATATAACATAACTGACGAAATCATCATAATGGGCCAATCTGTTTTATAAAAACTCTTTTCAACACTTATCGTTGAAATTAAAATTGTGATTCCTAACACCAAACCTAAATTAGCAATATTAGAACCTATAACATTTCCAAAAGCAATATCTGCGTGATTTTCTAGAGCCGATTTTATACTTACAATTAATTCTGGTGCTGAAGTAGCAAACGAAACCACAGTCATACCAATTACAATTTTAGGTATGTTTAAATGAAGTGAAAAACCAACAGCCGATTTCAACAACCAGTTCCCTCCTATTATTAACAACAATAAGCCAAGTCCAATAAATACTAAATCCATCAATAAAAAATTTTTGTAAATATAACTGAATTATATATTTAAAAACTTGCTATATGAAACTTAATGTTTTGTTAAATAACTATTTTAATAGTTGAATAACTACAAAAATAGTTTACATTTGATTTTAACTTGACTAAAAAGCCTATTATTTTTAGTTTCAGTTTAAAATGACACCAAATTTAACTGACTAAACCATGGAGAAATTAACAACTAAAGAAGAAGAAATAATGCAAGTTCTTTGGAAGCTCAAAAAAGCTTTTGTAAAAGAAATTGTAGAGAAATTACCTCAACCAAAACCACATTACAATACGGTGTCAACAGTAATTCGAAAAATGGAAAGCAAAAAATACGTGAAACACGAAGCTTTTGGAAACACACACAGATATTATCCTACCATTTCGAAAGAAGAGTATAGAAAAAGTTACTTCTCACAAGCAACAGAACATTATTTTGAAAATTCTTATAAAAACGTAGTTTCATTTTTTGCAAAAGAAGAAAAAATTAGCGCTAATGAGTTAAGAGAAATTATAAAACTAATTGAAAACAAACAATAGATATGGAATACTTACTAAAAGCAAGCGGTCTAGTGCTTATCCTATTTTTGTTTTACGCATTAGTTTTAAAAAACGAAACTTTTTTTACATCAATCAGAACCTATTTTGTCTTTAGTTTACTGTTAGTGTTAATAGTACCTCTTGTTGAAATACCTATTTATATTGAGAAAGTTTCTGCACAAATTAGTCAAATTAATTATTCAGAAATAACAACTAGCGCCATTAGTTCAAATAAAATTGAATGGACAACCATTTTAACATTCCTATACCTAATTGGCGTTGCAATTTTCAGTATACGATTTCTAATTCAACTAACTTCATTACTAAATTTAGTAGTAAATAAAAAGCTCAATAAGCAGGGCAAGTATTATTTTCTCGAGACTTCAAAAGACATTTCTCCATTTTCATTTTTTAATATTATTATTTATAACAAAACTCAGTTTTCAACGAAAGAACTTAAACTTATTATTACACACGAAAAGGTACATGCACAGCAATGGCATACTATTGATACGCTTCTATCTCATTTATTAGTAATTCTTTTATGGTTTAATCCGTTTGTTTGGCTGTTTAAAAAAGCAGTACAACAAAATTTAGAATTCTTAGCAGATGCAAAAGCCCTAGAACAAGCGAATGATCATAAACTATATCAACTCACATTATTAAAAACTTCTGGTGCTCAATTCTGTACAGAAATAACCAATAACTTTTACAATTCACTACTTAAAAAAAGAATAATTATGTTACAAAAAAACAAATCAACAATGAAGAATCAATGGAAATATACACTGCTTCTGCCAATACTATTCGCCTTTGTATTTACGTTCAATACAAAAACAATTGCTCAAGAAAAAAAATTAATAGAGTTAGAAGGTGTTAGCAAATTAGAGGTTACTTTAATAATAGATAAAAACTCCACAAACGAAAAACTTAATAAAGAAGCAGCTTTTTTTAAAAAAGAATTTGATATTACAGTAAAATTTAAAGGAATTAAAAGAAATGCTACTGATGAAATTACCGCTATTAAAATAACAGCAAAAGGAGATGGAATCGCATCTACATTTCAGAAATCTGGTACTAACCCAATACATCCAATAAGTATTTCATATGAGCAAGAAAGCAATAATTTTACAATTGGAAATGTTGCGATAAAAGAATCCATGGGTATCCATGAACTCCACACAAATGCAAACACGTTTTATGCCAAAAAAAGTGATAGTTTAGGTAATTTCTATACCGTTACATCAACATATTCTTACG
This sequence comes from Lutibacter sp., assembly GCF_013041805.1. Taxonomy (GTDB): domain Bacteria; phylum Bacteroidota; class Bacteroidia; order Flavobacteriales; family Flavobacteriaceae; genus Lutibacter. The sequence goes on from NZ_JABDRI010000077.1 coordinate 7,908, forward strand.
ATGATGATTTAGAATCTAAACTTGACAGCATACCTTACAGTGAAGAAAAAGAAATAGTAATCAATGGAAAAAAACAGAAATTTTGGATTCATAAATTAGGTGAAAAATTAATTTCAAATGATAAGATTACCGAAATTCAGTTAGAAATAAAAAATGACTCTTTACAAGAAAATATTTTAGATGAAGACAATGCAACCGAAAATGTTTTTATCATTAAAACAGATGACGATAAATTTAGCAAGCATAAAATAGTTAAAAAAGAGAATATTGTATTTCGAAGCTCTAATAATGACAAGCCACTAGTTATTGTTGACGGAAAAGAAAGATCATCTAAGGAAATGAAAGAGATTGATCCAGATTCTATTGAAAAAGTAGAAGTTTTAAAAGGAAAATCTGCAATAGATAAGTTTGGTGAAAAAGCCAAAAATGGCGTTATAATAATTACTACAAAAAAGTCATAATTTTAAATTATACAACAACCTTAAAAACACTCTTTTCTGTTGTTAGAAAAGAGTGTTTTAAATTCCAGAAAAGATAGAAACCCTTATTTTAATCAATCTGAGGCATTATTTCTTCATTACTGTAAAAATACTAAAAGAACTTACCCTTTATTTTATTTCACTTTATAACCATTAAGTATCTTTTTAATTACATTTAGTAATTATTCTGTAGCTTATATTTAACATATACAAATTGTTTTGATTAATTAGTTTATAATTAAAAGCCAAACATATTAATATCTACTCATTCCTTTGGACACAAGCAATGAAATATAATATCTTGATTTAAGAATTAATTTAAACTCAATTTATTAACCTAAAATCTCTAAAAAATGACAACTATCTTTATCCTAGTGACTGAAATTGTATTAACCATTATTAATACGCTATTTTAGTAAAATTCACATCCTACTTTTGTAGGATTTTTTTCTTTACTACTTTTACGCTATGAAAAAACAAGTATTTAAAATTTTGGCTAAATTTAATTCCCTAATATTACCCAGCTTTTCTAAAAAACAACTCGACATGAGTAAAGCCAAAAAATGGCAGTTAGCCATAATTGGCTGGCGTTATTTTATAACAAAAAATAGTTTGTAAATAATTAAAAAATAGTATATTTGCACGCTCAAAACGGCCTCGTGGCGCAACTGAATAGCGCATCTGATTACGGCTCAGAAGGTTACAGGTTTGAATCCTGTCGAGGTCACAAAATATAAAACGCAACTACTTATTTCATAAGTAATTGCGTTTTTTTATTTAATAACAATAACTAAAATGATTAAATTACTCTTCTAAAAAGAAACAAAATAAATTGAACCTCAATGAATCCAATAGATGTTTTAAAAATCGTGGAATTAAAAATATTAATCAATTTAATATTCCCATTTTACAAAAGCTTCCATAGCTGCGTAATCAGCTAACCCTAACTCTTTGTACTTTACAGCTGTTTTATTATTTCTGTCTTCAGCACGCATCCAAAACTCTCTAATATCATTTCCTTGAAACATCACTCCATCCTTTTGAGATTGATGGAAAAATATTGCCTTCCTCTTCTTTAATACTTGATCTGGGCTCATAGGAACCGCCATATCAATTTCATCTATATCCCATTCTTGCCATGCCCCCCTATAAAGCCATAACCAACAATCACGCATATATGGTTTTGGTTTTAAAATTTTTAAAGCTTCGAATAAAGCATCTAAACTAACTCTGTGTGTACCGTGAGGGTCTGCTAAATCTCCAGCTGCATAAATTTGATGTGGTTTTATTTTTTCAATGATAGCGCACATTAAGTTGATATCTGCTTCTCCCAATGGATTTTTTTTAATACTCCCCGTTTCATAAAAAGGTAAATTCAGGAAATGCACATGTTCATCTGGGACTCCTAGATACCGAGTTGCGGCAAAAGATTCACACTGACGAATCTTCCCCTTTAATCTTCTAACATCTACACTATCAATTGAGTTATCCTTTTTTGAAACAATATCGTCGATAATCTTTTTCATCAATCCGTTGTCATTATTACAACCCATTCCCTTTGTTACTTCCGCAAATTTAAGTGCTTCATGATTAGAAACCGCTATATTTCCAGAAGTTTGATACGCCACATGCACCTCGTGGCCTTGCTCCACCAATCTATCAAAAGTTCCTCCCATAGAAATCACATCATCATCGGGGTGCGGACTAAAAATTAAAACTCGTTTTTTAGCAGGAAAAGCTCTTTCTGGTCTATACGTGTCATCAGCATTTGGCTTACCACCTGGCCAACCAGTAATTGTATGCTGAACCTTATTAAACATTTTAATATTTAAGTTGTAAGATGAACCTTCTTCTGCCAATAAACCAGACATTCCGTGGTCATTATAGTCTTCATCAATTAACTTTAAAATTGATTTCCCTGTTTTTTGGCATAACCATATAATAGCTTTGCTTTTCAATTTTTCATCCCAAGAACAAGGCCCTACAAGCCAAGGCGTTTTAATTCTTGTTAATTCAGATGCCGCCTCAAGATCTAAAATAAATGTTGCGTTATTGTGCTGTTGTAAATAAGTTGCAGGAACTTTAGACGAAATATCACCCTCAATTGTCTCTTTTATAATAGAAGCCTTATTTTGACCCCAAGCCAATAATATGATTCGCTTCGCTTTTCGAACGGTCTTGATACCCATTGTAATAGCTTTTTTGGGAACATTATCAATCCCTAAAAAAGATGTTGCGGCATCGAATCGAGTAATGTAGTCTAAAATAATACTACGTGTTTCTGAATTAAAGTGCGAACCTGGCTCATTAAAACCAATATGCCCAGTTCTACCAATACCTAACAATTGTAAATCAATCCCTCCTTCTTCTCCAATTTTATTTTCATAGTCTATACAATATTGATGTAATTCATCAACTGAGACTGTTCCATCTGGAATATGAATATTTTCAGGCAAAATATCTATATGATTGAATAAATGCTCGTGCATAAAGTAATGATAGCTTTGTATGTTTTCTTTCGTCATTGGGAAATATTCATCCAAATTAAAAGTAACAACGTTTTGAAAGCTTAAGTTTTCTTCTTTATGCATCCTAACCAACTCTTCATAAACTTTTATTGGAGAAGAACCTGTTGCTAAACCTAAAACACATTTCTCATCATTTAAATCTTTACGAATAATTAAGTCTGCAATTTCTTTAGCAACTTTAATTGATCCATCTTTCGAGTTTTGAAAAATAACGTTATGTTTTTTTTCAAATCTTGTTTCTTCAAATTTACCAGACTCTTCGTAGGTGATACTTTTTGATAAGTTGGATAATTTAGCTTCCATTTCTAATGATTTATAATTTACAACTACAAAATTACAAAAAATCACTTAAAATTGCACATTTTTTTGCCGTTTTATGCATTTTTATGAGTTATTTATTGATAAATAAACCTAAATTAGCTTATAAAAACCCGTAAACGGTCAATATGATAAATAAAACTTGCATAATATTAGCACATATAACAAGTAAAATATTAAATTTGTGCAACACTTTAAATAGAACGGCTTTCAATTAGCTTATATTTTATTAAAAAGAAAACGATGCTTAAAGAAGAAAGACACCATCAAATATTAGATAAGATCAAGCTAAACAGAAAAGTTTTATCCTCCGATCTTAGCATTGAGCTACAAGTCTCTGAAGATACAATAAGAAGAGATCTAAATGAATTATCAGCAAAAGGTTTTATTAAAAAAGTTCATGGCGGCGCACTCCCAATAGATGCGAAAGCGCCTTCATACGAAGAAAGAAAGTTCTCAAGTTTAAAGGAGAAAAATAGTATTGCTAAAAAAGCCGTAAGCCTTATAAAAGATGGCCAAGTAATAATCATGAGCGGGAGCACAACAAATTTACAACTAGCTAAAATAATCCCTTCAGACATTAACGCAACTATCTATACTTATAGCCTTCCAATAGCACTTCAACTTACAGAACACCCTTCTATTGAGATCATATTTATTGGAGGGAAATTAAATAAACCTGCACAAGTGACTGTTGGTCTTGATGTTGTTTCCTCAATCTCACAATTAAGAGCAGATTTATGCTTTATGGGAACTGGAGGCATTAACGTTACCAACGGAATGACAGAACCTAATTGGGAAGTTTCCCACATCAAAAAGTGCATGATTGAAGCCAGCGAAAAAGTAATTGTACTTTGCACAAGCAATAAAATCAATGAAGTTAAAAGGTATTCTGTCACTCCAATAAACAGAATAGACACCATCGTTACTGACTTAAATTCAAAGAACGAAATATTTTACTCTTTTAAAGAAAAAGGGGTTACAATTCTTTAAAACACTTGTATAAAAATAAACATATGCATTTTTATGCGTTTTTAAATGTTAAAGTTTGCGTTTTTTTAACAATTTATTAACGATATATAAAAATTAATACTACTTTTGAGTCATATATTATTATTTTAAATCCATTTTTATGAACAAAACAAATGAAAACCGCTCTTTTTTTAAGAGATTTCGATTTATGAGCAGTGTATTTGTGCTTATGATGTTAGGGTTATCCCTTCAAGCGCAAACTACATATACATTAAAAGGTAATGTAACCGATAATATTGGTCCGGTTCCTGGTGTTAGTGTGCAAATTAAGAACACCAATATGGGAGAAACTACAGACTTCTCAGGAAATTATAATTTAGAAGCTAACGTAAATCCTGGTGACTATACGCTAGTTTTTAGATCTCTTGGATTAGTGACTAAAGAGTTGAAAATTACATTAGGAACTGAAACTATAGTAGTGAATGATGTTGTAATGAACTCAGATATTCTTGGATTAGACGAAGTGGTTATTACAGGTGCTGGGGCATTAACGGCCAAAAAACAGTTAGGTAATACAATCTCTAGTGTAAAAGGATTAGCGATTACTGAATCTGCCTCTGTAGATATAACTGGAGGTCTTTCTGGTAAATTAGCGGGAATTCAAGTGACTCAGAATTCTGGTGATCCTGCAGGAGGAATTAGTGTGAGGTTAAGAAGTGCAAGTACTGTTAACGGTAGCTCTGATCCATTATATATAATAGATGGTGTAATTGTGAACAACAACTCTAATGATATATTAGGAACAACAAGTGTAGTTCAAAATAGATTATCAGATATTAGCCCTCAAGATATTGATCGAATTGAAGTAATTAAAGGTGCTGCAGCAGCAGCTATTTACGGATCTCGAGCAAGTAATGGTGTTGTTCAAATTTTTACAAAAAAAGGACAATCTGGAGAACCTGTAATTACAGTTTCGAGTAGTATAAATTTTAATTCTTTAAGAAAGAAACGTGAATTCAATGAAGAGCCATTTGATTGGGCTTCAAGTGATATTACGAATCTTGATAAAGTACCTGCTACTAGATATGATTATCAAGATATGGTTTTTGATAATTCAACCGGTACAGATAATTACGTTTCCATATCTGGTGGTAAAGAAGATACCAACTATTTTGCTTCGTTTTCTCACTTACAAAATGATGGTATTTTAAAAAGTACCGATTATGAAAGACAAAGCGGAAGAATTAGAATTAATCAGGTAATTAACGACTGGGTTTCTGCTTCATTTGGTACATATTTCTCTACAAGTAAAAGTAACGACCAACCAAACGGTGGTTATGTTGCCGGTGTACTACCTACTATTTTATTTGCTAACAACACAGTAAATCCATATCCAGATGCTGATGGAAATTATCCTGCAATGACTTTTTACCCTAATATTTTCGAGTATATTGAAACTTTTGATTTCAATCAAGAGAATAAAAGAACAATCAGTGATTTACAACTTACTTTAAACCCTTTAGATGGGCTTAAAGTAACTTATATTCTTGGTTATGATAATTCAGAATCTATTGGAAATTCATATATTCCAATTGGAACAACAACAAGAGTCTTAGGTAATGCATCACAATCTTCAATAAGCACTACACAACTAAATAGCGATTTAAATGCTTCTTTTGATAAGGACATTAATGATAATATAAAATCAACAACAACAGGTGGATTTTCTTGGCAATCAGACAAAACAATGCTAAGCTCAATTTCTGCCAGTGGTTTAGCTTTAGGAGTCAAAACTACAAATGGTGCGGCTTCCATTTCAACAAATGAAATTAGAAGTGAAAGAAGTTTTTGGGGAGGATTCCTACAACAAACATTTGGTTTTAATGACAAACTTTTTGTGACTGGAGCAATTAGATTGGATGGTTCTTCAGTATTTGGTAAAGACGAAAGAAATCAATTTTACCCAAAAGCAAGTATGTCTTATTTACTTTCTGAAGAAGATTTTTGGGAGAATAATTTTGGATCTTCAATTAACAGCTTTAAAGTAAGAGCAGCCTGGGGACAAGCAGGGAATTTAACAGCTATTGGACCATTTGATAGATTATCAAATTACTCAGCAATTAGTATTGATGGATCATCAGGTTTAATTGCTCCTACAAGATTAGGGAATGCTGATTTGAGGCCTGAAAGACAAACGGAATTAGAATTTGGTATAGATATGGGTCTATTTGATAATAAAGTTGGTGTAGAACTTACGTATTACGAGCAAGATATTGAAGATCTTTTATTAGCTAGAACACTATCTCCTTCTACAGGTTTTGGATCAAGAGTAGAAAATATTGGAACAATGACGAACAAAGGTTTTGAAGCATTAATTACAGCTACTCCAATTCAAACTAAAGACTTTAGCTGGTCGGTTACAGGTACTTATTCTACAAATACAAATGAAGTAAATGATATTGAAGGTGAACAATTCGGAATTGGTAACTTTGGTTTTTCAGTTGCTAAAAACGGACAACCTTTAGGTGTGTTTTATCAAGGATACTATGCAAGAAATGATGATGGAAGTCTACTTTTAACTCCTGGAGGAATACCACAAAGAGAAAAAGGTTCTTACGATGCTAATGGAGATCCTGTTCCTATGAGAGATGCATCAGGCCAACCTACTGGCGCTAACCTTAGTAAGGTTATTGGTGATCCAAATCCAGATTTTATCGCTTCTCTTATTAATGAACTTAAATATAAAAATTTCTCATTTAGATTACAATTTGATGCTGTTCAAGGTGTTGATGTATTGAGCTGGGATACGCGTATGTTCTATCGTTTTGGTGGAGGTGCACAAACAGGCAGTGAATTAAGTGGAGAAAGTGTAAGAGGAACTGGTGCTGCTAATTTTGGTATTGCTGAGTCTTATATTGAAGATGGTTCGTACATAAAATTAAGAGAAGTCTCTGCTTCCTATTTATTAAAAGATCCTTTGAAAGGAATTGATAATGTTAAATTTACTTTAACTGGACGTAATTTATTCTCAATAGATAATTTCTCTGGTTACGATCCTGAAGTGAATATGGACGGACAAAGTAATGGTGCTAGAGGTGGTATTATGGGACTTGTTCCAATACCTAGTGTAATTAAATTTGGTGTAACAGCTACTTTTTAAGAATAAATTAAAACTATAATAAGATGAAAAATATAAAAATATTTACAATAATAGGTGCTTTGCTTATTAGCAGTAGTTTGTTTACTGCCTGCGACACCGATTTTGAAAATCCAAATAACCCAACTGAAGATGTTGTTTTGGGAACAAAAGAAGGGCTCTTTGCCCTAGCAACAGGGATAAGACAGTATTATTCAGTAACCGCTTTAAGACAAATTATAGAGGCTCCTGGAATTACCACTAGAGAGTTAGGTGTAACTAACACATTTTTAAACATTAATGAGTTAGCGAAAGGTGGAGCTGAATTACCAGCAGAAAGTGGTGGTATTACAAATCCATGGGTAAATCTTCTAAGAGTTAAAGGAATGGCTGAGTCATTAATTCTGGGCGCTAATGAAGTTGAACTTTCTGCGGGTACCAGAAGTGGTGTTTTAGCCTATGGAAACCTTTTCAAAGCGATGAGCTTAGGAGCTCTTATTCAAATGTTTGAACAAGTACCAATTGATAACGCTGCTGATGGAGCTGCCGAATTTAGTGATAGAGCCACAGTGTTAGCAACATGTATTTCATTGCTAGAAGAAGCCAAAGATGCTATGGCTTCAGCGCCAATTTCGGATGATTTTAAGTCAACTGTTTTATGGTCTGATATGAATTTAGAAAAAACAGTAAATGCATTTCTATCAAGATACTATTTATTGGCTGGAAATTATACAGAGTCAATTAATGCGGCGAACGCAGTATTAAATAACAGTGACGCAACCAATTCTATGTGGATTTACGATGCTAATAATCAAAATCCTATTTGGAATCGTACGGTAAATTCTGCCGATTTAAACCCTCAAACAAATTTTGGACTTCTAGGAGCATATATTCCTGAAGCTGGAGATGGTAGAGTTAATTTCTACTTAGGAAATGATGCTGGTTTAGCCAACGCAGATGCTGGTGGGCAACCTCTCAGTGAAATGCTTGGGTTCTTTGGAACTAATACAGCAGGTATACCAATCTATCTTCACGGAGAAATGTTATTAAACAAAGCTGAGGCATTCGCAAGACAAAGTCAGTTGTCTGAAGCAGTTACTCAACTAAATTTAGTTCGACAAAAAAATAATGATCCACTTGGTGTTAATGCTAACTTACCGGCTTGGACAGGTGATGAAACAAATCAAAATGCTATTTTAGAAGAAATTTATAAAAATAGATGTATTGAATTATTTTTAACTGGATTGAGATTTGGAGACAGCAAAAGATTTCATCCTGATTTTGCAGTTCCTACCGCAGCTAGTACAACCAACGAAAGGAATAGAAATAACTACCCTTATCCAACTATTGAGAGAGAAAATAATCCAAATACACCCGCAGACCCAAGTATTTAATTGAATGTTGTTTTTTATATAATTATAAACGGGGTTTCAAAGAAATTTGTAAACCTCGTTTATTCATAATAGCTAATTTTACAAATTTTATATACGCATACCTTATAAGTTAGTATTTTTGGTTTTTTAATGAAAACTAAATACTAATACCTATATTTCTATTTAAAATAAATTTATGAGTCCAACACTAATTTTATTAATTATAGTTTCCTATTTTGGAGTACTTCTATTAATTTCTCATTTTACCTCAAAAAACACGAGTGATGAATCTTTCTATACAGGAGATAGAAAATCACCTTGGCAAGTGGTGGCATTTGGAATGATTGGCGCTGTAATTTCAGGAGTTACATTCGTTTCGATCCCTGGAATGGTTGGTACAAATTATTTCTATTATCTGCAATTTGTTTTTGGAAATGTTGTTGGATATGTGTTTATAACTTATGTGTTAATTCCCATATACTACGATTTAAAATTAGTTTCAATTTACACCTATCTTGAAACAAGATTTGGAATAAAATCGTATAAAACTGGTTCTCTATTTTTTTTAATTTCTCAATCATTTGGAGCTGCACTTCGTTTACTATTAGCTGCAAAAATTTTACAATATGCAGTATTTGAGGCATTTGGTGTTCCTTTTTATGCAACTGTACTTATTATACTCGTATTAATTTGGCTATACACACATAAATCGGGGATTAAAACAATTGTTTGGACTGATACTTTACAGACGTTTTTTTTAATTACTGCAGCAGTTGTTTCGATATACGTGGTAAAAGACTCATTAAACTTAAGCTTCTCTGAAACAATCACATCCGTAACAAATCATAAATATTTTAAAATATTTAATTGGGATTTTAATGCTGGAAGTAACTTTTTTAAACAATTTATTTCAGGTATTTTAATTGCAGTTGCAATGATAGGTTTAGATCAAAATATGATGCAAAAAACCTTAACATGCAAGAATAAAAAAGAAGCACAACAAAATATATTATCCTTTAGTATTATTTTGGCCGTAACCCAATTTCTTTTTTTAGGCCTAGGTGTGATGCTTTATTTATACGCTGAAAAATTTGGAATTCAATTAGAAATAGAAAATGGAAAATTTATAAATACTGATAATTTATTTCCAATGCTTTCATTAAATCATTTTGGAAAAATTGCAAGTATCAGTTTTATACTAGGAATCACAGCTGCCTCTTTTTCAAGTGTTGATTCTGCTTTAACAGCTTTAACAACGTCATTTACTCACGACTTTTTAGATATTCAACATAAAAATTCAAAAGAAAAAAAACGATTAAAAAACTATGTACTATTAGGATTTTCTATAGTCATATTTATCATAATCATGCTATTTTCGCAAAGTAAAGGCGATGTTATTTCAACTATATTTAAAGTTGCTGGTTATACTTACGGACCACTTTTAGGACTTTATTTGTTTGGAATTTTTACAAAACTAAAAATAAAAGATGCCGCAGTTCCATTTATATGTGTTTTAATGCCGCTTCTAACCTACTATTTGAATCACCTATTCATAACTCAATTTTCATTCGATTTAGGATTTATGAATATTTTAGTAAATGCACTATTAACAATAGTAAGTTTAATAATTGTAACAAAAAAAAATGAAAAATAAACCAACAACCGAACAAGCTTCGAACTATAATAATCTAGAAAAAATGAGTACCGTAGACCTACTCAAAAATATGAATGCCGAAGATAAAACAGTTCCATTAGCTATAGAGAAGGTCATTCCTTCTATTGAAAAATTAGTAGATAGTATTTATACTAAAATGAAAACTGGAGGAAGATTATTTTATATTGGTGCTGGCACAAGCGGTAGATTAGGTGTTTTAGATGCTTCTGAATGCCCACCAACATTTGGTGTTCCTGATAATTGGGTTATTGGATTAATTGCTGGAGGAGATGACGCCCTTAGAAAAGCAATTGAAAATGCCGAAGACGATCCAAATTTAGCTTGGAAAGATTTATGCGAATATGATATCTCAGAGAATGATGTTTTAGTAGGTATTGCCGCTTCTGGAACTACTCCTTATGTGATAGGAGCTCTAAAAGAAGCCAGTAAACATAATATCACTACCGGATGTATTGTTTGTAATGAAAATAGTCCTTTATCTTTAGTTGCTGACATTTCCATAGAATTAATTGTAGGTCCTGAATTTGTAACAGGAAGCACTAGAATGAAAGCTGGTACAGCACAAAAATTAGCGCTAAATATGATCACAACTTCTGTTATGATAAAATTAGGCAGAGTTAAAGACAACAAAATGGTGCATATGCAACTAAATAATAAAAAATTAGTAAACCGCGGAGTACTAATGTTAATGGATGAACTTCATATTGACCAAGAATTAGCCGCTGTACTGCTTGAAAAACATAAAAGCGTTAAAAATGTTATAGATTTTTATAAAAGCAAATTTTTATAATATGAAAAACACATCAAAACATATAATTGGCGTAATGAGCGGAACTTCATTAGATGGAATAGATATTGCGTATGTAAAAATCAATCACGATGATAATTATTCTTTTGAAATTTTAAATGCTACTACTGTTCCTTATACAAAAAAATGGAAATCGGCTTTAAAAAATGGGTTTCATTTAAAAGGGGAAGAACTCACAAAACTAGATGCTGATTATGGTATTTTTTTAGGAGAAGTCATCCAAACTTTTTTAAATAAAAACAATATTAAAAGTGTTGATTTTATTGCCTCTCACGGACATACTATCTATCATAACCCATCTAAAAATTACACGCTTCAAATTGGTAATGGCCCTTATATAACTTCAATAACTGGTAATAAAACTATATGTGATTTTAGGAGTCAAGATATTGCGCTTGGCGGACAAGGAGCTCCTTTAGTTCCTGTTGGTGATATGCTGCTTTTCTCTGAATATGATTATTGTTTAAATTTAGGGGGATTTTCAAATATTTCATTGAACGAAAATGGACAAAGAATTGCATTTGATATTTGCCCTGTAAATATTGTCCTTAACCATTATGTAGCTTCATTAAATCTTGAATACGACGACAAAGGAAAAATAGCCGCGAGTGGTGACGTTAACTTACTACTTCTTAATGAGTTAAACTCACTGCCCTTTTATAATGATTCTAAACCTAAATCTTTAGGTTACGAGTTTATTGCAGAAACTATTATACCAATTATAGACAAATATAATCTTGATACGAAAGATATACTAAGAACTTTTGTTGAACACGTTGCAGTACAAATTGCGAGAAAAATTGATTCAAACGCTTCAAAAACAATTCTTGTTGCTGGTGGTGGAGCATATAACACTTTTCTTATTCAAAAAATCCAATCATACACTAAAACGAAGCTCATCATTCCTAATGATACTATTATAAATTACAAAGAAGCGTTGGTTTTTGCATTATTAGGATTTTTAAAAGATGAAGGTCAAAATAATTGTTTAAAGAGTGTTACTGGTGCTAGTAAAGACCATTCAAGTGGTGTCATTTTTGAAATCTAAAAATGTAAATTGAAATGACTTCAATTCCTAAAAATCTCAAAGAACTATCAACATCAATTGACGGAGCTGTATATTTTGATAATTTACATAAAAGTATTTATGCTACAGATGCTTCCGTCTATAGAAAACTACCTTTAGGAGTTGCATATCCTAAACATACCAACGATTTAAAAAAATTAATTCAATTTGCTTCTAAAAACAACGTTACTCTAATTCCTAGAGCTGCAGGAACTTCATTAGCAGGGCAATGTGTAGGAGATGGCTTGGTGATAGATATTTCTAAACATTTCACCAAAATACTAGCTTTTGATGAACACAAGCAAACGATTACCATTCAGCCAGGAGTTATAAGAGATGAGTTAAATGATTTTTTGAAACCATACGGCCTATTTTTTAGTCCAAACACCTCAACAAGTAATAGATGTATGCTTGGAGGAATGGTGGGAAATAACTCTTCCGGAACTACATCAATCAAATACGGAGTTACAAGAGATAAAGTAATTAGCCTAAAAACACTTTTAAGTGATGGTACTCAGGTAGTTTTTAATGAGATAACTTCAGCAGAACTTAAGCAAAAAAGAAATGGAAACTCACTAGAAAGCCATATCTATAATTCAATTTATAATGAATTATCAACTAAAGAAACTCAAAAAGAAATACTAAAAGAATTTCCTAAGAAAAATATTCACAGAAGAAATAATGGTTATCCGGTAGATGAATTATTGAATTATGAAGAATTTGGAGGTAAAAATGATACTATCAACTTAGCAACTTTACTAACTGGAAGTGAGGGAACATTGGCTTTTACAACTGAAATAACGTTGCAACTAGATAAGCTTCCTCCTCCAAAAAACATCATGGTTGCTGCACATTTTAACAGCATTCAAGAAAGCATGGAAGCTGTGGTGATTGCCATGAATCATAATTTGTATACGTGCGAATTAATGGACAAAACCATTTTAGATTGTACAAAAAATAATAGAGAGCAATTAAAAAATAGGTTTTTTGTTGAAGGCGACCCAAAAGCCATATTAATGCTTGAAATTTGTTCTAATTCAGATGAAGAATCAAACAAATTAGCTGATAAATTAATTAGCGATTTAAAAGATAAAAATTATGGATACGCTTTTCCTAAATTAGTAAACAGTGATATAGATAAGGCCGTAAATTTACGTAAAGCAGGTCTAGGCTTATTAGGAAATATTGTTGGTGATAAAAAGTCTGTTGCTTGCATTGAAGATACTGCTGTTGACCTAAAAGATTTACCAAGTTATATTGCTGAATTTTCTAAAATGATGGAAGATTACGGGCAAGAAGCTGTCTATTATGCTCATGCTGGTGCAGGAGAACTACATTTACGCCCTATTTTAAATTTAAAGAAAAAAGAAGATGTTGCGCTGTTTAGAGAAATCACATGTAAAACTGCTAAACTCGTAAAATCATATGGAGGCTCTTTTAGTGGCGAACACGGTGATGGAATTGTAAGAGCAGAGTTTATTCCTCAAATGATTGGAGAGAAAAATTATGAACTAATAAAACGTATTAAAAACGTATTCGACCCTCAAAATATCTTTAATAAAGGAAAAATAGTAAATCCATTTCCAATGGATGAAAGCCTGCGTTATGAGATTGGTAGAAAGGAGCCAGAAATTGAAACAATTCAAGATTTTTCAGATAGTTTAGGAATTCTAAGAGCTACTGAAAAATGCAACGGCTCGGGTGATTGTAGAAAACTTCCTGAAGCTGGCGGAACTATGTGCCCTAGTTATCGCGCTACCAAAAACGAGAAAGACACAACCCGAGCAAGAGCAAATGCGCTTAGAGAGTTTTTAACAAATTCAGAAAAGCAAAATAAATTCAATCATAAAGAATTGTATGATGTTTTTGACTTGTGTTTAAGCTGTAAAGCTTGTGCGAGTGAATGCCCTAGTAATGTTGATGTAGCAGCTTTAAAAGCCGAATTTTTACATAATTATTACAAAGAAAATGGTATTCCTTTCAGAACAAATATGTTTGCTAATAATGTGAAATATAATAAATTAGGTAGCCTTACTCCTACTTTCACAAATTTAATATTAAATACAAAACTCACTAAAAAACTCATGGGAATTGCTACAGAAAGAAGTATTCCTAAATTAGCTAAAAAAACGGTGTATAGCTGGTATAAAAAAAATAAAAAAAGACTACTAAATCAACCTGCTAAAAACGGAGAATTATTTCTATTTGTTGATGAATTTACAAATTATTATGATGCTGCCATTGGAATTGATACTATTGAATTATTAACAATATTAGGATATAAAGTAAACATTACACAACATGAAGAAAGCGGAAGGAGCTTTATTTCTAAAGGAATTTTAGACAAAGCAAAAGAAAAAGCCGATTTTAACGTAAACTTTTTTAAACATATTATTTCAGCTAAAAATCCATTAGTTGGTATAGAGCCCTCCGCAATTTTAACTTTTAGAGATGAATATTTAAGATTGGCTGATGATAAAAACGCAGCAAAGGAAATTTCAAATCATACGTTTACTATTGAAGAATTTATTAAACAAGAATTCGAGAAACAACATATCTCAACAAAAAGTTTTACAAACCAAGCACAAACTATAAAAATCCATGGGCATTGTCAGCAAAAATCTCTAAGCAGTACAGAACCCACTTTTCAAATGCTATCTATTCCTAAAAACTACTCTGTAACTATTATTAATTCAGGATGTTGTGGAATGGCAGGTTCTTTCGGTTATGAAAAGGAACATTACAAAATCAGTATGCAAGTTGGTGAAGACACCCTATTTCCAAAAATTAGAAATACAGAAAATAACACAATCATTGCTGCCGCTGGAACAAGTTGCAGGCATCAAATTAAAGATGGTACTAAAAGAGAATCAAAACATCCTATATCAATTTTAAGAGAAGCATTGATCTAAGATGAAATTAATTATACATACCTACAAGTTAAAATTAAAACATCCCTTCACAATTTCAAGAGGAACTAGAACTGAAATTCCATCGTTGATCGTGGAACTTCAGGAAGATGGATTTTCTGGTTTTGGAGAAGCCACTGCAAATCCTTATTACAATACTTTTGTTGAACAATTTGAAAAAGAACTTTTAGAAAAGCGCGAAATTATTGAAACCTCTTCTATTAAAACACCTGAAGAATTCTGGGATTATCTACTACCCTACTTTCAAGAAAACATGTTTTTGTTATGCGCTTTAGATGAAGCATATACAGATTTATATACTCGGAAAAAAGGGGTAAAACTTTACAACTATTGGAATTTCAATTTAGAACAGCTTCCTCAATCAAATTTTACAATTGGAATTGATACCATTGAAAATATGGTTTCAAAAATGAAAGAAATGCCTTGGCCTATTTATAAAATTAAACTAGGAACGAAAGATGATTTGAAAATAGTAACCGAATTAAGAAAACATTCAAATTCAATTTTTAGAATTGATGCAAATTGCGCTTGGAATGTTACAGAAACCGTGAAAAACTCACTTGAATTGAAAAAATTAGGTGTAGAATTTATTGAGCAACCTTTACCAGCAGATAATTGGAGAGGCTCACAAGTTGTATTTGAGAATTCATTTTTACCCATTATTGCAGATGAAAGTTGTATTATTGAAAGTGATATTGAGAAATGCTACAATCATTTTCATGGTGTAAACATAAAACTAATGAAATGTGGTGGCTTAACTCCAGCAAAAAGAATGATAGAAAAAGCCAAATCGTTAGGTTTAAAAACGATGGTTGGTTGCATGACAGAATCATCGGTTGGAATTTCAGCAATTGCACATTTAACACCTATTCTAGATTATGTTGATATGGATGGAGCTTTACTGATAAAAAATGATGTCGCAACAGGCGTAAAACTAGAAAATGGAACTACTATATTTTCCAACTTAAATGGAACAGGTGTACTTTTAAACGAATAAAATAATTACCAATGAAAAAAATACTAATCGCTAGCATCCTATTATTTTTAACGACAAGCTATGCACAGCAGCACGAACCATTAATTACAATTGATGCTGAAAACCAACATAAATGGGTTGATAGTATCATGAATCGTTTAAGCATTGATCAAAAAATTGGTCAGTTATTTATGATTCAAGCTTATTCAAATAAGGATAAAAAGCATACTGCCTATATCAAAAGAATGATAAAAAAATATCATATCGGTGGTTTAATTTTTATGCAAGGAACACCAAAAAAACAAGTCGAACTAACAAATAGTTACCAAGCAGCTTCAAAAATTCCATTGCTTATTGGTTTTGATGGTGAATGGGGATTAGATATGCGTTTAAAAAATGCATTTCGTTATCCTTGGAATATGACTTTAGGTGCTGTACAAAACAATAAACTAATAGAACAATTTGGAGAACAATTAGGAAAACACTGTAAAAGAGTTGGTATTCATATTAATTTTGCACCTGTTGTAGATATCAATACCAATCCAATAAATCCAATTATTGGCAATCGCTCTTTTGGTGAAAACAAATACAATGTAACTGAAAAAGCAATTGCTTTCACAAACGGAATGCAACGAACTGGAGTATTAGCAAATGCTAAGCATTTTCCAGGTCATGGAGATACCTCAACAGATTCACATAAAACACTTCCGTTCCTTGATTTTAGTTTAGAGCGCTTAGATTCTATCGAATTATTCCCATATAAAGAACTCTTTAAGACCGATTTAGCAAGTGTTATGATTGCTCATTTAAATGTACCTTCTTTGGAACCAAAAAAAGGAGTTCCTACTTCAATTTCTTACAAAGTAGTGACAGAACTCTTAAAGGAAAAAATGAATTTTGAAGGATTAATTTTTACAGATGCTTTAAATATGAAGGGTGCAGCAAATTATGCAAAACCAGGTGATATAGATTTAGCAGCTTTTATGGCTGGTAATGATATGCTGTTAATTCCAGAAGATGTAAAAGCTGCAGTAAAAAAATTAAAAAGTGCACTTAAAAACAATC